>NZ_JBFACT010000032.1:0-95509 GCF_040640995.1 Amycolatopsis sp. NPDC021455 | reverse complement strand
AACGACCACAGAGCTACGACGTCAGCGAGCGACCAACCCCCATTTTCAACCCCGAACGAGCGCCCCACCAGAGGCACACCCAGCTGATCACGCGAGTTCCGCTCGCGAGCACGGGCGCCGGTGCCTTCGCAACGAAACGGCGGTCGCCTCCACCGGAGGCGACCGCCGTTTCAGCAGCTCGTCAGCGCTCTTCTTCGTCCCACGGACGGTTCCGGCGCGGCGGGGCACCCCGGCCACCGGACGGGCGGCGCGGCGGCGGCGGCGTGTCACGGCCTTCCGCCGCGGGCGGGCGCGGGCGTCGCCGCGGAGCGTCGTCGCGTGGCTCGCGGCGGCGCGGGTCGCCCTCTTCCGGGCGGGGCGTGCGCCGGGTTGCCGGTGGTGGCTTGCGGGTGCCCGGGTCACGTTCGGCGGCCGGGCGCTGGGCGCGGCGCTCGCCGTCCGCGGGCGGACGAGGACGCCGTGGCGGCTCGCCTTCCCGTCCTCGACGCGGAGGCGCCGGAGTCTGGCCGGTCCGGCCCGAACCGGCCGGCCGCGGGCGTCCCCCCGCCGACGTCGCCGCGGCGCGCGACGACGGCTTCTCGTCGTCCTCGTCCGCTCGGCGGCGGTCGGCCTTGGCGTTGCCCTTGGTCTTCTTCGGGGCGTCGGGGTCGCGCTCGCGGAAGATCCGGACGAGCCCGATCAGCAGGGTGATGCCGGTGGTGATGGCCATCATGGGGAAGCCGTTGATCAGCGGGGTGCCGATGTTCAACGCCTTCGACAGCATGTCGTCGCCCTGGGACCCGGAGGTCAGCAGGATCACCCCGGGCACCGTCACGGCCAGCACCAGCGGCGGCATCACCATCGGCCCGAACAGGCCGCGGCGCCGCACCGCGCAGACCGCGATCACGGCCCCGGCGATGTAGCAGACGGTGAAGACCAGCGGGATGTTCGCCTGGCTCGGCTTGCCCAGGAGGGCGCCCACGATCGCCAGGCCGAGGCCGACCAGGACCGCCGCCCACCACGGCAGTCCGCGCCTCGAACCGACGACAGGACGCTCATCCCACGGCACGGGGACGTCGTCGGCATCTGGATCGCTCTGGCGATCGCGAATCGCGGTCACGAGACAACACCGTATCTCGTGGATGTGAAGATCTTGCCAGCACCGCCGCCGACGTGGGGCTAAAGCGCTCGAACAGGGCTCGAACAGGCGGCCGGAACAGCGACCGGACGGCCCCGCCGCGGCGAACTCGGGCCGCCCTGGACCGGCGTCGGCGTGACCGACGACCAACCAGGCAGCTCGTGAACGCGGGCGTCATCGCGCCTGGCCGAGAAGGCACTGGTCAACACCGCCGGAGAGCCGGCGTGCTCCTGCTCAGCTGGCCGCCAGTTCGTCCCCCTTCCGCACCGTCGGGACCGCGGCCGGGCTCCCCGCGGCGTCCGTCAGCGGGGCCACGGTGGACCGGAACGTCTCCAGGGCCTCCAGCTCCCGCCGCCGGGCCGAGAGGAAGCGCTGGAGGTGCGTGCTGGACAGGTTGAGCGCCTCCACCGCGCCACCCGCCGCCCGGTGCGCCGCGGCCGCCCCCGCCCGCACCTGTTCGACGTCGGCCTCCAGGGTCCGGTCGCTCGCCGCGAACAGGGCCGCCGAGGCGAGGACCCCGAAGCCCGTCGGGCCGCACAGGAACACCCGCCGGTCGATCAGCCAGCGCAGCAGCTCCGGATCGGTGTCGAGCGCCGCGACGACGGCGGCGTCGGACGGGACGAACATGATCGTGCCGTAGATCGCGTCCGCCCAGCGCTGGTAGCCCTTGCCGGCCAGCTCGGCGGCCCGCGAGCGGATCTGCCGGACGTGCGCGCGCAACGCGTCCAGCCGCTCGTCCGGGTCGTCGGTCTCCACCGCCTCGGACCAGGTCGCCATGCTCGCCTTCGCGTCGACCGGCACCGTGCGGTCGCCGCCCACCCGCAGCACCATGTCCGGTTTCGCCGCGCCGCCGCCCGCCAGGTCCGTCTGCAGCGTGAAGTGCAGGTCCTCACGCAGCCCGAGCGCGCGCGCCGTCTCGACCAGCACCTGCTCGCCCAGCTCGCCGCGCCCGCTGATCGAGGCGAACGCGACCTCGTACCGCCGCAGCGCCAGCTGCTGCTGGTCCGCCTTCGCCCGCTCGGCCGCCACCAGCCGGGCCGCGGCGTCCGCCCGGCGCATCCCGTCCTGGTACAGCCGCCACAGCACCGCGACGGCGAACAGCAGCAGGACCGCGAGCACGATCGCCGCGGTGGTCAGCACTGTCGCCACTTCGTCTCCTCCCTCCGGGCCGCCTGGATCGGACCGCGGGGACATCATGGCGGACCCCACCGACAAAAATCGCACCCGATCCGTCGCTCTGGGTAGCTGACCTGCGAAGAACCCGATATCGCGCAGGGCGTGTCCGATCCGGCACGCTCGTGTTAGTACACACGTTCGAGTGAGGTGGCGGCGTGCCTGCGCGATTTCGTCGGAGGCGGGTCGTACCTTGGCCCTCGTGAGATTCCTGCACACCTCCGACTGGCACGTCGGCCGCACGTTCCACGGCGCCGACCTGCTCGCGGAACAGGAAGCGGTGCTCGGGCACCTCGCCGACCTCGTGGCCGGCGAGGCGATCGACGCCGTCCTGGTGGCAGGCGACATCTACGACCGCGCGGTGCCCTCGGCCGAAGCCGTGCGGGTGGCCACGGCGGCCGTCGCCCGGATCCGCGCGGCCGGCGCGCAACTCGTCGTCACGCCCGGGAACCACGACTCCGCGCCCCGCCTCGGCGCCTTCGCGGAGTTCGCCGCGGCGGGCGGCCTGCACCTGCGCACCACCGTCGGCGGACTGGCCGAACCGGTGCTGTTCGAGGACGGCCACGGCCCGGTCGCCGTCTACGGAATCCCTTATCTGGAACCGGAACCGGCGCGCCACGCGCTGGGCGTGCCGGAGGCGCGCGGCCACACCGGCGTGCTCACCGAGGCCATGCGCCGCATCCGCGCGGACCTGGAAACCCGGCCCGGGGTCCGGTCGGTCGTGCTCGCGCACGCGTTCGTCACCGGCGGCGAACCCACCGACAGCGAACGGACCATCGCGGTCGGCGGCGTCGAGCAGGTGCCCGGCTCGGTCTTCGACGGCGTGGACTACGTGGCGCTCGGCCACCTCCACGGCCCGCAGACGCTCGCCGAGCACCTGCGGTACTCCGGCAGCCCGCTGGCGTACTCGTTTTCCGAAGCGCGGCAACGGAAATCGGTCTGGCTGGTCGACGTCGACGCCGGCGGCCTCGCCGAGGTGCGCAGGCACGAATTGCCGGTACCCAGGGCGCTCGCCACGCTGCGAGGCGACATCGAGGACCTCCTCGTGAACCCGGAACACGACGTCCACCTCGGCCACTTCCTGTCGGTCACGGTCACCGACCGGGTCCGGCCCGTGGACGCGATGCGGCGTCTGCGCGAACGCTTCCCGTACGCGGTGCACTTGGAGTGGGAGCCCGAGGGCGGGCACGCCGGTGCCCCGCTGCGCTACTCGGACGCCGTCCGCGGCCGGACCGACATCGAGGTCTCGCGCAGCTTCCTCGACGACTGCCGGGGCGCCCCGCCCACCGAAAGCGAAGAGCAGCTCCTGTTCCGGGCCCTGGAAGCGGCCGACCGGGGGGCCCTCGCGAAATGAGGCTGCACAGGCTGGAGGTCGAAGCCTTCGGGCCGTACTGCGCACGCGAGGTGGTCGACTTCGACGTGCTCGGCGCCGACGGCCTTTTCCTCCTGCACGGCGAAACCGGCGCGGGCAAGACAACGCTGCTCGACGCGATCGCCTTCGCGCTGTTCGGCGTGGTCCCGGGCGCCCGCAACGAGGCCAAGCGGCTGCGCTGCGACCTGGCCGGGCCCGACCAGGTCACCGAGGTCGCACTCGAGCTCACGGTGCAGGGGCACCGGCTCAAGATCGTCCGCAACCCGGAGTACCAGCGGCCGAAGCGGCGCGGCGAAGGCACCACCACCCAGCAGGCCAGGGTGTCGCTGAGCTGGGTCGGCACCGCACCCGCCGGGCTGCCGCCGGAAGGCCTGATCCGGATCGAGGAGGTCGCGCGCACCGTCGAGCGGCTGCTCGGGATGACGGCGGCCCAGTTCTTCCAGGTCGTGCTGCTCCCGCAGGGCGAGTTCGCCCGCTTCCTGCGGTCGGACACCGCCGAGCGCGAGAAGCTCCTGGAACGGCTCTTCGGCACCGAGCGCTTCGCCGACGTCGAACGCTGGTTCACCGACCTGCGGGCCGAGCGCGGCCGGGAGCTGGCCGAACGCCAGGCGGAAGTGCGGGAGCTGCTGGCGAGGTACGCGCAGGAGGCTCAGCAGGACCCGCCCGAGGCGGACGTCGCCGACTGGGTCGCCACGGTGCTCGCCGAGTCGGAAGAACGAGTCGGCCGGGTGACGGCGGAGGAGGAGCGGGCGCGGGAGGCCGCCCGGCGGGCGGACGTCTACCTGCAGGAAGAACGCGCCGGCGCCGAGAAGATCCGCCGGGTCCGCACCGCGCACCTGCGCCTGGTCGAGATCACCGAGCAGGCGCCGCAGCGCGCCGAGTGGGCGCAGGAGGTCGCGGCCGCGCGGCGGGCCGCCGGTGTCGCCGTGGAGGCCGACCTGCTGGACCGGCGGGCCGCCGAGCTGGCCGATGCCGAGCAGGCGGAGAAGGCCGAGGGCGCCCGGTTGCGGGAGTTCGGCACCCGGGCGACCGGCGATCTGAAGGCCCGGGCGGCCGCCGCGCGGGAAGAGGCGGGGGCGGTCGCGGAACTGGTCGCCGAGGCCGAACAGCAGCAGATCGACATCATGCGGCGGGACGACCGGAACCTCGCCGCCGTCACGGCGCGGCAGCAGGTCGAGGAACTGACCGGCGAACTGGCCGCGATCCCCGGCCAGCTGGCGAAACTGCGCGCGGACGCCCTGACCGCGGCCGAAGCCGAGGCGAAACTCGACGGCGCCAAGGCGAAGGTGGAGGAGCTCAGAGCCTTCGCCCGCGACGCGGCCGAGCTGCCGGAGGCCCAGGCGAAGGTCCGACGCGGCGAGGCGAAGCTGCGCGAAGTCGTCGACACGCACCAGGCGGCCCGGCAGCGACGGCTCGACCTGCGCGAGCGGCGCCTGGACGGGATGGCGGCCGAGCTGGCCGCCGCGCTCCCGGACGGCGCGCCGTGCCCGGTGTGCGGATCGGCCGAGCACCCGGCGAAGGCGACGCGGGACGTCGAGCTGGTCGACCCGGCCGAGGAACGCGCCGCCGAGGAGGCCGAGCAGGCGGCGGACGCCGTGCGGCAGCGGGTCGTCGTCGCGCTGGAAGAGGCGAAGGCCCGGCTCGCCGGGCTGACCGAACGGCTGGCGGGGCGCACGGCCGAGTCGATCACCGCCGAGCTGGCGGAGGCCCGGTCCACGGTCGCCGCGCTCACCGAAAAGGCGGCGGCCAAGGCGAAGCTGAGCCAGCAGGTCGTGCTGCTCGAGCGTGACGCCGAACTGCGGACCGAGCGCCTGCGCCGGGCCGAACAGGCGGCGACCGAAGCCGTCACCGACGTCCGCGCCCTGGAGGAGCGGCTGGCCGAGCGCGAACGCCGCCTGGTCGCCGGGCGGGGCGAGTTCGCGGACGTCGGCGCCCGCCGGGAGCACCTCCTCGGCCTCGCCGAGGCTCTCGAGGCGGTCGCCGAGGCCCGCACTGCGGTCGCCGGCGCCCGCGAGCGGGTCGTCCAGCAGAAAGCGCTGGTCGAGGCGGCGGTCAAGGCGAAGGGGTTCACGTCACTGAAGAAGGCGCGGGCCGCGATGCTGCCGGACGAGCAGATCGAGAAGCTGGAGCAGGGCATCGCCGAAGCCGAGGCGGCCGCCGCGGGAGCGCGGGCGCTGCTGGCCGAGCCGGACCTGTTCGGGATCTCGCCGGACGACGTCGCCGACGTCGGCCGCGCGGCCGACGCGGCCCAGCTGGCGCGGGCGCACGCCGACTCGGCGTACGCGGCGCTGCGAGTGGCCATCGCGCAGCACGGCGAGCTGACCCGGCTGGCCGGCCTGCTGCGCAAGGCCCTGTCCGGGCTCGCTCCGGCCGAAGCGGCGTACGCCGAACTTCGGGCGCTTGCGGAGGTCGTCAACGGGCGCGGGCAGAACAGCCGCAAGATGTCGCTGCGGTCGTACGTGCTGGCCGCGCGGCTGGAAGAAGTCGCGGTCGCCGCCACGCACCGGCTCCGCACGATGAGCCAGGGGCGCTATTCGTTCGTGCACTCGGACGCGGCCGGAGCGCGCGGCACCCGCGGCGGGCTGGGCATCGACGTGCTGGACGACTACTCGGGCACCATCCGCCCGGCGAAAACCCTGTCGGGCGGCGAGTCGTTCCTCGCGTCGCTGGCACTGGCGCTGGGCCTGGCCGACGTCGTCGCGGGGGAGACCGGCGGCGCGCTGCTGGACACGCTCTTCGTCGACGAGGGCTTCGGCACGCTCGACGCCGAAACCCTCGACGTCGTCATGAACATCCTCGACGAGCTCCGCGCCGGCGGCCGGGTGGTCGGGCTCGTGTCGCACGTCGAGGAGCTGCGGCAGCGCATCCCGACACGGTTGCGGGTCCGGAAGTCCCGTACGGGCTCGACATTGGAGGTGCGCGCCGGATGATCGCTCGGACAAGATGAAGCCATGACAGACCAGCCGCCGAACGGCCTGCCCCGCTACCGCGTGCTCACCGGCCCGGACGACGCGAAGTTCTGCCACCGGGTCAGCGAAGCGCTCGAACTCGGCTACCGCTTGTACGGCTCGCCGGCGGCGACGTTCGACGGCGACCAAGTGATCGTCGCCCAAGCCGTGCTGTGGCAAGGCGAACAGGGCTGAATCACGGCGAACCGGCCGCGCGCCGGAGGTACATCCCGGCGTATGAGCACCACGGCGTCCACACGCGGGCGCGCTCGGCGAGTGAGTCCGGCGCGATGCCCAGCGCCTCGGCGCCGCGCCGGACTGCGGTGTCGTCGGCGAGCAGCACGTCCGGGGCACCGAGGACCCGCATGGCCACGTAGTCTGCGGTCGACGGGTCGACGTACGTCAGCAGTTCGGCCCGCAACTCCGCCGCGTCCCGGCCGACGTGCACGTCCAGCCGTCCCTCGGCCAGAGCGGTGGCGACGGGGTGGCCGGTGGCCGCGACCTGGGCCGCGGTCGGGAACAGCCGCGTCACACCCCATTCGCCCGGCACCTCCTCGCCGAGCGGTACCTCGCTCAGGAGCGCGCGGAGCAGCAGTTCCTCGCCGTCCACCGCACCCGGCACCCGGATTCCCGGCACGGCCGCGACCACCGGGGCCAGTACCGGGTCGGCGCCGAGGACGCGGGTGACCGCCGTGGGGTCGGCGTCGAGGTCGAGCAGCCGCCGCACCCGGCTGACCGCGCTGCCGAGGTCGCGCAGGTCGGTGAGCCGCAGCTCGCAGCGCACATGGTCGGGCAAAGGCGTCAGCCGCACGACTCCGGTGCCGTGGGCGAGCCGCAGGCTGCGCGCGTAGGACTCCGAAGTGACTTCCTCGACGCCCGGCACCGCGTTGTCCGCGAAGAAGCGAAGCAACCCCGAAGCGTCAAACGGCGGCCGAAACGGCAACCGCAGGCTGAGCCGCGTCCCGCTGACGTCACCCTGGCGTCCCCGTCGCGAAGCCGCGGAGACGCGAAGCTGCGAAGGCGTCGTCGCGAACACTTCGCGGATCGTCTCGTTGAACTGCCGCACGCTGGAGAAGCCCGCCGCGAAGGCGACGTCCGTCAGCGGCAGCTCGGACATCTCGATGAGCAGCCGCGCCGAATGCGCGCGGTGCGCCCGCGCCAGGGCCAGCGGTCCCGCGCCCAGTTCGGCGGTGAGCACCCGGCCGAGCTGGCGTTCCGAGTAGCCGAGCCGCCGCGCGAGGCCGGGGACGCCTTCGCGCTCGACGGTCCCGTCGGCGATCAGGCGCATCGCCCGTGACGCGAGATCGGCGCGCACGTTCCAATCCGGCGAGCCGGGCACGGCGTCGGGCAGGCAGCGGCGGCAGGCGCGGAAGCCGTTGGCCTGCGCGGCCGCCGACGTCGGGAAGAAGCGGACGTTCCGCGCCTTCGGCGTCGACGCCGGGCACGACGGACGGCAATAGATCCCGGTGGTGCGGACCGCCATGATGAACTGGCCGTCGAAGCGCGAGTCGCGGGCGGTGACCACGCGGTAGCAGCGTTCGGCGTCGCGCCAGAGTGCGAGCGTGTCGGTGACCATGGATCCGAGCATGTCAGCAGCTCAGCGCCGCCGCTGGCGGAAATCCGTCACGGCGCTGGGTGCGTGGGGCCCGGCCGGGGCGGACACGTAGACTGCGAGGTCGTGAGCCTCACCCTCGGTATCGTCGGCCTGCCCAACGTCGGCAAGTCCACCCTGTTCAACGCGCTGACCCGCAACGACGTGCTCGCCGCGAACTACCCGTTCGCGACGATCGAGCCGAACGTCGGCGTCGTGCCGTTGCCGGATCCCCGGCTGGACAAGCTGGCCGAGCTGTACAAGTCGGAGAAGACGGTCCCGGCTGTGGTGTCCTTTGTGGACATCGCGGGCATCGTGAAGGGCGCGTCCGAGGGTGCCGGGCTGGGCAACAAGTTCCTCGCGAACATCCGTGAGGCCAACGCGATCTGCCAGGTCATCCGCGTGTTCGACGACCCCGACGTGGTGCACGTCGACGGCCGGATCGACCCGTCGAGCGACATCGAGACGATCAACACCGAGCTGATCCTCGCCGACCTGCAGACCCTCGACAAGGCGCTGCCGCGGCTGGAGAAGGAAGCCCGGACGAAGAAGGAGAACAAGCCCGCGCTGGACAACGCCCAGAAGGCGAAGGAGATCCTCGACGCCGGGCGCACGCTCTTCCAGGCGCAGAAGGAAGTCGACTTCGACGCGCTGCGCGAGCTGAGCCTGCTGACGACGAAGCCGTTCCTGTACGTCTTCAACGCCGACGAGTCGGTGCTCACCGACGACGCGCGCCGCGAGGAGCTGACGAAGCTGGTCGCCCCGGCGGACGCGGTGTTCCTCGACGCGAAGGTCGAGGCGGAGCTGTTGGAGCTGGACGACGAGGAGTCGGTGCGCGAGCTGCTCGAGTCGGTCGGCCAGCCGGAGCCGGGGCTGTACTCGCTGGCCCGCGCGGGCTTCCACACGCTGGGCCTGCAGACGTACCTGACGGCGGGCCCGAAGGAGTCCCGCGCGTGGACGATCCCCCAGGGCGCGACGGCCCCCCAGGCGGCGGGCGTCATCCACACGGACTTCGAGCGCGGTTTCATCAAGGCGGAGATCGTCTCGTACGACGACCTGATGGAGGCGGGCTCGATGGCGGCGGCCCGCGCGGCGGGCAAGGTCCGCATGGAGGGCAAGGACTACGTCATGGCCGACGGCGACGTGGTCGAGTTCCGCTTCAACGTCTGAGTGAGCGTCAACTACTGACTGTTGTTTTCATTGGGCGCAGGATATACTGCGCCCAATGAAAGCTTCGCCGAGCCTTCTGCCGCTGCTGCGTTCGCGCATGCAGGGCGAGCTGCTCGCGCTGGTGCTGCTGCACCCGGAGCGCGAGTACAGCATCACCGAGCTCGCGGAGGCTTGCGCTGTCACGCCGACGGCCGTGTTGCGCGAGGTCGAACGGCTCGTCGCCGGCGGCATCCTGGAAGACCGGCGGGTGGGCCGCAGCCGGCTCGTCAAAGCCCGTACGGACACTCCGCTCTACCGGCCGTTGAGCGAGGTCCTCGCGGTCACGTTCGGGCCGATGCCGCTGCTCGCCGAGGCGCTTTCCGGCCTGGCGGGCGTGCGTGAGGCCTACATCTACGGGTCCTGGGCCGCGCGCTACAGCGGCGAGCCGGGACCGCCGCCCGGTGACGTCGACGTCCTCGTCGTCGGCTCGCCCGACCCGGACGCGCTCTTCGACCTGGCCGAGGGCGTGTCGCGACGGCTGGGCCGGGAGGTCAACGTCCACCGGATCTCGCCGTCGTCGTGGGCGGCGAGCAGCAGCACCGATCCGTTTCTCACCAGCGTGCGTGAGCGTCCGCTGATCCCGCTGCCTCTCGAGCAGGAGACCCGATGACCCGGTGGAACCAGGGCCGCGCGACGATCGACGCGCTCATCGCGCGCGGCGCCCTCGAACACGTCCCGGCTTCGCGCGAGGCCGCGGAGGCGGAGCTGGCCAGGGCCCGCACGCACGTCGCTTCGGCGCGGCAGCTGCTGGATTCGGATCCGGAAGGCGCCTACACGCTGGCGTACGACGGAGCACGCCGTGCGCTGGCGGCCGTGCTGCAGAACCAAGGCCTGCGTGCGACGAGCCGTGGTGGCCACGTAACCGTCTACGAAGCGGTCCTCGCGCAGCTCGATCCGCCGCTCGGGTCGCTTCTGCGTCCCTTCAACCGGATGCGGGCCCGGCGCAACGAAGTCGCCTACCGTTCTTCCGAGGCGCCCGCGGTGACCGCCGAGGACGTGACGGCCGACGTGGCGAAGGTCGAGGATCTCATCGGGCTCGCCGAGAAGACGATCCCGAACATGTCCCGCTACTGATCGTGGGCGACGCTTCGACCCGTCCGCTCACGCCGAACGAACGGACGACACTGGACACAACGGACGACACTGGACACGCTGCTCGCGGCGGACTTCCCCGGTGCGGTGGAGCTGCGGGCGCAGGCCGCCACGGCCCGGGTGACCGGTCGCTGCGGCTGCGGTTGCCCGAGCATCAATCTGGAAGTCGACCGGACCCTGCCGGTCGCGGTGGTCGCCGACGCCCCGGTCGCGGTCGAAGCCGACGTGCCCGGTGGCGGGCTCATCGTTTTCGCCGAGGAGGGGCACCTGTCCTGCCTGGAGTACTGGTCTACCGGTGACGAGCCACCGGCGGCCTTTCCGCCGCCCGACCGGATCCGGGTCGGGTGATGACGAAAACGCCGCTGCCCTGAAGCGGGGCGGCGGCGTCGCTGTCAGCCGAGCAGGCCCGGCAGGGCGATGGCGATCAACACCACCGCGGGGGCAAGAGCGTTGATCCAGGCGCGCTGGGCGGCGGTGAGAGTGCTGTTCACGGGTGTTCCTCACAGGGTGAAACCGATGCTTCCGCAGGAACAGCGCGCCGATCATGCCCGGCGTTAGCCTCTGTGATCGAACTCTCAACCGTCCAGGTGACGGCGGTTGCGGGCGGTGAACCAGAGCACACCGCCGGCCGCCGCCACCATCGATGCGAACGCCGCCGTTCCGACCACGATTGCCTGGGTCATGTCTTGTCTCCCTCCCGAAGATTCCGGTAACCGAGAGACGTCAAACCCCCGGAAAAGTGCACTCAGCGTTACCGAGATCACAGTCCCGAGATGACCGAGTCGATCTGGGCCGCCAAAGAAAAGTCCTTCTCCGTCAGGCCGCCCGCCGAGTGGGTGCTGAGCCGGAAGGTCAGCGTGCGCCAGCGGATGTCGATGTCCGGGTGGTGGTCGGCGGCCTCGGCGAGTTCCGCCACCCGGTTCACCACTTCGATCGCCTGCGGGAAGCTCGCCAGCTCCACCTCCCGGGAGATCACCGATCCGGAACGCGTCCAACCGGCACCCAACCGTCCGTCGGCCTCGGAGTCGCTCAAGATTTCCGTCATGTCTCCATGGTCGTCCGTCCTCGACTACGCTGCACCTTTGCCACGGGAGTCCGGTGAGCCGGGCTGAGAGGCGGGTCACCCGCGACCGTTCGCACCTGACCGGATCATGCCGGCGATGGGAGGGCTCGACCTCCTCGTCCGGCGAAGTGCAGGAGGGTAGATGAAACGCAGGGCTGCGACGGCCATCGCCGTCGTCGGCGCCGTCGCCGCGGGATGCTCGCTGTCGAGCGGTGACGGTGGCTCGCAGCAGACGCCCACCGTCACCCTCGTCACGCACGATTCCTTCCTGGCGCCGCAGGACGTGCTCGACGCGTTCCAGCGGCAGTCCGGCATCAAGATCTCCGTGCTCAAGCAGGGCGACGCCGGATCGCTGACCAACAAGCTCGTGCTGACGAAGGCCAACCCGATCGGCGACGTCGCCTACGGTGTCGACTCCACCTTCGCTTCCCGCGCGCTCACCGAGGGCGTCTTCGAGCCCTACACCAGCCCGGAGGCCGACCGCGGGCCGCAGCGCTACGCCGTCGACCCCGAGCACCGGCTCTCCGCGGTCGACGTCGGCGACGTCTGCGTCAACGTCGACACGAACTACTTCACCGCCAAGGGGATCCCGGCGCCGTCGACCTACGACGACCTGGCCGACCCGAAGTACAAGGACCTGCTGGTCGCCGAGGACCCGGCGACGGCGTCGCCCGGGCTCGCCTTCCTGCTCGGCACCATCGCGAAGTTCGGCGACAGCGGCTGGAAGGACTACTGGGCCAAGCTCAAGGCCAACGGCGTCAAGGTGGTCAGCGGCTGGGAAGAGGCCTACACCAAGCAGTTCTCCGGCTCGTCCGGCAAGGGGCCGCGCCCGATCGTCGTCTCGTACGCGTCCTCACCGGCCGCCGAGGTCGGCGACGACGGCAAGCCGCGCACGAAGGCGCTGCTCGACACCTGCTACCGGCAGGTCGAGTACGCCGGCGTGCTGGCGAACGGCAAGCAGGCCGAGAACGCGCGCAAGGTCGTCGACTTCCTGCTCTCGCAGCAGTTCCAGGCGACCGTCGCGGCCAACATGTACGTCTACCCGGCGCGCCAGGGCGTCGACCTGCCCGCGGGCTGGGCGCAGGTGGCGCCGCTGCCGCAGAAGCCGCAGACGCTGCCGCCGGACCAGGTGCAGGCCGGACGCGAGAAGTGGATCGACGAATGGCGCACGCTCCTGCAGTGACATCCGGGCCTCCGCCCCGGGCCGGGGGCTCCGCCACCCGGAACCCCCGAAAAGCAGCAGTCCTGGCCCCGCCGCGGACTGCCCGCGGGCTCGGCCTGGCGCTGCTCGGCCTCGCACCGATCGGCTTCCTGGTCGTCTTCTTCGCCTGGCCGGTGGTGGCGATCGTCGGCCGCGGGTTCGCCGCCGGCGGACTCGACGTCGTGCTCGGCGACCCGCGGACCTGGCAGCTGGCCTGGTTCACCGTCGCGACGGCGGCCGCGTCGACGGCCGTGGCGGTGCTGGCCGGGCTGCCGGTCGCGTTCCTGCTCGCGCGGGTGCGGCTGCCCGGCGTCGGCTTGGCGCGGACGCTGGTGCTGGTGCCGTTCGTGCTGCCGACGGTCGTCGTCGGGCTCGCGTTCCGCGCGCTGTGGCCGGACGGCGGCGTGCTGCCGATCGTGCTGGCCAACGCCTTCTTCAACGTCGCCGTCGTCGCGCGGACCGTCGCCGGGCTGTGGGCGCGGCTGGATCCGCGGACGGCCGACGCCGCCCGCGCGCTGGGCGCCTCGCCGTGGCGGGCCTTCCGGTCGGTGACGCTGCCCGCGCTGGCGCCCGCCATCGCGTCGGCCGCGGCCGTGGTGTTCCTGTTCTGCGCCACCAGTTTCGGTGTCGTCCTGATCCTCGGCGGCGCCCGGTACCGGACCCTGGAAACCGAGATCTACCTGCGGACGGTCGACCTCCTGGACCTCTCGGGCGCGGCGGCGCTGTCGCTGATCCAGTTCGCGGCCGTGGTCGCCGCGCTGGTGCTCGGCGGGCTGGCACGGCGGCGCAAAGAGGGCGCCAGGATCGGCTCCGGCGGTGTGCGGCGGCCGAGAGGTGGCGAGTGGTGGGTCGTCGGGGCCGCCGGCGTCGTGCTGGGACTGCTGCTGACGCCGATCGTCGCGCTGCTCGCCGAGTCCGTGTCCACTGAGGACGGCTGGAGTCTCGCCGGTTACCGGGCGCTCACGAGCACCGGGGAGAAGGGCGCGTTGCAAGTGTCCGGCTGGGACGCCGCGCTGAACTCGCTGAAGGTGGCCGTGGACGCGACGCTGCTGGCGATGGTGGTCGGCGTGCTCGCGTCCGTGGTGCTGGTGGCGCTGCGCCGGTCCGCCACGAAGGCCGCGCGTGGGCTCGGCGAGACGATGGACGCCGTGCTGATGCTGCCGCTCGGGGTGTCGGCGGTGACCGTCGGGTTCGGCTACCTGGTGACGCTCGACGCGCTGCCCGGCGACCTCCGGACGTCGCCCTACCTGGTGCCGCTGGCTCAGGCGCTGGTGATCATCCCGCTGGTCGTGCGGATGGTGCTGCCGGTGCTGCGCGCGGTCGACGTCCGGCTGCGGCAGGCCGCGTCGACGCTCGGGGCGAGCCCGCTGCGGGTGTGGCGGGAGATCGACCTGCCGCTGACGCTGCGTCCGCTGGTCGCGGCCGCGGGGTTCGGGTTCGTGGTGGCTCTCGGCGAGTTCGGCGCGACGAGCTTCCTCGCCCGGCCGACGGCGCCGACGCTGCCGGTCGCGGTCGCGACGCTGATGGCGCGCCCGGGAGAGCTGAACAACCAGATGGCGTACGCGGCCTGCGCGCTGCTGATGCTCGTGACGGTGCTGGCGGTCGCGCTGATCGACCGGCTCGGGCGCGGCGGGGTGGGAGAGTTCTGATGGCGCTGTCGGTGCGGGACCTGACTGTCCACTATGGATCATTCGCGGCCGTGCGCGATGCCCGGCTGGACATCGCCGACGGCGAGGTCCTGGCGCTGCTCGGCCCGTCGGGCTCGGGGAAGTCGACGCTGCTGCGCGCGATCACGGGACTGGAACCGTCGGCGCGCGGCTCGGTGAGCTGGGACGGCGAGGACCTCGGCGCGGTGCCGGTGCACCGGCGCGGGTTCGGCCTGGTGTTCCAGGACGGCCAGCTGTTCGCCCACCGCGACGTCGCCGCGAACATCGCGTTCGGCCTGCGGATGCACGGTGTGCCCCGGGCGCGGTGGGCGCCGCGCGTGGCCGAGCTGCTGGAGCTGGTCGGCCTTTCCGGTTTCGAGAAGCGCCGGGTGACCGAGCTGTCCGGCGGCCAGGCCCAGCGGGTGGCGCTGGCGCGGGCACTGGCACCGAAGCCGCGGCTGCTGTTGCTGGACGAGCCACTGTCCGGTTTGGACGCCGGGTTGCGCGAGCAGCTGGCCATCGATCTGGCGGACCTGTTGCGGCGCAGCAAGATCACGGCGCTGCTGGTGACGCACGACCAGGAGGAGGCGTTCACGCTGGCCGACCGGGTCGCGGTCCTGGACGCGGGCGAGGTCCGCCAGGAGGGCGCGGTCCGCCGCGTCTGGCGCAACCCGGCGGACGACGGCGTGGCCCGGTTCCTGGGTGTCACGACGTTCACCGACGGCGTCGCGGCGGGCGGAGTGGTCCGGACGGCGCTGGGTGAGGTGGCGCTGCCGGACGTCGACGACGGCCCGGTGCGGCTGGGGTTGCGGCCGCACGCGCTACGGGTCGCGGTTTCCGGGGTGAGCGGTGAGGTGGTGGCCGCGGTCCACCGCCGGGAACACGTACGGCTGGTGGTACGCCTGACTGAGTCCACTGTGGACGCAGTGGCCCCGGCGGCCTCGGACCTGCGCACCGGGGACACAGTGCGGCTCACGCTCGACCCCGACGGCCTCGCGGTGGTGGGGCGCCCAAAGCCGTGAAGGCCTCCTTACCGGCTCTTATGGCCGGTAAGGAGGCCTTCACGGACCTTGGCCTCAACCATCGCGGGTGGAGAGGCGTGCGTAGGCCAGTGAGAGGCCGATCACGATGTAGCACGCCGCGCGCAGGGCGCCCTCGCCCAGCATCTGCGTGCCCATCGGGTCCTGCAGGACCTCCGCCGGTGCCAGCGACCAGTTCTGCGTCAGCAGGAACGGGTGCAGCCAGTCCAGCGACGTCAGGAACCCCAGGATGGTGAACACGATGTCGCCGGCCAGGACCGAGGCCACCACCAGCATCGGGTGTTCCGTCCAGCTCGAGATCGCCAGCGCCACCGCGCCGACCGCCCACAGCTGGAGCACCACCCAGCCCGCCATCAGCAGGATCCGGGCCAGCGCGCCACCCAGCGACAGCGTGGTGCCCGACAGCGTGAACAGCGAGTCCGTGCCGTTGATGATCAGGCCCGTCACCACGCCGGTGACGCACATCGCCAGCACCGAGACCACCGACACCGTCGCGACGCCGAACGCCTTCACCGCCAGCAGGCGGCCCCGGCCCACCGGGGCGATCAGCCAGCCGCGCAGCGTGCCGTGCGAAGTCTCGCCCGCGATCGCGTCCGCGCCCGCCATGGCCGACGCCAGCGGCAGCAGCAGCGCCAGTGACATCACGATCGCCGCGATCGGCAGCACGAACGCGTTGTTCACCGCGGACGCCAGCAGCGCGCCGTCGGGATTCGGTCCGCCGGCGTCGGGTGTTCCGCTCACCAGCGTCAAGCCGATGCCGATGACCACCGGGATCAGCGCCAAGAGCCCGAGCACGGCCAAAGTACGCGGCCGCCGGAAGATCCAGCGCAGCTCCGCGGCCAGCAGCCGGGTCAGCGGCACCGTGTCGTGGCCCGTGCGGGCCGCCGGTGCTTCGAGAACCGCCGTCATTCCGACCCCTCCGTCAGCCGCGCGAACAGGTCTTCCAGCCCGGTGCGGGCCCGCGTCGCCTCGTGGACCGCGACCCCCGCGCCCACCAGGACCTGCAGCACCCGCGGCGCCTCGGTCGCCGTCAGGTCCGCGCGGACGCCGTCCGGCGTGAGCCGCGCGCCGATCCGGTTCTCCCGCAGCACTTCCACCGCCTGCTCGGCGTCCGGCGTGCGGACCAGCAAGGCCGCGTTCCCGGACTCCAGCAGCTCCGCCAGCTCGCCTTGCGCGACGACGTTGCCGGCCTGCAGCACGGCCACGTGCGTGCACGTCGCCTCCACCTCGGCCAGCAGGTGCGACGACACCAGCACGGTGACGCCCTCGGCGTGCAGCTCGGCCATGATCCTGCGGATCTCCCTGGTACCCGCGGGATCGAGACCGTTGGTCGGCTCGTCGAGCACGACCATCTTCCGCGGCACCAGCAACGCCGAAGCGAGCCCCAGCCGCTGCTTCATGCCGAGCGAATACCCCTTGTACCGCCGCCGCGCCGCGCCGGTCAGCCCGACGCGTTCCAAAGCGGCGTCGACGGCGCGGGGGATCCCGGCCGACGTCAGGCGCGGTTCCGCCGCGGCGAAGCGCAGCAGGTTGTCACGCCCGGACAGGAACGGGTGGAAGCCCGGCCCTTCGACCAGCGCGCCGACGTCCGGCAGCGCGTGCGCGGCGGCGTCCGGCATCGGACGCCCGAGCAGCTCGACCTCGCCCTCGGTCGGCCGGACCAGGCCGAGCAGCATCCGGATCGTCGTCGTCTTGCCCGAGCCGTTCGGCCCGAGCATGCCCACGACCGCGCCCGCCGGGATGTCGAGGTCGACGTGGTCCACCGCGACGGTGCCGCCGTAGACCTTGCGCAGCCCCCGCGTGCGCGCTGCCAGCGGGACCGCCGGGGCGGACGCCTCCGAAGAGACCTCCGCCCCGGACTCGACAGCCGTGCTGGTCACTTCTGACCCAACGCTTCGTACAGGACCTGCTCCGGCACCGCACCGGCGGCGAACCGGCCGTCGTCGGTCAGCACGGCGGTGCCGACCTTCGTGGTGAAGAGGTAGCCGCTGCCCCACGCGCCGCTGACCTTCTTGCCGAACCGCTCGAGCAGCGCCTTCGGGTCGGCGTTGGCTCCCCGGCCCTCACGGCCGGACTGCTGCTTCGGCGCCGCGTTCAGCGCGTCCGCCGGCACCTTGCCCGTGACGACCGTGTCCCAGCCGTCGCCGACGAGCTTGGTGTCCTGCTTGGCCTGCTCGGCCAGGTCCTTGGTCTGCTGGTCGACCTTCGGCGTCTTCTCCTGCACCTTGGCGCCCTTCGGCGGGGTGAAGGCGAAGAGGTCGGCGGGCTGCTGGGTGAACTCGACCTCGGTGAACGCGACCTCGAGCGCCGGCGTCGCGGTCCCGTTGCTCAGCACCGACACGCGCAGCGGCATCCGCGTCTGCGAGTCGACGGCGACGCGGATCTCGCGCAGCAGCGTCCGCTCGGTCGGCTTCGGCGTCAGGACCAGCTCGTACGCCGGCCGGTTCGCGACGGTCGCGGTGCCGTCGACGGACACCGTGCTGCTCTCGCGGACCTTCGCGAGCAGTTCCGTCGAAGCCGCGATCGGGTCGGGCGTCTTCTCGCTGCCCGCGCCGTGCTGCTTGGCCACGTCGGCCGGGATGGTCAGCTTCGTCGCGGTGTTCGTCCGGGAGCTGTAGTCCCAGACCGTCGTGCCGTCGTGGACCACGGTCTCCTGGCTGGCCCCCTGCGTGACGGCCAGGCGGCTCTTGCCCGCGCCGTCGCTGAAGACGTGCGCCGAATCCATGTTCAGCGCCGACGCCCCCGGCAGCGCGTTCCCCACCGCGGGCAGCCCCAGGTCGTTGCTGACCTTCACCGTGCCGTCGAACGCGCCCGGCTTCGCCTTGACGACCGACTGCACGAGCTCCTCGGCGCTGATCTGCGGCAGGGCCGGCTTGTCGTCGGCGCTGGCCGGCATCGCGACGAACGCGAGCCCGCCCGCACCGAGCGCGGTCCCGACGACCGCGGCGGTGATGCCCTTCGTCTTCGGTTTCATGCGTCTCTCCCTGTGGTGTTCCCGGGCTCGAGTGTGCCCGGCTCCCTGGCCACGACGCTTCCCTCTCGAGGCTGAGATACCCCTGAAGGTTCTCCCTCCCAGGCTGAGATCGCGCTGAGAACCCACGCACGACCTGCGCGAACCGGCCATGATGAGTCTCGTGAAACCTCGGGTGCTGGTGGTCGACGACGAACCGGGCGTGCGCAAGGCCCTGCAGCGCGGGCTGCGCGCGGAAGGCATGGACGTGGTCACCGCCGCGGACGGCCCCAGCGGGCTGCAGCTGGCGAGCACGGGCTCGTTCGACGTCGTGCTGCTCGACATCATGCTGCCGGGCCTGTCCGGCTACCGCGTGCTGGAACGGCTGCGCAAGGACGGCGTCACGACGCCGGTGCTGCTCGTCTCGGCCAAGGACGGCGAGATCGACCAGGCCGACGGCCTCGACCTCGGCGCCGACGGCTACCTCGTCAAGCCGTTCTCCTTCGTGGTGCTGGTCGCGCAGGTCCGCGCGGTGCTGCGGCGCGCCGGGCCGGAGGCCGGCCGCGGCACCCTGCGGCTCGGCGCGCTGGAGGTCGACCGCGGGCTGCGGCAGGTGCACTGGAACGGCGCGGAGGTCGGGCTGAGCCCGCGCGAGTTCGCGCTGCTCGACGTGCTCGTCGGGCGGGCGGGCACGGTCGTCACGAAGGACGAGCTGCTGCGCGCGGTCTGGGGCGAGGAGCAGGCCGTGACCCGCAACCTCGTCGAGGTCTACGTCGGTTACGTGCGGCGCAAGCTCGACGCGGTCGGCGCCGGCGCGCTGCTGCGGACCGTGCGCGGGCACGGCTACCTGGCTTCCGACGCGGAGCTCGACGAGGTCATCACCCCGTGATCCCGTGGTGGCGGGGTCGGTCCCTGCAGGTCCGGATCACCGTGCTGGCCGCGACGATCACCCTGGGCTGCCTGCTCGGGCTGGCGGCACTCGCCGCGTCGAGCCTCTCGCCGCTGCTCATCGACTCGGTCGACCGCGAGCTGACGAGCGCGCTCGGCCCGGCCGGTGCCGAGGTGAGCGCCGGCCGGCCGCTGTCCGGCGCGGCCCCGGTCACGCTGCGGGTGCTGGACATCGCGGGTACTCCGGTGGACGGCGGTGCCCCGGCCGGGCTCGGTCCCGCGGACGTTTCGGCGCTCAAGGCGGGGCAGCCGGTGCAGCGCGACGGTGCGCGGTACCTCGGCACGGTCGTCAGCGCGCCGGACGGTGCGCAACGGCTGGTCGTCGCCGGCGCCGGTCTCGTCGGGTTCGCCGCCGCGGTGCACTACGGCGGGGTGTGGCTGGTGGTCGTCGCGTCCATCGGCGCGCTGGTGGCGGGCTTCGCGACGTGGCTGGTGGTGCGGCTGGCGCTGCGGCCGGTCGCGCGCATGCGCGGCTCGGTGCGGTCGCTGCCGCCGGGAGCGCGGCTGGCGCTGCCGGACTCGCACGACGAGCTGCGCGCGCTCGCGGAGGAGTTCAACGCCCTGCTCGAGCGGCAGGAGCAGGCGAGCGAACGGCTGCGGCGCTTCACCGGCGACGCCGCGCACGAACTGCGGTCCCCGGTCGCGTCGATCCGGGTGCAGGCCGAGGTGGCCGTCGCCAACCCCGATCCGGAGCTGGCGCAGGAGACGCTGTCGGACATCCTCACCGAGGCCGAGCGGCTGTCGGCGCTGCTGGACGGGCTGCTGTCCCTGGCCCGTTCGGACGCGGGGGAGGTGCCGCAGGCGGAGCCGGTCGAGCTGGTCAGCGAGGTCCGCGCGGCGGTGGCCCGGCTGCCGGCCGGGGTGGCGGAGACGCGGGTGAGCAACGCGGTCCCGCAGGCCTGGGCGTCCGCCGCGCACGCCGAGGTGGAGCTGGTGCTCGACAACCTGCTGCGCAATGCGTGCCGCTACGCGCGCGGCCAGATCGTCGTCTCGGTGCTCGCGTCCCGCTCGACGGTGCGGGTGGTGGTCGACGACGACGGCCCCGGCATCGCCCCGGAACACCGGGAGAAGGTGTTCGACCGGTTCTACCGGATCGCCGACGACCGCGCCCGGTCCTCGGGCGGCACCGGGCTGGGCCTGGCGATGGTGGCCGAGACCGTCCGGCGCCGGGGAGGGTGGGTCCAGGTGGCCGAGTCCCCGGACGGCGGCGCGCGGTTCGTCGTCGTCTGGCGGGCGGTCCCCGGCGAGGCTTCCGGGTAAGTTCCGGGACTGTGAACGCTGTGATCGTGGGAGCCGCCTTGGTGCGTGACGGCAAGCTGCTGGCCCAGCAGCGGGCGTGGCCGCCGAAGCACGCCGGGCAGTGGGAACTGCCCGGCGGCCGGGTCGAGGAGGGGGAGTCCGAAGCCTTCGCGCTGGCCCGGGAGTGCGGCGAGGAGCTGGACGTCGTCGTCGAGGTCGGCGACCGCGTCGGCGAAGACGTCCCGCTGCCCGGCGGGAAGGTCCTGCGGATCTACGCGGCTTCGCTCGTTTCGCCGGGGGAGGAGCCGCGGGCCGTCGAGCACCAAGCCGTGCGCTGGCTCGGGCCCGACGACCTCGACGACGTCGACTGGCTGCCCGCCGACCGGATCCTGCTCCCGGCCTTCCGCGAGCTCCTCGCCTAGGTCCGTGAAGGCCTCCTTCCCGGCCATAAGAGCCGGTAAGGAGGCCTTCACGGCTTTTCAGCACGCGCCGATCATCCGCAGCGCCGCGTCGAGCCGGTGGGAACCGCGCTCGCGAGCGCGTTCCGCTCCCGCCTTGCGCACCCGGTCCAGCTCCGCGACGTCGTCGAGCAGCGTTAACGCTCGTTCACGCAGTGGTCGCAGCTCCTCGACCACGGCGTCGGCGACCGCGTCCTTCACCGCTCCGTACGACGAGAACTCCTCCGCCAGGTCCGCCGGTGAGCCGCCCCGGCACGCGGCCAGCATCTCCAGCAGGTTCGCCATGCCCGGGCGGGTGTCCGGGGCGTGCACCGGCACCGAGCCGCCGTCGGTGACCGCGCGGCGGATCTTGCGGCGGACCTGGTCGGGTTCGTCGAGGACGAACACCACGCCCGCGGCGTCCCGCGTCGACTTCGACATCTTGCGCGTCGGGTCGGTCAGGTCCTTCACCCGCGCGCCCGCGGGCGGGAGCACCGCCTCCGGGACGGTGAACACCTCGCCGTAGGTGCTGTTGAAGCGTTTCGCGAGGGTCCGCGTCAGCTCGACGTGCTGACGCTGGTCCTCGCCGACCGGCACCTCGTCCGCGCCCTGCAGGAGGATGTCCGCGGCCATCAGCGCCGGGTAGGTCAGCAGCGACAGCCGCACGCCGGCCTGGCCTTTGGATTTCTCCTTGAACTGGATCATCCGCGCGGCCTCGCCGTAGTTGCAGGTGCACTCCAGGACCCAGGTCAGCGCGCCCAGCTCGCGGGCCAGGTCGGACTGGACGAACACCCGCTCGGGATCGATGCCGGCGGCGATCAGCACCGCCAGCTGCTCGCGCGCCAGGGATCGGAGTTTGGCCGGGTTGTGCGGGGTCGTCATGCCGTGCAGGTCGGCGACGAAGTACAGGTCGTCCGCGCCGCCCTCGCGAGCCCAGCGGCGGACCGCCCCGAGGTGGTTGCCGAGGTGGACGTGACCCGACGGCGTGATGCCGGACAGCTTGCTCATGTGTCGACCTTTCCGAGGAGGGACCACCCCGGAGAAGGCACGAAAAAGGCCGCCCGTCCGGGGCGGCCGCTGGTGATCAGCGCAGGACTGGGACGGCCGCCGAGGGCGGCCACCAGCTGGACGTCTGCGCGTGCATGGCGCCGACTATAGCCCGGTCCGTCACCACTTCGCATCGTCCGGACGCGCGAGCGCGCGAACGGAGTTACGGTCATGACATGTATGTCGTCCTGCTGAACTACACGGCCCCGATCGAGGAAATCGACTACGCGCTCCCGGACCACGCCGAGTGGCTGAACAAGCAGTACGAGCACGGCCACTTCCTGGCGTCCGGGCGGCGGAACCCGCGCACCGGCGGCGTGATCATCACGCGGCCGATGTCCCGGGGGAAGCTCGACGCGATCCTGGCGTCCGACCCCTTCTGCGTGAAGCACCTCGCGCAGTACGAGGTCATCGAGTTCTCGCCGACGAAGACGGCGCCGGAACTCAGGCAGATCAACGAGGCCGTCCCCCACTGAGCCATCTCAAAGCTAGGCGGCCAGGTCCAGCTTCGCCTTCTTCAGAGCCAATACCGGGCACTTCTTGCAGCGCGGCTTCGACCGGCAGCACTTCTTCTTGACTTTGCCGGCCTTCATCAGCTTGCGCACGACCTTCCGCGGGTCGTCCGGCTTCTTGCCCACGCGCATGCTCCCTCGGCTCGGCGACGCTCACCGGGTATCCACGTTAGGTGAGCCTAACCGATCCGGGGGCGTGGGACTGCTCACATGGGGGTGCCAGGTATCCTTGGTGAGGTCCGCGTGTGACCAGAGCCGGTCACCTGTGCTCGGGTCATACACAGCCCCTGACGGGCTTGCGCGGCCATCCAACCCTTGAAGTTCAGGAGTTCTCGCGTGCCCGCAGCCAGCGCTACCGTCGAAACCGGCCGGCCGACCGGTAAGACCCGGCCCGACCTGCGCAACGTCGCGATCGTCGCCCACGTCGACCACGGCAAGACGACCCTCGTCGACGCGATGCTCCGCCAGTCCGGCGCCTTCGCCGAGCGCGCCGAGGTCGTCGACCGCGTGATGGACTCCGGGGAGCTGGAGCGCGAAAAGGGCATCACGATCCTCGCGAAGAACACCTCGATCCACCGCCAGACGCCCGAGGGCCAGGTGACGATCAACGTCATCGACACCCCCGGCCACGCCGACTTCGGCGGCGAGGTCGAGCGCGGCCTGGCCATGGTCGACGGCGTCGTCCTGCTGGTCGACGCGTCCGAAGGTCCGCTCCCGCAGACCCGGTTCGTGCTGCGCAAGACCCTCGAGGCCGGCCTGCCGGTGATCCTGCTGGTCAACAAGACCGACCGGCCGGACGCCCGGATCGCCGAGGTCGTCGAGGAGACCCACGACCTGCTGCTCGAGCTGGCCAGCGACATCGAGGACGCCGACCACGACGCGATCCTCGACCTCCCGGTCGTCTACGCCTCCGCGCGCGCCGGCAAGGCGAGCCTGGAGCAGCCCGCCGACGGCGAGATCCCCGAGAGCGAGAACCTCGACCCGCTGTTCGACACGCTGCTCCGGCACGTGCCGCCGCCCGCCGCGGACCTCGACGCGCCGCTGCAGGCGCTGGTCACCAACCTCGACGCGTCCAACTTCCTCGGCCGCATCGCGCTGATCCGCATCCACGCCGGCAAGCTGCGCAAGGGCCAGACCGTGGCCTGGATGCGCGCGGACGGTACGACGCAGAACGTCCGCATCTCCGAGCTGCTGGTCACCGAGGCGCTCACCCGCGTCCCGGCGACCGAGGCGAGCGCCGGTGAACTGGTCGCCATCGCGGGCATCCCGGACATCACCATCGGTGACACCCTCGCCGACTCCGAGAACCCGGTCGCGCTGCCCCGGATCACCGTCGACGAGCCCGCGATCTCGATGACCATCGGCGTCAACACCTCGCCGCTGGCAGGGCGCAACGGCGGCGACAAGGTCACCGCGCGGCTGGTCAAGGCCCGCCTGGACCAGGAGCTGATCGGTAACGTCTCGATCCGCGTCCTGCCGACCGAGCGCCCCGACACCTGGGAGGTCCAGGGCCGTGGCGAGCTGGCGCTGGCCATCCTCGTCGAGCAGATGCGCCGCGAGGGCTTCGAGCTGACCGTCGGCAAGCCGCAGGTGGTCCTGCGCACGATCGACGGCAAGCTGCACGAGCCGTTCGAGCGCCTCTACATCGACTCGCCGGAAGAGCACCTCGGCGCGATCACGCAGCTCCTGGCCGCCCGCAAGGGCCGCATGGAGGACATGAGCGGCAACGGCACCGGCCGGATCAAGCTGGAGTACGTGCTCCCGTCGCGCGGCCTGATCAGCTTCCGCACCGACTTCCTCACCGAGACCCGCGGCACCGGCATCGCGAACCACGTGTTCGAGGGCTACTTCCCGTGGGCGGGCGAGATCCGCACCCGGCACAGCGGCTCGCTGGTCGCCGACCGGTCGGGCCCGGTCACCGCGTACGCGATGATCCAGCTGGCCGACCGCGGCACCTTCTTCGTCGAGCCGGGCGCCGACGTCTACGAGGGCATGGTCGTGGGCGAGAACCCGCGCTTCGAGGACCTCGACATCAACATCACCAAGGAGAAGAAGCTGACCAACATGCGTCAGTCCTCCGCCGACGTGATGGAGACGCTGGCCCGCCCGCGCAAGATGGGCCTGGAAGAAGCGCTCGAGTTCTGCTCGGTCGACGAATGCGTCGAGGTCGCGCCGGAGGTCGTCCGGGTCCGCAAGGTCACCCTGGACGTGAATACGCGTGCCAAGGAGCGTTCGCGCGCCAAGAGCCGCGACAACGGCTGAGCCTTCCGAAAGCCGAAAGAGCCTCCCGGTGTGTTCCGCCGGGAGGTTTTTTCGTTTCCGGTCCGCCACGCTGGGTAGAGTGGTGGAGGACCCGGCGTCACGAATTCCGCCGTTCTTCTCCTTATATCTTTATAGGGGCTTCGACGGCGTCGGAACCTGGTGGTCACCACCGAGGTGAACCTTTCTCGTGTCCGGCCCGTGTTCGTTCCGCCGTTCCGGAACAGTCCGGGAACCCGGACGGTGGCCCGCGCGTCCTTTCCCGTAGCGGCACCACGGGGGGCCGGGCCCGGCCGATCCGGGTATGGGAATCTCGGTTCCGGCGGCGAAGGCGGTCGTGGGAGCATGGCTGCCCCGATCGGCGGAATCTGGGAGGAACAGGGCGTGCGGGTGAATCGCAAGGCGGTGCCGGTACTGGCACTCGCGGCCGTGCTGCTCACCGCCTGCTCCAACACCCCGCCGCCCCCGGTCGTCTCGTCGTCGGTCGCGCCCGCGTCCACCACCGGCAAGACGCCGTCGCAGATCGTCGTCGGCGTCGACGACGTGCTCGGCGGGTACAACCCGCACAACCTCGCGGACTCGTCCCAGGTGACCTCCGCGCTGTCGCAGCTGCTGCTGCCCTCGGTGTTCCGCCAGAAGGACGACGGCAGCACCCAGCTCGACAAGAACCTGATGAAGGCCGCGCAGGTGATCTCGCAGCAGCCGTTCGTGGTCGCCTACGACATCCGGCCCGACGCCTCCTGGTCCGACGGCGCGCCCATCGCCGCCGAGGACTTCGACTACCTGCGCACCCAGATGCGCGACCAGCCCGGCGTGATCGAGCCCGCCGGGTACCGGCAGATCACCGACCTGCAGTCCCGCGAAGGCGGCAAGCGCGTCGAGGTCACCTTCGCCAAGCCGTACCCCGGCTGGCGGACGCTGTTCTCGGACCTGCTGCCCGCCCACCTGCTCAAGGACGCGCCCGACGGCTGGCGGGGCGCGCTCGCGTCGAACTTCCCCGCGGTCGCCGGGCCGTTCTCGATCAAGAGCATCGACACCGCCCGCGGCGAGGTCATCCTGGAGCGCAACGAGCGCTACTGGGAGAAGCCCGCGGCGATCGACCGGATCGTCCTGCGCCGCGCGGACCAGAACACCCTGCTGCTCGCGCTGCAGAGCGGCAACGACCAGTTCGCGCTGGCCAGGACGACCGGCGACGAGCTCAAGCGGCTCGGCGACCTCGGCCCGGCCGTCAAGCTGCACACCGTGGCCCGACCGGTGGTGGCCGGCGTGCTGCTGCGCCCGGTCAGCGCCACGCTGCGGGACAGCCAGGTCCGGGCCGGTGTGGCCGCGCTGATCGACCGCGGCAAGCTGATCGCCGAAGGCGCCAACGGCGGCCCGTCGTCGACGCTCCACGCCGATGCCCAGGTGAAGGCGCCATCGGAGGCCGGGTACGCGGCGACCATCCCGCCCGGCCCGCCGACCGCGCCCGACGTCGCGAAGGCCGAAGAGTCGCTGAAGGCGGCCGGCTACGCCAAGACCGCGGGCACCTGGCGCAAGAACGGCAAGGCCCTTTCGCTGGTCATCGCCTCGCCGGGCACCCAGGAGCCGTACGCGACGATCGCCAAGGAGCTGACCGCCGAACTGGTCGCGCAGGGCATCGAGGTCAGCCCGATCACCCCGCAGCCGCGCGACCTGTTCGGCGGCCTGCTCGCGATGCCGGTCGTCGACGGGGTCCAGCAGCCCTCCGGCGACTCGGCGGGCAACGTCGGCATCGACATCGCCGTCGTCCCGCAGGCGGTCGGCGGCGACACGGCGTCGGTGCTCGCGTCGACCTTCGGCTGCCGCCCGGAGCAGACCGCCGCGGGAACGGACAAGACCAAACCGATCGTTCCGGGCAATTCCGCCGGGCTCTGCGACCCGGCGATCCAGCCGTCGATCGACGCGGCGCTGTCCGGATCGACGCCGATCGCGGATGCGCTCACCACTCTTGAGCCTGAACTTTGGCGTCAGAACGTGGTAATCCCGTTGTTCCAATTGGCTGACACCTTGGCGATCGGATCGGGCATCTCCGGCGTCACGCCCGGTCCTCCGATGGTGGGCCCGTTCGGGTCGGCGGTGAACTGGACTCGCGGCCCGAAGTAATCGCTTGGCTACGCATTCAGTACTACCGGGTGATCTTCACCAACGCGTTCGAGTGGGAGCATGTGAATCCATGAGGTAACCGTCGTATTTCCGGACGTCGACTGGATGTCACCCTTTGGTCACGATCGACCCTGAACTGGTGACTGTCGGTGCTTTTCCTTTCTAGCGTGCTCCCGCAGTGCGCCAGTTGAGTGTCGCTTGGCGTGTCGTAGGCTCCGGCACCAAACCGGAGCGGTGTGGGTCCTTGTCACAATTCAAGGGCTCAGTGCTAGGAGGGCACACTTCATGAGGAGAACCAAAGCAGTCTCCGCCTTGTCGCTCGTCGCGGGCGCTTCGCTGCTGCTGAGCGCCTGCAGCGGGAGCGACTCGGGCTCGGGCAGCACCGACCAGAACGGGTCGTCGGTCGACGTCAAGGCGATGGCGGTCGGCAAGGCCGAGCAGGGCGACACGTTCAAGCTCGCGGACGTCAAGGGCTGGGACGGCACGATCACGGTCGGGATCGACGACGGGTACTCCGGGTACAACAACCAGACCCCGGACACCAACAGCTCGTACAACACCTACGTCCTCACCGCCGTCCTCGAAGACGCGTTCGTCCTCGACGGCAACAACAAGATCCTGCTCAACAAGGACATCCTCGACTCGGTCGACGTGACCTCCAAGAGCCCGCAGGTCATCACCTACAAGATCAAGCCGAACGTCAAGTGGTCGGACGGCGAGCCGTTCGACTGCAAGGACTTCTACCTGGCGTGGCTCTCGGAGAGCGGCCAGGCCAAGGGCACGGACGGCAAGAACCCGTTCACCGCCGCTTCGACCACCGGCTACGACAAGATCAGCAAGGCCACCTGCAAGGACAACCTGACCCTCGAGACGGACTTCACCGAGCCGTACCTCGACTACAAGGGCCTGTTCAGCGGCGTCCAGATCCTGCCGGCGCACATCCTCGAGAAGCAGACCGGCATCGCGGACATCACCAAGCTCGCGCCGAACGGTGACCCGGCCCAGCTGTCCAAGGCCGGCGACTTCTGGACGAACAAGTGGAAGGGCTTCGACAAGGCGCTCATGCCGGCTTCCGGGCCGTACATGATCGACTCGTTCGACGCCAACCAGAAGGCCGTCACCCTGGTCAAGAACCCGCAGTGGGCGGGCGGCAAGGGTGGCCCCTCCAAGATCGTGGTCCGCGCCATGGAAGACACCAAGGCCATGGCGACCGCGCTGCAGAACGGTGAGATCGACGTCGCGGCGTCGACCCAGCCGGACGCGACCGCGGCCACCACGATGAAGGGCCTCGCGGCGCAGGGCGTGACCTACGGTTCGGCTCCGCAGCTGACCTACGAGCACCTCGACCTGCAGTTCAACCGCATGTTCAAGGACGACGCGCTCCGCAAGGCGTTCTTCGAGGCGGTCGACCGCAAGCCGATCGTCGACAAGCTGCTCAAGGAAGTCCAGGCCGACGCGGCCCCGCTGAACTCGATCGTGTTCTTCCAGGGTGAAGAGGGCTACACCGACCTGTACGGCAGCAAGGCGGGCCTCGGCCCGGAGGCGGCGGCCAAGACCCTGTCGGACGCCGGCTGGGTCAAGGGTGCCGACGGCATCTTCGCCAAGGGTGGCCAGCGCGCTTCGTTCAAGATCACGCACAACCAGAACGCGCGTCGCAGCCAGACCGTCGAGATCATCATCTCGCAGGCCAAGGCGGCCGGCATCGAGGTCAAGGACGAGACCGACGCCAACTTCCTCAAGGGTGGCCGCGTCTCGACCGGTAACTACGACGTCGCGCTGTTCGGCTGGTCGTCGGCGCCGTTCAAGTCGCAGTCGCGTTCGATCTACGTCTGCCCGAACAACGGTGGTGACCAGAACTACCAGAACCTGTGCGACTCCAAGATCGACGACGCGTTCAAGACCGCGGTGAGCGCGACCGACGAGCAGGTGAAGCTGCAGGCCTACCAGGCGGCCGACAAGGCCATCGCGGACAAGTACGCGACGATCCCGCTCTTCCAGACGCCGAGCATGTGGGCGTTCAAGGGCATCGACCGCGTGTACATGCAGTCCTACAACGGTGTGCTGTGGAACGCCGGCGAGTGGGAGCAGAAGAAGTAGGGTCCGCCCTGCGACTTCGTTCCCCTCGCTCCAGATGACCTGGGGGTACCGGGGTCCGGCCACGAGCCGGGCCCCGGTACCCACCAGAAGTAGCTGTTGACCGTAGGGTTACCCCCACTACGGTAGACAACCGGGTAGCGGTCCAGCGCACTTCTGAAGACCAGGCCCGGATGAGGAGCAGTTCGTTGAACCTGGTGATCTACATCCTTCGCCGCCTGGCGATATCGATTCCCGTCCTGGTGGTCGGGACCTTTTTGTCGTTCGTGATGGTCGCCGCCACCGGTGACCCGCTCGGCGAGCTCCGGCACAACCCGAACATGAACAAGGAAGCCATCGACGCCCTCTCCCACAAGATGGGCCTGGACCAGGGCATCGTGCCGCGCTACTTCTCGTGGCTCGGGCACTTCCTCTCGGGTGACTGGGGTACGTCCATCGCGCAGGGCAACGCGCTGCAACCCGTCGCCCCGAAGGTGATGGCCGCCTTCGCCGTCACGTTCAAGCTCGTGGTCGGCGCCGAGATCCTCGCGCTGATCATCGGCATCATCGTCGGTGTGCTCGCCGCGGTGAAGCAGTACTCGATCGTCGACTACATCGCCACCACGCTGGCCTTCCTGCTGTTCTCCATGCCGATCTTCTGCGTGGCGATCGTGCTGAAGAACTACGCGATCGAGATCAACGGCTGGGTCCGCGACCTCGGCCTCCAGGACGTGCTCGGCAACCCCTGGTTGCGGACCACGAGCCCGGAGCAGCTCAAGACGGACGGAGTCGGCGACTTCATAGCCAGCACCATCGGCGCGTACCTGCTGCCGGTGCTGTCCATCATGGCGATCAGCTTCGCGGCGTACAGCCGGTTTCAGCGGGCCTCGATGCTCGAGGTCCTGGGCTCGGACTACGTCCGGACGGCGCGGGCCAAGGGCCTCGCCAACGGCCGGGTCATCTTCCGGCACGCGTTCCGGAACGCCCTGATCCCGGTGACCACGCTGTTCTCGGTGAACTTCGGCTCGGTGCTCGCCGGTGCGATCATCACCGAAACCGTGTTCAACTGGCACGGTATGGGCACATTGCTGGTGGAAGCCGTCTCGAAGAACGACACTCAGGTGATGATGGGCTGGCTCGTGGTCATCGCCACCAGCGTGATCGTCGCCAACCTGATCGCCGACATGATGTACGGCATCCTGGACCCGAGGATTCGCGTTGGCTGACTTGAACTCCCTCGTCGCGAGCGAGGCCGCGACCGCCGACGGCACGCTTCCGCCGGAGGCTCTGCCCGAGGCCCGGAGCCAGGGCAAGCTGGTGCTCCGGAAGTTCCTGCACCACAAGCTGGCCATGGCGTCGACAGCGGTGCTGGTGCTCATCGTCCTGATCAGCATCATCTTGCCGATCTTCTGGAAGCACAGCTACGAGGACAGCTCGTTCCCGTCGTTCGCCAAGCCGAGCGCCGAGTTCCCGCTGGGCACCACCCAGGTCGGCAAGGACATGGTGTCGCAGATCCTGCGCGGCACCCAGTTCTCGCTGCTGATCGCCCTCACCGTGTCGATTCTGTCGACGGTCGTCGGCGTCGTCCTCGGCGCCATGGCGGGCTACCTGCGCCGGTTCACCGACTCGGCGGTCTCGCGGGTGACGGACCTGTTCCTGATCATCCCGCAGATCGCCGCGGCGGCCATCCTGGCGAAGGTGTTCGGGAGCGGCTCCTGGTACATCGTCGCCCTGGTGCTGGCGGCGTTCGGCTGGATGCAGATCGCCCGGATCACCCGCGCCGAAGCGATGTCGCTGTCCCAGCGCGAGTTCGTCGACGCGGCTCGTGCCTCGGGTGCCGGAACGTTCCGGATCATTTTCAAGCACCTGGTGCCGAACATGGTCGGCAGCATCACGGTCAACGCGACCCTCGCGGTCGCGCAGGCCGTGCTGGCGGAAGCCGCGCTGTCGTTCATCGGCCTCGGTGTCCAGCTGCCGGACACTTCGCTCGGCCGCGTCATCCTGGAGAACTACGCCCAGCTGCAGACGCGGCCGGCGCTGTTCTTCGGCCCGTTCATCGTGCTCGTGCTGATTTCACTGACGATCAACTTCATCGGTGACGGTCTCCGCGACGCCTTCGACCCGCGCCAGCGGAGAATGAAGGCCTGAACGCGCGACGCGGGGGTGACCGGTTCCGGTCACCCCCGCGTTCGTCTTTCGGGCGGGGGGATCGCCGGACCTGGGGGTTTCGGATGAATCTCGTGCTCTACGTGCTGCGCCGGCTGGCCATCTCGGTGCCGGTCCTGCTGGTCGGCACGTTCCTCTGCTTCGTCATGGTGGCCAACACGGGCGACCCGCTCGGGGAGCTGCGCAGCAAGCCGGGGATCGACGCGAAGGCGATCGCCGACCTCGAGCACCGGCTCGGCCTCGACCAGAGCGTCGCCGCCCGCTACTTCACCTGGCTCGGCCACTTCCTGAGCGGCGACTGGGGCACCTCCATCGCCCAGGGCAACGCCCTCCAGCCGGTGGCGCCGAAGGTGATGGCGGCGTTCCGCGTGACGCTCGAACTGGTGCTGGCGGCGTCGGTGCTGGCGCTGGTCTTCGGCGTGCTGGTCGGGGTGCTGGCCGCCGTCAAGCAGTACTCGATCTGGGACTACATCGCGACGACGCTGGCGTTCCTGATGTTCTCGATGCCGATCTTCTGCGTCGCGATCGTCCTGAAGGGCTACGCGATCCGCGCGAACATCTGGGTGCGCGAACTGGGCCTGTCGGACGTCCTCGGCGACCCGTGGCTGCGCACGACGAGCCCGGAGAGCCTCTCGGCGACCGGCGTCGGCGACGCACTCGCGAAGTACGTCGGCGCGTTCCTGCTGCCGACGCTGTCGATCATGGCGATCACGTTCGCCGCGTACAGCCGGTTCCAGCGGGCGTCGATGCTGGAGGTCCTGGGCGCCGACTACGTCCGCACAGCGCGCGCCAAGGGCGTCTCGAACAGCCGCGTGATCTGGCGCCACGCGTTCCGCAACGCGCTGATCCCGGTGATGACGCTGTTCTCGGTCAACTTCGGCGCCACGGTGACGGGCGCGATCATCACGGAGACGGTGTTCAACTGGCACGGCATGGGCACGCTGCTGGTGGAGGCGGTCAACAAGAACGACCCGCAGGTGCTGATGGGCTGGCTGGTGGTGATCGCGGCGAGCGTGGTGATCGCCAACCTGGTCGCGGACCTGCTCTACGGCATCCTGGACCCCCGCATCCGCGTCGGCTGACGCCGGCACCCGAACGCCCCAATGTGGCGTTGGTTGCGCTCAACGCACCCAATGTGGCGTTGGTTGCTCCTCCCATGCCCCCACCACCGCCCTCAACGGAGGCGCTTCGCGCCGCAGTGCCTATTCAACGCACCCAATGCCACATTGGGGCGCATGGGGCCGGTGCCCAGGACGGCGAAGGGCCCGCACCCAGCCGGGTGCGGGCCCTTCAGCGTCGAGAACGTCAGTCGGCCACCGGGGCCAGCTTGCCGGCCTCCCAGGCCGCGCGTCGCTCGGCCTGCAGGATCGGGTCCGCGACCGGGGCCGCCGACAGCAGGCGCTTCGTGTACTCCTGCTGCGGCGAGTGCAGCACCTGGTCGCGCGTGCCGACCTCGACCAGCTTGCCGTGCTGCATCACCGCGACGCGGTCGGCCAGCAGGTCGACCACCGCCAGGTCGTGGCTGATGAACAGGCACGCGAACTGCAGCGACTGCTGCAGGTCCAGGAACAGGTCCAGCACGCGGGCCTGCACCGACACGTCGAGCGCCGACGTCGGCTCGTCCGCGATGAGCAGCGCCGGGTCGAGCGACAGCGCGCGGGCGATCGCGACGCGCTGGCGCTGGCCGCCCGACAGCTCGTGCGGGTAGCGGTTCATGTAGTGCCCGCCCAGCTCGACCTTGTCCAGCAGCGACCGGACGCGGGCCGACAGCTCCTTGCCCGAGAGCACCTTGTGCAGCACCATCGGCTCGGCGATCGACTCGCCGATCGTCATCTTCGGGTCCAGCGTCGACGCCGGGTCCTGGAACACGATCGAGAAGAACCGGCGCAGCGGGCGGATCTCCTTCGCCGACATCTTCGTGATGTCCTTGCCGGCGATCGCGATCGTGCCCTCGGTCGCGCGCAGCAGGCCGACGGCGCAGCGGCCCACCGTGGACTTGCCGGACCCGGACTCGCCCACCAGGCCGACGATCTCGCCCTTGGCGATGGTCAGCGAGACGTCGTCGACCGCGCGGTTCTTGCCCTGGCCGCGGCGGCCGGGGTACTCGAGCACCAGGTTCTTGATCTCCAGGGCCGGCGCGGCCTCCTCGATCACGGCCTCGAGCTCTTCGTCGGCCAGCCGGATCTCCTCGGCGATCTTGGCCGCCTCGGTGCTGTCGGTCTCGATCCCGGCGTCGTCGAGCAGGCGGCGGCCCTCGGGACGCTGGCCGAGCACCGGCACCGCGGCGAGCAGCCGCCGGGTGTAGTCCTCCTTCGGCGACGCGAACAGCTCGCGCACCGGCGCCTCTTCGACGATCTCGCCCTGGTACATCACGATGACGCGGTCGGCCATGTCGGCGACGACGCCCATGTCGTGGGTGATCAGCACGATCGCGGTGTCGAGGGTGTCGCGCAGCTTGCGCAGCAGGCCGAGGATCTCCGCCTGCACGGTGACGTCGAGCGCGGTGGTCGGCTCGTCGGCGATGATGACCTGCGGGTCGCAGGCGATCGCCATGGCGATGACGACGCGCTGGCGCAGGCCGCCCGAGAGCTGGTGCGGGTACTGCTTGAACCGCAGCTCCGGGTTCGGGATGCCGACCATGTCGAGCAGCTCGACGGCGCGCTTGTCGGCGGCGTCCTTGGAGATCTCGAGGTGCGAGCGCAGGGCCTCGCGCAGCTGCCAGCCGACCGTGTAGACCGGGTTCAGCGCCGTCATCGGCTCCTGGAAGATCATCGCGACCTGGTTGCCGCGGATCTTCTGCATGTCCTTCTCTTTGAGATCCGCCAGGTTGCGCTCGCCCAGGCGCAGCTCGCCGGCGATCTTGCTGGTCTTGGGCAGCAGGCCCAGCACCGACATCGACGTCACGGACTTGCCGGACCCGGACTCCCCGACCACGGCGACGATCTCGCCGGGCTTGACGTCGAACCCGATGCCCTTGACGGCGTTCACGACGCCGTCCTCGGTCTGGAACGACACGCTCAGGTCGGAGATGGACAGGACGGATCCCGACACGCCGGCGACGTTCGCCGAAGTTGCTTCAGTGCTCACCAGATGCCCTTCGTGGGGGTACAGACGGTCACGACGCGGCGGTCGCGACTCGCGCGAGGATAACCGAGGGTGTCCCCGACGAAGGTCGGAGCACGGGAATTACGCTCAACCCGTGATCTCCCCGGTATCCCGCAGGCTGCTGTTCGTCCACGCCCATCCCGACGACGAAAGCATCACCACCGGCGCCACGATCGCACGATACGCCGCCGAGGGCGCCGAGGTGACCGTGGTGACCTGCACGCTGGGTGAAGAGGGCGAGGTCATGCCCGATCTGTTCCAGCTGGAGGGTCTGCGTTCGCACGCCGCCGACCAGCTGGGCGGCTACCGCGTCGCCGAGCTGATGGCCGCGTGCGCCGCGCTGGGGCTGTCACGGCACCGTTACCTGGGCGGGATCGGCCGGTGGCGGGACTCGGGCATGGCGGGCACGCCGTCGGCGTCGCACCCGCGGGCCTTCACGGGGGGCAGCCCCGAAGAGCAGGCCGCGCAGCTGGCGGAGCTCCTCGACGAGCTTCAGCCCCAGGTCGTCGTCACCTACGACGCGTTCGGCGGCTACGGCCACCCCGACCACATCCGCGCCCACGAGATCACGATGGCCGCGGCGCCGCGCGCGAAGTCGGTCGAGCGGGTGTTCCACACGGTCGCGCCGAGGACCGCGGTGCGCGCCGGGCTGGCCGCGCTGCGGGCCGGCGACCCGGTGTTCGACGTGCCGGAGGATGACGAGCTGCCGACGACACCGGACGAAGAGGTCACGACGGTGCTCGACGTCGCCGCGTACCTCCCGGCGAAGCTGGCGGCACTGCGCGCGCACGCGACGCAGCTGGCTGTCGCCGACGATGACGTCCCGTACTTCGCGCTGACGAACGCGATCGCCCAGCCGATCCTGGCCAAGGACTACTTCGTGCTGGCCCACGGCCCGGCCGACGGTGCCGCGGACGACCTCTTCGGCGGGCTGTGACCGTGGCGGAGCGGCTGACGCTCGAGCAGGGGCTGCTGCTCGCGCTGCTCGTCGTCGACACGGTGCTGCTCGCCCTGCTGGAGCTGTTCTTCCTGCCGCTGCGGATCGGGGTGGTCCCGGTGCCGGTGACGGTCCTCGTCGGCGCGGTCACCACGCCGTGGCTGGTGTCGACGACCGCGAAGCTGGTGCGGCCCGGGCTTTCGTGGGTACCCCTCGTGGTGTGGGTGCTCGTCGTGTTCGGCGTCGGCATGCTCGGCCCGGGCGGTGACCTGGTGCTGATCCAGGACTGGCGGGCCCTGCTGCTGCTCGGCGCGAGCGCGCTGCCGGGCGCCATGGTGCTCGGCGGCGGGCTAGGTAGTGCGGCAAGTCGTGCGGCAAGTCGTGCGGCAGGCCGTGCGGCGGGAAGGAGACCGGGACGTGGGTGAGGCGATCTCCGACCGGCAGGTCGTGGCCGTGCTGCGGCCGTTCGTACGGGCGTGCGGGCCGATGCTCGACGCGCTGCGCGAGTCCGACCCGTTCGGGCTGCAGGCGCGTGCTTCGGAGGACTTGGCCGAGGTCGAGTCGGGGTTGAAGGCGAAGCTGATCCACGGCGTCACGTCGGTGAAGGTCCCCGGCACGGCGGCGTGGACGCGGATGACCGGCTACGACCGGTCGAGCTGGTGGATGAACCGCGTCGGCCGGTTCACGGCGCTGCTGACGTCCATCCCCGGCCTGGGCGGCGCGCTCGCCGACCGGCTGCCGGTCCAGGACGCGCTGGGGGCGGCGTCGCAGGGCCTGCTGCTGTGCGCGATCGCCGGCGAGTACGGCGTCACCGACGTCGGCACGCGGGTGCGGTTGATCGCGTGGGTGCTCTTCGAGCGTGACATCGCCCCCGACCTCGCGGCGGGCAGGGACGCGGAGCACGACGAAGCCGCGGAGGCGGACGAAGCGGCGAAGCTGACCGAAGAGCTGACGGCCTCGGAGAAGAAGCACGGCAAGGCCACGGTGAAAGCCGCGGCCCGGACGCTCTGGCGGCTCGGCCGGGGGCTCCTGGCGATCACCGGGGAACTGGAGAAGCGGCCGCACGGCAACATCGTGCACCGCGCGATCGGCATGCTGCCGGTGGTCGGGGCGGCGGGGGACTACTTCGGTGAGCGGTCGGGGTTGCGGAAGGTCTGGAAACGCGCGCACGTCTGGCTGACCGAGCGCCGCACGTGATCTTCCCGCGCGGCGCCCGGTTCAAACCTCACTTCCAGAACTGGAAGACGCTGAACCCGATCTGGGCGCCGTCCACATAGCCGCCGAAGGCGTTGAAGATCGCGTACGAGCCTTCCCAGAGCGCGGTGTTCGCCGGGCGGAAGAACCACAAGATCGCGAACAGGATGATCGGCGCCCACGGGCGGACCTGCGCGCCCAGCTCGCGGGCCCGGGGCGGCAGGTACGGCTCGATCGCGCCCCAGCCGTCGAGGCCCGGGATCGGCAGGATGTTGAGGAGGAAGGTCACGACCTGCAGCAGCGCCAGGTAGGACATCGCGATCACCAGGCCGCCGGACATCGGGACCACCGACACGACCAGCGCCAGCGCCGCGCCGACCGCGAGGTTGCTCAGCGGCCCGGCCAGCGACACCCACGACGACGTCCCGCGCGAGCGGAGCGCGCCGCGGTTGATCCAGACCGCGCCACCCGGCAGCGGGATGCCGCCGATGATGAGGAAGATCAGCGGCAGGATGATCGAGAGGACCGGATCGGTGTACTTCCGGACGTCCAGCGTCAGGTAACCCTTGTGGGCGACGGTGTAGTCACCGCCGCGGTAGGCGACCATCGCGTGGCCGAACTCGTGCAGCGACAGCGACGCCACCCAGCCGGCGGCGACGAAGATCACGACACCGGCGATGAGCAGCGGGTCGCGGTCGCGGACGAAAACGGTGTTGATGTCACCGAACGCGGCCATCGCGCCACCGGCGGCGGTGAGCGCGAGGATGCCGAGGAAGACCGGGCTGGGGCGCACTGCTGACTTCTGCACGTGCTCCAGTCTTCCGTATGCCCGGTGTGAAGTTACCGGCGTGTCCCCTTGCGCGATCGGGCGCGGACGTCCCCCGAACTCGCTACTCCGCTTGACCTGACCGCACTACACGGGTGTAATCACAGTGATGTCATTCGCCGCCGAGAGGGGACGGCGAGTGTCGTTTCACCACCGCCAGCCTGGGGAGTGCTAGGGAGCGAGGAGGCGGACGTGCGGTTGGAAGCCGATGGGAAGGAATGGGGGCACGTCATGAGTTGGGGCGAGATCCCGGAGCAGGCTCTGGGAGATCTCACCGAGCTCATCGATGCCACCGAAGAAGAGCAGGATTGGCAGGAACGCGCCCTGTGCGCGCAGACGGACCCGGAGGCGTTCTTCCCCGAGAAGGGCGGTTCCACCCGCGAAGCCAAGCGGATCTGCCTGGGCTGCGAGGTCAAGGACGAGTGCCTTGAGTACGCGCTGGCCCACGACGAGCGCTTCGGCATCTGGGGCGGTCTGTCCGAGCGGGAGCGCCGCAAGCTCAAGAAACGTGTCGTATAGCGAGGATCGCCGGTGATGTGCGCGTCACCGGCGATTCCGCTTGGGTTCACCATCGGGTGACAGGCCGGGGCCGTAGGGTGGCCGCACCGACTGCCGCCTGATCAGGAGCGTTCGTTGCCCCGCACCGCCGCGCCGCCCGTCCTGCGCACCGCCCCCGTTCTGGCCATTGTGGTCTGTCACAACGGCGAAAACTGGCTGCCGCTGGCGCTTTCCGCGTTGCGCCGCAGCACCGTCCGGCCGCGGCACGTCCTCGCCGTCGACACCGGTTCCACGGACGCGACCCCGCGGCTGCTCGCCGAGGCGGCCGAGGATCCCGGCCCCGACGCGGCCCCCGTGCTTTCCGGTGTCGTCACGCTTTCGAGTGATACCGGCTTCGCCGCGGCGGTCGCCGAAGCCGTCGAGCACGCCACCGGACGCTGGGGCGATCCGGGGTCCTGGCTGTGGCTGCTGCATGACGACTGCGCGCCCGATCCCGACTGCCTCGAGCAACTGCTCCACGTGGCGACGAAGGAACCCTCGGCGACCGTGCTCGGCGCGCTCGGCCTCGACTGGACGGATCCGCGGCTGATCGTCGAAGCCGGCCTCTCCACCGACGCTTCGGGGCACCGCCAGCAGGTCGCCGCGACCGGGGAGGACCCGGTGGAGGTGCTCGCCGTGCCCAGCGCGGGCTCGCTCGTGCGCCGCGACGCCTGGGACGCCCTCGGCGGCTTCGACCCGGATTTCCCGTTGCTGCGCGAAGATCTCGACTTCGGCTGGCGCGCGAACGCCGCCGGCGGCGTCGTCCTGACCGTGCCGGCCGCGCGGGTGCGGCACGCGCGCGCCCTCACCACCGGACGGCGCACGGCGGACGCGGTCGCCGGGCCCTTGCCCGCCGCGAACCGCGCCCACGGGCTGCGGGTGTTCCTGGTGAACTGCTCGCCGTTTTCCTTCTGGCTGGGCATGATCCGGCTCCCGCTCCTGGCGGTGCTGCGCGCGCTGGCCTTCGTCCTGCTGCGCCGCACCGGGGAAGCGCGGGCCGAGTTCGCCGCCACCGCGTACCTCCTCAGCGGACGCGGCCGGTTGCGTGCCGCGCGCGCGGCACGACGGCGGAATCCGCGGCCGGGCACGGTTCGCGGGCTCTTCACCGGACGCTGGACGCGACTGCGCAACGCCGTCCGAGCGGGTGTCGTCGGCCTGGTGCGCCGGGGCGTCGAGAACGACGTCGCGCTCGGCCGCGTGCCCGAGACCGTCGAAACCGAGTCGGCGTGGGTGACGCCGGAAGCGCTCGACGCCCGCGACAACCGTCCGGTCGGGCCGGACGCGCTGCCCGCCGGCGCTCTGCGCGGGCTCAGCTCACGCGGATCCGGGCTGCGCCGGCCGGGCACGCTCGTCGCCGTCGCACTGCCCGAAACCCCGGCGCCGGTCGCCGAGGACACTGCCGAAGCCGAAGAGCCGGAACCCGAACTCGTCTTCGTCGAGGTGAACCGCCGCCGCGTGCTGGCGGCCACGGTCTTCGCGCCGCCGGTGGTGTTGCTCGTCGTGATGACCGCGCTCGGGCTGGTCGTCAACCGGGCCCGGCTCGGCCTCGACCTCTTCGGGGGCAAGCTGCTCCCCGTCGGCGGGCTGGGCGAAATCTGGTCGTCCTACCTCACCCCCTGGCACGCGATCGCGGGCGGCACCGGCGCGCCCGCATCGGCGACACTGCCGGTCCTGGGCACGCTCGGCGCGGTGTTCGCCCCGATCGGCGGCCCGGCGGCACTGGTGGCGATCCTGCTCCTCGGCGACATCCCGCTGTCCGCACTGAGCGCGTACGCGGCGACGCGGCGGCTTCGCGTGCGTCGCTGGGTACGCGCCGTCGTCGCCGCGACCTACGCGCTGCTGCCTGCCGCGACCGCCGGCGTGGCCCAGGGCCGTCTCGACGTCGTCGTGGTGCACCTCGTGCTGCCGCTGGTCGCCGCGGGCATCGCCGGGCTGCTCGGGCACGCGGACACGCGCTGGCTGCACGTCTCCGCGCTGTCGGCGTTCGGCGTCGCGCTGCTCGGCGCGTTCTCCCCGCTGGCGCACGGGCTCGCGCTGGCGGGACTGCTGATCGGCTTCGTCGTGCTGCCCGCGCCGACCGGGCTGGCGCGGCGGATCGCGTCGGTCGGGATCGTGGTGCTGCTGCCGCTGGCGCTGCTGCTGCCGTGGCCGACCGTGCTGCTGCGGCACCCGGAACTGCTGGTGCAGGGCCTGGGCGGCGCGGCCGCGGCGGTTTCCGGCACGGATCTGGCCGGGCTCGACCCCGGCGGACCGGGCGCCTGGCCGATCGGGGTGGCCGTCATCGCGGCGGCGCTGGTGGCGCTGGTCGTGCGGCCGACGAAACTCGCCGCGGGCGGCCTCGCGCTGGCCGCGCTGGGCGCGGGCGGGCTGGTCCTGGTGCGGCTGGTGACCGCGACGCCGATGCAGGGCGGCCCCGCGGCGCACGGCTACGCGGGCGTGCCGCTGCTGATCGTCGGCGCGGGGTTGCTGTGGGTCGTGCTGGGTTCCTGGCAGCGCGGCGGCTCGGCCGGGATCCCGGCGACGTGGCTGCCGAAGGTGTTCGCGGTGGCCGGGGTCGTGGTGTTCCTCGGGCTGGCGGCCGGCGCGGTGGTCATCGGCTCCCAGGGACCGCTTCGCGCCGGCGACCGGCCTTCGCTCGCCCCGGAGGTGACGGCCGAGCTGGCGGCGTCCGGCCGGTCGGTGCTCGACCTGGCGCCCGACGCGACCCGCCAGACCGGCGGCCGCCTGCCCCGTTACGGCGACGACGAGCTCGCCCCGACGCCCGGCACACCCACCCGGCTGGCTTCCTGGCGCCGGGACCTGGGCCAGGGCGACGCGGCGGCCGTCCAGCGCGGGTTCGCCTCGGCCGCCGTGGCCGGCGTGCAGTTCGTGGTGCTGCCGCCGGGCGTCGACCCCCAGGCGTATCTGCCGCTCGCGAAGGACATGGTGTCGGTGGCCGCCCCGACGTCGGACGGCCGTGGCGTGCTCCGCCTGCTGCCCCCGGCCGGTCAGGTGATCCTGATCTCGCCGGAGCAGGCGAAGGCGGCGGTCACGGGCGGCGGCGCACCGGGCAACGCGCCGGGTGTCGCACCGGTCCGGGCGAACCTGCCGGACGTCCGCGTCCGCGTGTCGGACGGCCCCACCGGGCGGCTGCTGGTGCTGGCCGCGGAGCAGGAGGCGGGCTGGAAGGCGTCGGTGGGCGGCAAGAGCGTGCCGATCGTGCCGGCGTGGGGTCACCAGGTGGCGGTGTCGGTGCCACCGGCCTCGTCGGAGGTGACGGTCGAATACCCGGGCACCGAACGGAACCTGCTGCTGCTGGCCCAGCTGGCGGCGGTGCTGTTCACGCTCCTGACGGCGGTCCCGGCCCGGCGGCGCCCCTGAAACTGTCGGTGCCGGCCGGTAACGTAAAAACCGGGGGTCCCCCCACGCGCGCGGGTTGTGGGCTTCGCAGCGACCTCCGCCGGGGACGGGACCACCGCTAAGAGCCCACCACCGCCCACCGTGCGAGGCCGCGGGGTTCCGAGCGTCGCGAATGAGTCATTGGGGACCTCGCACGTCCCGAATGAGTCATTCGCGACACCGGCCGGCGTCGCGGCGAGCTCTCAGTCGGGAGCTACTCGCCTTCGATGACGTCCGGCTCCACGCCCAGATAGCCCGCCACCTGCTCCACCAGCACGTCGTGGACCAGCTCGGCCAGCTCCGACGGGTCCTTCGCCCGCGCCTCCAGCGGCCGCCGGTAGAGCACGATCCGAGCCCGCGTCGGCAGGCCCGTCCGGTCCACCCCCGCGGGGACCAGCCGCGACAACGGCACCGCGCCGTCGTGCAGGACGCCGTCCGCCGGGGAGTGGCCGTTCTCACGGACCTCCGGCACGTCGTCGACCGCCACGTCGAGCTTCGTCAGCTCGTGGCGCCAGCGGGCTTCGATCGGCTCCAGCGCGTCGAGCACCAGGGCGTCGAACCGCTCCGCGCGGCTCGCGGCGGCGGGCAGGGTCGCCGGATACAGCGTCCCGCGCAGGCCCCGGCCGTGCCGGTCCCGTCGCGAGCGCCGCCGCTGTCGGTAGTCACGAGCCGTCGCCACGCCACGAAGTCTATGCGGTCGGCGGGTCGCAGCGCGTGTCGCTCCTGGAGACCTTGCGGCGACGCGCTATCGTTTCGTTTCGTGCGGAGCGTACGGAAGTGTTCGCGTACTGGCTGTCTCGAGCCAGCTGTGGCCACGCTGACGTATGCCTACAGCGACTCCACCGCCGTCGTCGGCCCGCTGGCCACCGCCTCCGAGCCGCATTCGTACGACCTCTGCGAAGCCCACGCGCTGCGGCTGACCGTCCCCAAGGGGTGGGAAGTCGTCCGGCACGAAGGCGCCTTCGCCGCGCCGGACCCGTCGGCCGACGAGCTGACCGCGCTGGCCGAGGCCGTGCGCGAGGCCGGCCGCTCCGACAAACCCGCGCCCGCCCCCGAGCCGGAGGGCCCGTCCGGGCGCCGCGGCCACCTGCGGGTGCTGCCGGGCCGCGCCTGAACGCGTAACCCACTCACACCGCCGGTAGGCTTTCCGCGCGGCGCAGCGGGCGCCAGGACGACTATTCGCGGGAGACGGCGTGCCAGACCTTTCGAGCATCGTTAAGGCCTACGACATTCGCGGCGTGGTCGGCGAGCAGCTCGACGCGGACCTCGTCCGCGACTTCGGCGCCGCGTTCGCCCTGCTCATCAAGCCCGAAGCGCCTTCCGTGGTGATCGGCCACGACATGCGCGACTCGTCGCCGGCGCTGTCCGCGGCCTTCGCCGAGGGCGTCACCTCGCAGGGCCTCGACGTCGTGAGCATCGGGCTGGCCAGCACCGACCAGCTGTACTTCGCGTCGGGCTCGCTGAACATGCCGGGCGCGATGTTCACCGCCAGCCACAACCCGGCCAAGTACAACGGCATCAAGCTGTGCCGCGCCGGCGCGTCCCCGGTCGGCCAGGACACCGGGCTCGCGGAGATCCGCGACACCGTCGAGCAGGGCGTGCCCGGGTTCGAGGGCCAGCGCGGCACGGTGACCGAGCGGGACGTCCTCGCCGACTACGCGGCCTACCTGCGCAACCTCGTCGACCTGTCCGGCAGCCGTCCGCTCAAGATAGTCGTCGACGCCGGCAACGGCATGGGCGGCCACACGGTGCCGACCGTGTTCGCCGGGCTCCCCATCGACATCGTGCCGATGTACTTCGAGCTCGACGGCAGCTTCCCGAACCACGAGGCCAACCCGCTCGACCCGGCGAACATCGTCGACCTGCAGGCGAAGGTGCGCGAGGTCGGCGCGGACGCCGGCGTCGCCTTCGACGGCGACGCCGACCGCTGCTTCATCGTCGACGAGCGCGGCGAACCGGTTTCGCCGAGCGCGATCACCGCGCTGGTCGCCGTCCGCGAGCTCGCGAAGGACCCGGGCGGCACGATCATCCACAACCTGATCACGTCCAAGGGCGTGCCGGAGATCGTCGCCGAGCACGGCGGCAAGCCGGTCCGCACCCGCGTCGGGCACTCGTTCATCAAGGCCGAGATGGCCAAGACCGGCGCCATCTTCGGCGGCGAGCACTCCGCGCACTACTACTTCCGGGACTTCTGGCGCGCCGACACCGGCATGCTGGCGGCGCTGCACGTCCTCGCCGCGCTCGGCGAGCAGAGCGGCCCGCTGTCCGAGCTGACCAGCGCGTACTCCCGCTACGCGGCTTCGGGGGAGATCAACTCGACGGTCGACGACCAGGTCGCGAAGATGATGGCCGTCAAGGACGCCTTCGGCGCCCGGTCCGGCGTGGAGATCGACGAGCTGGACGGCCTCACGGTGCAGCTGCCGGGTGGCGCCTGGTTCAACCTGCGCCCGTCGAACACCGAACCGCTGCTCCGCCTGAACGTCGAGGCCGCCAACACCGAGGCCGTGCAGGGGCTGGTGGACGAAGTACTCGCGCTCATCCGCAGCTGACCAGTCCGCGATGAAGGGCGCAACTGTGTCCTGAAGGTGCCCTTCATCACACCTCTCTGCGTGGTATGGAGGAACCATGGCCATCACGCTCGACGCCCAGCTCCTCGAGATCTTGGCGTGCCCGTCGCCCGATCACGCCCCGCTCCGGCCGGGCGCCCCGGACGACCCCGAGGCCGACGCCTTGACCTGCACCGAATGTGGTCGCGTGTACCCCGTCCGTGACGGGATCCCGGTGCTGCTCCTCGACGAGGCGACCCTGCCCGGGGACCACGGAAACTCCGATGCCGACAGTGCTTGACGACACGCTGCTCGACGACCCCGCGCGGCTGGCCGAGGCCGACAGCGCGGGGTTGCTCCGTGCCGCCGCGATGGCCGGCGCCCAGGTCCGGGCGACCGCGGAGATCGCCGCCGAGCTGGAGCTGTCCGACCGGCTCGACATGGGCCGCCCGCGCGCGCTCGTGCTGATCGACCGGCCGGGCGTGAGCCGCACTCTCACGCGGCTGCTGGCCGCCCTGCTGACGCCGTCGTGCCCGGTGCCGGTGGTCGTCGCCGAGGTGGTGCCGAGCTGGATCGGCGCGCTCGACGTCGTGTTCGCGCACACCGACGACCCCGGCGACCGCGAGCTCGCCGCGTCTCTGGAACGCGCCGCGCGCTACGGCGCTTCGGTGGTGCTGTCGGCGCCGTCCGAGGGGCCGGTGGCGGCCGCCGTCGCGGGCAAGGGCCTGCTGCTGGCGCCGCGCATCCCGGTGCCGCCGGAGCTGGCGTTCCCGCGTGGCCTGGCCGCCGGGCTGCTCACCGCGAACGCGCTGGGCCTGCTGATCTCCGACGTCCAGGTGCTGGCCGACCAGCTGGACCTCGAAGCCGAGAAGGACTACCTGGCCCGGGAGTCGTTCGCGAACCCGGCCAAGGCGCTCGCGCTGCGGGTGGCCGACCGCGTCCCGCTGCTGTGGGGGCTGGACCCGGTCGCGGTCGCCGTCGGCGAACACGCTGCGCACGCTTTCGCCGCCCACGCGGCCACGGTGTGCGACGTCGAGGACTATCGTCAGGCCCTGGCGCGCCCCGCACTGCGGCGGGCGGCGCAATCAGGTGGCGCGGAGCGTGACATCTTCGCCGATCCGGACGATCCCTCTGGTGACATCCCCACCCGGGTGCTGCTCCTCTCGGTGCGGACCGGTCCGGCCACGGACGCGGCGCGCTACCAGGCCGAGGATCTGCTGCCGGGTGCGGACGTCATCGCGCCGGCCGAGGAGATCGAGGCCGACGAAATCGTGCGGGCCGCGGTGCTGGCACTGCGGTTCGAACTGGCGGCGGTCTATCTCGGGCTGGCGGCGGGCAGCATCGGCGGCGCGGGCCGCTTCGCGCCCGCGACGGCGTGAGACCCGCCTAGCACCGGCACTGCCGGTGCCGAAGGAGTGGAGTTGAGGTGACAGTGGAGCTGCTGCGCAACGCGGTGCGGCCCTACGCCTGGGGATCGCGGACGGCGATCCCCGAGCTGCTGGGCCGTCCGGTACCCGCGCCGCACCCCGAGGCCGAGCTGTGGATGGGCGCCCACCCGGGTGACCCGTCGCACGTCATCGGCCCGGACGGCACCGAGCGGAGCCTGCTGGAGCTGGTCGACGCCGACCCGGTGACCCAGCTCGGCGAGAAGTGCGCGACGCGGTGGGGTGGGCGGCTCCCGTTCCTGCTCAAGATCCTGGCGGCGGAGGAGCCGCTGTCGATGCAGGCGCACCCCTCGGCGGCTCAGGCCGCGGAGGGGCACGCCCGTGAAGAGCAGCTGGGCATCCCGAGGGACGCGCCGAACCGCAACTACCCGGACCCGACGGCGAAGCCCGAGCTGGTCTGCGCGCTGACGGAGTTCCACGCGCTGGCGGGGTTCCGGGCGCCGGACCGCACGGTGAAGCTGCTCAAGGCGATCGAGACGCCGGGGCTGGCGAAGTACACGGGACTGCTGGAGGCCCAGCCGGACCCGGCCGGGCTGCGCGCGCTGTTCACGACGTGGATCACGCTGCCGCAGCCGTCGCTGGACTCGCTGCTGCCGGAGGTGCTGGACGCCTGTGTCCGGCACGTCCAGGAACACGGCGAGTTCGCGGCCGAGTGCCGGACGATCCTGGAGCTGGGCGAGGCGCACCCGCGGGACGCGGGCGTGCTGGCGGCGCTGCTGCTGAACCGCCTGACGCTGCGCGCGGGCGAGGCGATCTACCTGCCGGCCGGCAACCTGCACCTGTACCTGCACGGCACCGCCGTGGAGATCCTGGCGAACTCGGACAACATCCTGCGGTGCGGCCTGACGCCGAAGCACGTGGACGTGCCGGAGCTGCTGCGCGTGGTCGACTTCGCGTGCGGCGAGATGCCGGTGCAGTGCGGTGACGTCGGCGGCCGGATGGCGGTGTACCGCACGGACGCGCCGGAGTTCGAGCTGTCGCGGGTCGAGTGGGCTGCCGGGCAGGACGACGAGATCTCGGTCGACAGCGTCGGCCCGCAGATCCTGCTGTGCACGGCGGGCTCCCTGCTGGTGACGGCGGACGACGGCGAGCAGGTCGAACTGCGCCGCGGCCAGTCGGTGTGGCTGCCGGCGGCGGACCCGCCGGTCCGCGTGCGCTCCCTGGCCGGCGCCCGCTCCCAGCTCTTCCGCGCCACGGCGGGCACCTGCGAGGACTGACCCGCGCGTACCTGGAGGGTCGGCTCGCGTACCTGCAGGGTCGGCTCGTGAACCGACCGTCCAGGTACGCGAGCCGACTGTCTGGGTACGCGAGCCGACTCTCTGGGTACGTGCGCCCCGGGGTTTCCGTGTGCGTTCCGTGTGGTGGCTTGCGCCACGATCTACACCCGAGGGGATGACCCTGGTGCGCTGGTGCGCGCCGCCGGTTCCCTGGGGGTGGCGCCGGTCTGTTCGCCCGGCGTCCGTGGGCTTGAGGTGGTGCCGCGAGGGGGCGGCACCACCTCGTCAGGCCGGTTCGGTGAGGGCGAGCAGGACACGCCGGACGGCGGCCGCGCTGGCGTCGCGCGGGTCGGCCAGGCGCGCGGCCTCGGCGGCGGCTTCCGACGCCGAAGCCTCGTCGCCGGCGGCCGCGTAGGCCCGCTGGAGGACGAACCAGGTGAGGCCCGTCGCGGCCTTGCCGCCCATTTCGCGGAATTCGTCGAGGCAGGCGCGGAGCACCGGGATCGCTTGCGCCGCCCGGCCTTCGCCGACCCAGCCGGCCGCGATCGCGCGGGTGCAGGAGAGCTCGCGCGGGCGTTCGTCCAGTTCCCTGGCGATGCCGCGGGCCTCCTCGAACGCGGCCGTCGCGCGGTCACGGGAGCCCGTCGCCGCCGAGATCGCGCCCAGCGTGCGCAACGACTTCGCCAGCGCCGAGCGCGCCACCGTCTCGCGCAGCAGGTCCACCGACTCCGCGATGGCCGCCGCCGCTTCCGCGTGGTCGCCGGTGAGCAGCGAGGACCATGCGAACTCGTGCAGTGCCGTGCCGATCCGCCGCGGGTCGCCGGTGTCCCGCGCCGACGCGCACGCGGCCCGGTCGACGTCCCGCGCTTCGGTGACCCGGCCGAGCCGGAGCAGCGCCGCCGACTCCGCGGCCCGGACTCCGGCCGCCTCCGGCTGACCGTCCACAGTGAACAGTTCGCGGGCGTCGGCCGCGGTCTGCAGGGCTTCTTCGGCGCGGCCCAGCCCGATCAGGCAGTGCGCCAGGTTCGCCGAAACCCACGCGTGGGTGCGGTGGTCGCCGTGGGCCTCCAGCTCCTTCGCGCATTCGCGATACGAAGCGGCCGCCTCCTCGTACTGCCCGCGCGCGTGCCGCAGCAACGCCAAGTGCGCTTCGGCGAGCACGGCCTGCCGCCGGTCGTCCGCCGTCGCCAGCACTGTCTCGTAGTTCGCGCGCAGGTCGGCGTAGTGCCCGTGCAGGTACAGGTACACGCCGAGCTTGTCCAGCAGCAGCAACGCTTCCCGCGTGCCCAGCGATCCGATGAGCCGCATGAGGTTCGCGCGCTCGGCCGCGAACCACTCGTCCGGGCGTGCGAGCAGCCGGGCCACCAGCGCGTCCGGCAACGGCTGCGCGAACGGCTCGTGGGCCATGGCCGGCATCGGCACCGTGCGCGGCAGGCGAGCGGCGGCCGCGTCGGCGAGCGCGAAGGTCGCGGCGAGCACTGTCTCGACGCCGCCTTCTTCCGGAGGGCCTTCCGCGGCGTACAGCCGGACGAGGTCGTGCATCCGGTACCGGCCCTCGCCGGTCCGGTCGGCTCCGCGCGCCTCCAGCAGGCTCGCCTCGACGAGCTCTTCGACGGCCTCGTCGGCGTCCGGGTCGCCGACCAGCGTCGTGACCGCCCAGGCGGGCAGGTCCGCCAGGCGGCACCGGCCGAGCAGCCGGAACGCGCGCCGCGCGGGCGGCCGCAGGCCTTCGTAGCTCAGCGCGATGCTGCTCCGGACGGCCAGGTCGCTCACGGTGAGCTCGTCGAGGCGGCGGACCTCGTCTTCGAGCCGGTCGGCCAGCTCGGCGAGCCGCAGGTGCGGGCGGATGGCCAGCCTGCTGCCCGCGATCCGCAGGGCCAGCGGCAGCCGCGCGCACGCGGCGACGATCCGTTCGGCGTCGGCGGCCTCCCGGGCCGCCCGCGCCCCGGCGAGCCGGTGCAGCAGCTCGGTGGCGTCGGCCCCGGACAACGGGCCGAGGGCCAGCCGGTGCGCCCCGGCGAGCCCGCTCAGCCGGCGACGGCTCGTCACGAGCACCGCGCAGCCCGGCGTGCCGGGCAGCAGGGTGCGGACGTGCTCGGGGTCGACGGCGTCGTCGAGCACCACCAGGACCCGCCGGTCGGTGAGGCGGCCGCGGAAGACCGCCGCGCGGGCCCGCACGTCGTCCGGGACCGCCGGGCCGGGCACGCCGAGCGCGCGCAGGAGGTCGGCCAGCACGTCACCGATGTCCCGGTCCGCGAGGGGCACGTACAGCTGGCCGTCCGGGAAGCGCGCCCGCAACCGGTGCGCGGCGCGCACGGCGAGGGTGCTCTTGCCGGCGCCCGGCTCGCCGCTGAGCACCGCGACCGGGACGCCGGCGCCGCTGCCGAGCACGCCGGTCAGCTCCGCCAGCTCCGCGTCGCGGCCGGTGAAGTCCCCGATGTCGGGCGGTAGCTGGCAGACCGGCCAGACGGGTGGGGGCACCGGCACGGGCTCTTCGCCGCGCAGGACGGCGGCGTGCACCCGGCGGGCGTCCGCGCCGGGCTCGACGCCGAGCTCGTCGACGAGGGTGGCCCGCAGCCGCCGGTAGACCTCCAGCGCGTCACCCTGCCGCCCGGCCCGGTGCAGCGCGGTCATCAGCTGCGCGGCCGGCCGTTCGCGCAGCGGATGCTCGCCGACGACGGTCTGCAGCTCGCCGATCAGCTCCCCGTGCCGCCCCGCGGCGAGTTCGGCGTCGACGCAGTCCTCGAAGACGGCCAGCCGCTCGGACTCCAGCCGCGCGACGTCGGCATCGAGCCGGGGCACGTGCAACCCGGCCAGCACGGGCCCCCGCCACTGCGCGAGCGCCTGCCGGTAGTGCCGCGACGCCTCGGCGGCGTCCCCGGCCCGCTGAGCCTCGGCGACGGCGGACCGGAACACGAGCAGGTCCAGCTCGTCCGGCTCGACGCGCAGCCGGTAGCCGAGCGGCCCGTGCTCGATCCGCAGGCCGTCGATCTTCTCGCGCAGCCGCGAGAGGTAGGTGTGCAGGTTGGAGGCGTGCGACTTCGGCGGGCCGCCGGGCCACAGCGCCTCGACCAGCACGTCGACGTGGACGGGCTGGTCGGCGTGGAGCAGCAGCACGGCCAGCAGGGTGCGCTGGTGGTCCCCGCGCAGCGAGAGCCACCGCCCGGGCGGGCTCTCGACGGCGAGCGGCCCGAGCACGCCGAAGTGCGCCATGTCACCTTCTCCGGAGTGGTCGACTGGGAAAGCCACGGTAGCGAAGGGGTCCGACAAAACCGGTGGCCGAGGTTAGCCACGGTCGGGACGGTCCCGAGTGCGCGCTCCCATTAGGCTCCACCCGGACATTCAGGACCTACCCGGGGAGCGGTCGTGTCAGCTGGAGGCGGAACCAAGGCGATCATCGCGGCACTCGCGGCCAACGCCGGGATCGCGGCGGCGAAGTTCGCCGGCTTCCTCGTCACCGGGTCGTCGTCGATGCTGGCCGAGTCCGTGCACTCGCTCGCCGACACCTCCAACCAGGGGCTGCTGCTGCTCGGCCAGAAGACGTCGCGGCGGGAGGCGGACCAGGAGCACCCCTTCGGCTACGGCCGGGACCGGTACTTCTACTCCTTCATCGTCGCGCTCATGCTCTTCACGCTGGGCTCGGCCTTCGCCATCTACGAAGGCATCCACAAGATCGGCCACCCCGAGCCGCTGGAGTCGCCGATCGTCGCGGTGGTCATCCTGGTCGTCGCCCTGTGCCTGGAGGGCTACAGCTTCTTCACCGCGATCACCGAGTCGAAGAAGATCAAGGGCGACGCGAGCTGGTGGGGTTTCATCCGGCAGTCCAAGGAACCCGAACTGCCCGTCGTGCTCCTGGAAGACGCCGGCGCGCTGCTCGGGCTCGTCTTCGCGCTGCTCGGCGTCGGGCTGGCCGTCGTCACCGGCGACCCGGTCTGGGACGGCGTCGGCACCCTCTTCATCGGCGCGCTGCTCGGCGTCATCGCGATCATCCTGATCGTCGAGATGAAGAGCCTGCTCATCGGCGAAGGCGCCAACGAGCCGATGCTCGCGACGATCGTCGACGAGCTCGCCGCCGGCAAGGTCGAGCGTGTCATCCACATCCGCACGCAGTACCTCGGCCCGGACGAGCTGCTCGTCGCGGCGAAGCTGGCGATGGTGCCGGGGCTCGACACGGCCGAGGTGGCCACCGCCATCGACGACGCCGAGGCCCGCGTCCGCGCCAAGGTGCCGGTCGCCAAGCTGATCTACCTCGAGCCGGACCTCGACCGGAGCCTTGCGCGATAGCCGAAGAGCTGCTTCGTGACTTTCGGTGAGCCGTCACGAGGGTGACCCGTTAGGGTGACTTACTGCGATACATGCAGGCCAGCCGCAGGAGGTCAACGGTGCCCGGAACGGGATTGTGGCGCACTAAAACGATCGAACAGTCCATTGCGGACACCGACGAGCCGGACACGAAGCTCCGCCGGAATCTCAGCGCTTGGGACCTCACGGTCTTCGGGGTCGCCGTCGTCATCGGCGCCGGCATCTTCACGCTGACCGCTCGTACCGCGGGCGACTACGCCGGCCCGTCGGTCTCGCTGGCCTTCGTGTTCGCCGCGATCGCCTGCGCGCTGGCCGCGTTGTGCTACGCGGAGTTCGCCTCGACCGTGCCGGTCGCGGGCAGCGCGTACACGTTCTCCTACGCCACCTTCGGCGAGTTCATGGCGTGGATCATCGGCTGGGACCTGGTCCTCGAGCTCGCCGTCGGCGCGGCCGCGGTGTCCAAGGGCTGGTCGGTGTACCTCGAGACGGTGCTCGGCTACCTCTTCGGCAAGGGCACGAAGACGACCTTCGACATCGGGAGCGTGACGGTCGACTGGGGTGCGCTGCTCGTCGTCGCGATCCTGACGACGCTGCTGGCCGTCGGCACGAAGCTGTCGTCGCGGGTGTCGATGGTGATCACCGGCATCAAGGTCGCCGTGGTGCTGTTCGTGATCATCCTCGGCCTCTTCTACATCAAGGGCGCCAACTACTCGCCGTACATCCCGCCGGGCGAGACGGGCGGGGCCGGTCAGACGGGCGTCGACCAGTCGCTGTTCTCCCTGCTCGCGGGCGGCGCGAGCAGCTCGTTCGGCGTCTTCGGCCTGCTGGCCGGTGCCTCGCTGGTGTTCTTCGCGTTCATCGGCTTCGACATCGTCGCGACCACCGCGGAGGAGACGAAGAACCCGCAGAAGGCCGTGCCGCGCGGCATCATCGGCTCGCTGGTGATCGTCACCGTGCTCTACGTCGCGGTATCGCTGGTGGTCGTCGGCATGACGTCGTACAAGGACCTGGCCACCTCGGCGGGTGACGGCAGCCACAAGACCCTCGCGACGGCGTTCGCCGCGAACGGCGTCGACTGGGCGGCCAACATCATCTCGTTCGGCGCGCTGGCCGGCCTGACCACCGTCGTCATGGTGCTGATGCTGGGCCAGGTCCGGATCATCTTCGCGATGTCGCGCGACGGCCTGATGCCGCGCGGGCTGGCGAAGACCGGCGAGCACGGCACGCCGAAGGGCGCGACGCTCATCGTCGGCGGCCTGGTCGCGGTCGCCGCCGGGTTCTTCCCGGCGGACAAACTCGAAGAAATGGTCAACGTCGGCACGCTCTTCGCGTTCGTGCTGGTCTCGGCCGGTGTGCTGGTGCTGCGGCGGAAGCGGCCCGAGCTGCCCCGGGCGTTCAAGGTGCCGCTGGTGCCGCTGATCCCGATCCTGGCGATCCTCGCCTGCCTGTGGCTGATGCTGAACCTGACCGTGCTGACCTGGCTGCGGTTCCTCGCCTGGATGGTGCTGGGCGTGGTGATCTACTTCGGGTACAGCCGCCGGCATTCCCTGCTGGGCAAGCGGCAGGCCGGGGAACCCGTCGAGGTGCCCGAAGCCTGACTTGCGCGAGAAAAGCCCCGTCGTCCTGGATCCCCAGGTCGGCGGGGCTTTTCGCGTTTGGTTGCGTAACGCCAGGTTACGGCTTGATCAAAAGGATCTTGCGATTCGTACCCAATGGGGGACCCGCTGTAAGGGGTCGGGTGACGTGCGATACGTTTCCCTCCTTCGTGTGCCACTGACGGGTGAATTACAGCCGCGTGATTACCACGTGCGGTGGCGCTGCGATCCCCCGAATTTGCCGTTCTTCCCCCGTTCGGTACAGGAGACACTCAATGCGCAGACGTACCTTCCGCGGCGCCGTGGCGGTCATGGCGATCACCACCGCTGCCCTGATCGGGACCGCCGGCTCCGCGCTGGCCTGCTACCCCTCGGACGGCCGGGCCACGCCGGTTCCGAAGACCAACGTGACCACCTGCGAGAACGCCAAGCTCCCCGGCGAGACGCTGGTCAAGTCCGACGAGCTGCCGACCGATGTCATCGACATCGAGGGTGGTGTGCCGAACAAGGACAAGACCCTGACGATCAAGCAGGTCGCCAAGGGCGTCACGATCACCGCGATCGTGGTCAAGGGCGGCGACGGCTACAACATCTACGTCCCGGGCGAGAAGGGCCTGTCCCAGACCCCGCCGTGGAAGGACCTGAAGTCCCCGCTGAACGGCGGCCGCCAGGTTCCGACCATCAGCCACTGGTTCGTCTGCGGCACCACCAAGAACACCCCGCCGGAGACCGCCACCACCGCGCCGACCAAGCCGTCGACGCCGACGAGCACGAAGCCGAGCGCTCCGGTGTCGGAGACCTCGGTCTCGCCGACCAAGACCACCGCTCCGGCCGTCGTCCCGGCGGGCAACGAGTCGGGCACCGGCGGCGGCCTGGCCAACACCGGTTTCGACAACAGCTGGCTGATCTGGGTCGCCGGCCTGCTGCTCGTCGCCGGTGGCGGTCTGCTCGCGCTGCTGAAGTTCCGCCGCAAGGCTTCCGAGTGAAGCTGAGCTAGCTCACGGCTGAAGGCCCCTCGCTCCGCGCGCGAGGGGCCTTCACCGTTTCGGGGGGAAGTCGCCGAAGAGCAGGCCCTGCTCGCCGCAGGACGGTTTGCCGAGGCCCGCGGCCATCGCGACGGCGTGGTCCCATTCGGCGTCGACCACGTAGTCCTGGTGCTTGAGCACCCCCGGCGCCCAGCGGTGCCGCCCGGTCGGCCCGCGCAGCGGGTCCGGCAGCCAGTGGTCGCCGCCGAGGATCAGGACGCCGTTCTCGTCCGCGGTCGCCGACACCGGGCCGCAGCCGCCGTCCGGCAGGAACCCGACGCCGTGCAGCCGCCGGTCGGCGACCGAGTGCCGCCAGGTCGTCACCCCGCCGCCGAAGATGTCGGTCCCGCGGCACAGGGCGCGCCACCGGCCGTCGAGGTCGGCGAACAGCCGTTCCAGCGACTCCTGCGGCAGCAACGCCGGAAACGCCCGCTGGTAGCCCCACTGCAGCGGCGACCCCGCGGTCAGCACGCCGACGCGCTCGAGGTCCGCCTCCGGCAGCTCGGCCGCCAGCCGTGCGGCGGCCATGATCGTGAGCAGGCTGCCGAGGTTGTAGCCGGAGAGCACCACCCGCGTCCCCGGCTCGGCGAGGTGCTCGCGGGCCCGCGCGGCCAGTTCCGGGACGACTTTCAGCGCGTAGCACGGCGGAACCGTCGGGTGCGCGGCCCGCGGCCAGAAGCAGACCAGGTCGGCCAGCGCGCCGAGGTGACGGCTGCGCTGCGGGGTCCGCGCGGCCGTGTAGACCACGCGCAGCAGGCCGGCGGCCAGCGCGCCGAGCGCGACCACGCCGATCGCCGACAGCGGCCCGAACCAGCGGGGTACCAGCCCGAACCCGAACCGCAGCACCAGCAGTGCCGCGCCGCCCGCGGACATCGCCGACGCCACCGCCAGCGCGAGGTGGTGCAGGTGACGGCGTTCCCACGCCGACCGCGCCCACGCCGCGGCGGCTTTGGCCTCCTGCTGGTCGTCGTGCTCCATCAGCTCGACGATCTCGGGGATGCCGCGCCGGAGCCGCCGCAGCGGGACGGCGACCGCGAAACCCAGCACGCCGAGCACCGCGGCCAGCGCCAGCCCGGCCCCCCACAGGACCGTGACCAGCACATACGTGTCGGGTACGCGCAGGATCCCCGCGCCGGAAAGCCGCCGGACGGCTTCGGCGAGCCCGGCGCCGAAGCCGCCGCCGAGCAGACCGGCCAGCGCGAGCACCGGCGCGGCCGCCCAGCCGCCCATCCAAGGCCGCAGCCGTCGCGGCTTGTGCTTCCAGCCGGGCCGGGCCAACAGCGCGGCCGGGGCCAGGAACAGCGCGAACAGCACCGTGACGCCGACCAGCGCCGCGCCGAGGCCTTCGACGACGCCGTTCGTGCCGGGCAGCGGGCCGGCGCCCGGCCCGTTCGAAAGCACCAGCCGCACGGCGGCCACGACGACCAGCAGGCCGGCGAACGCGAGCACGCCGGGCCGGGCGAACCGGCCGGTGTCGACGCCGATCGCGGCCGCGACGACGGTGGCGAGCACCGCGGCCAGCGTGACGATCCACACGACCAGGTCGAAAGTGTTGCCCGGCACGCGGAACGGCCCGCCCAGCAGCAGCAACGCGACCGACGCCAGCGCCGCGACGGTGTGCAGGCAGCGCAGCGCCGGCGTTTCCGGGTCGGCCCGCATCCGCAGCGGCCCGCCGGTCAGGTCGCCGTCGGCGTGCACCGCCCAGGTCGCGCTCGAGATCCGGTGCAGCACGAAGATCACGAGCAGCAGCGGCAGCACGCCGACGACGATCCGCGCCGGGACCGACCGGACCGCGTCGGGGATCGCGGGCAGGCAACCCGATCCCGGCGCGAGGCACTGCGCGGCGAAGAGGTCGAGTGCGATCGCCGCCAGCTGGCCCATCAGGAGCATCGTCAGCAGGAGGGCGGCGACGCGCAGCAGGCCGCGGCAGACAGCGCCGAGGACGCGCGCGAGACGGCGGTCCGGCGGCACCGGCGGCAGCATCCAGAACGCGACGTTGGCCAGCGAGAACGGGAACAGCAGTGCCCAGGTGGCCTTCGCGGCGCCGCCGGAGGTCATGCCGTGCCACAGATAGCCTTCGAGGGTGCGCGGGATCGACCGGCCCAGTGCCGGCAGCACCGGCCCGGGCGCCGGTCTCCGCAGCCGGTCGGCCGGGCGGACCACGCGGCCCAGGCCGTCGCCGGCGACGTCGACGGTCGAAACGGCGTCGAGCAGCGTCTCCCCGCTGGTGCCCACGAGACCGGCGACGCGGATTTCCACGACGCGGGTGTCGGGGCCGGGCATGGGCACGGTAAGGGCCTCCTAACACTTTGAGTGACAGTCGAGCGGACAACGGTAGTGTTCGGGTGTCATCGAGTCTTGGAGGAATCGCCACTATGACCCCCGAAAGCGTTGCCAAGCGGCACGAGACCCGCAACGGCATCGAGTTCGCCGTCGCCGACCTCGAGGCCGCCGAGTTCGGCCGCAAGGAGATCCGCCTCGCCGAGCACGAGATGCCGGGACTGATGGCGCTGCGCCGTGAATACGCGGAGGTCTACCCGCTGCGCGGGGCGCGCGTCTCGGGCTCGCTGCACATGACCGTGCAGACCGCGGTGCTGATCGAGACGCTGGTCGCGCTGGGTGCCGAGGTGCGCTGGGCGTCCTGCAACATCTTCTCGACGCAGGACCACGCGGCCGCGGCGGTCGTCGTCGGCCCGCACGGCACCACCGAGGAGCCCAAGGGCGTCCCGGTGTTCGCGTGGAAGGGCGAGTCGCTCGAGGAGTACTGGTGGTGCACCGAGCGGATGCTCACCTGGGACGGCGAGGGCCCGAACATGATCCTCGACGACGGCGGTGACGCCACGATGCTGGTGCACAAGGGCACCGAGTTCGAGAAGGCCGGCGTGGTCCCGACCCCGGACGAGAACACCTCGGACGAGTTCCGCGTGTTCCTCGAGCTGCTGCGCGCTTCGGTGGCGTCGGACAAGGACAAGTGGACGAAGATCGGCGAAGGCGTCCGCGGCGTGACCGAGGAGACGACGACCGGCGTCCTCCGGCTCTACCAGCTGGCTGCGGCGGGCGAGCTGCTGTTCCCGGCGATCAACGTCAACGACGCGGTGACGAAGTCGAAGTTCGACAACCGCTACGGCATCCGCCACTCCCTGATCGACGGCATCAACCGCGGCACCGACGTCCTGATCGGCGGCAAGGTCGCGGTGGTCTGCGGCTACGGCGACGTCGGCAAGGGCGCGGCGGAGTCCCTGCGCGGCCAGGGCGCGCGGGTGATCGTGACGGAGATCGACCCGATCTGCGCGCTCCAGGCGGCGATGGACGGCTACCAGGTCCGCACGCTGGAGAACGCGCTGCCCGAGGCCGACATCGTGATCACGACGACGGGCAACAAGGACGTCGTGCTGGTGGAGCACATGGCGAAGATGAAGCACCAGGCGATCCTGGGCAACATCGGCCACTTCGACAACGAGCTCGACATGGCGGGCCTGGCGCGTTACCCGGGCATCCGCCGGATCAACATCAAGCCGCAGGTCGACGAGTGGGTCTTCCCGAACGGCAACACGATCATCGTGCTGTCCGAGGGGCGCCTGCTGAACCTGGGCAACGCGACCGGGCACCCGTCGTTCGTGATGTCGAACAGCTTCTCGAACCAGGTGATCGCGCAGATCGAGCTGTTCACCAAGTACGAGGAGTACGACAAGGAGGTGTTCCGCCTCCCGAAGAAGCTCGACGAGAAGGTGGCGAAGATTCACCTGGAGGCGCTCGGTGGTGAGCTGACGAAGCTGACCAAGGAGCAGGCGGAGTACATCGACGTCGACGTCGAAGGGCCGTTCAAGCCGGAGCACTACCGGTACTGAGTTCTTCGCGTTTTCGCAGGCCAGGGCCGTCCCGAAAGTGTTCGGGGCGGCCCTTTGTGCTGCGCTTGTGACAGTGATAGCACGAATGGGTGACGTGTTATCATGGAGTGGTGAAACAGTTGATCACGAGGATCGACGACGAGCTGCACGCCCGGCTGAAGGCGAGGGCCGAAGCCGAAGGGCGCAGCATGAACGACCTGGTCACGGAAGCGTTGAGGGGCGTTGTGGCGAAGACCGAGACACGTGCGGAATGGAAGCGGCGGCTGATCGCCGAAGGCAAGATCGTGCAGGTGGAGCCGCCGGCTCACGTGCCGACCCTGGACGAACTCGAGGACCTGTCCCGAGGCTGGGGCACGGCTGTGAGCGAAGCGCTCGACTGGACCCGAGGGGAGTGGTGACCGTGCTGTACGTCGACACCAGTGCACTGGTCACGGCCTACCTCGGGGACGAGCCGGAGCACACCAAGTTCCGCAAGTTGCTGCTCGAGGGCGATGCCCCGGTGTTGAGCAGCGACTTCACCCGCATCGAGTTCGCCGGCGCCATGACGGCCGCCAAGCGGACCGGCCGGATTCCCGATCCGGCGGCGATGCTGGCGCACTTCGATCACCTCGCCTCCCCGGACGGGAATCTGGTGCTCATCCCCTTCAACCCGGACCGGGTCATTCCCGCCGCTCGCCGGCTGGTCACCGACAACTACCCGGTACGCACCCTCGACGCGATCCACATCGCGGTGGCGATGCACGACACCGCCGAACTGACCGGCGGCGAACCGGTCACCTTCGTCACCCGCGACGAGCGTCAGGCCGATGCCGCCAAGGCCAACGGATTCGAGGTGCTGTGATGGTCGACCTCATGGCGGGCATCGCCGTGTTCGACTACGAGCGGGCGCTGGCCTGGTACGAGACCGCCCGCGGACCGCGAGACCTCCGACAACGGCGTGCGGAAGATGCTCTACCGCGACCCCGAGGGAAACGAGATCGGCATCGGCGGTCTTCCCGCGTAAACTCACTGCCGTTCTTGGCTTCACGAACCTCACGGCCCGGTGGGTAGTCCGGGCGGTCCGCGCAGGGCTCGTTGTCCCGTCAAGGGAAACCGGTGACGCCAGGCTGATCCGTCACGCCTGGAGGTTCCCGATGAGCGGGGTGTTCACGCTGTACCACGACGGCCGGTTCTGGGTCGGCGTCTACGAAATCCACGAAGACGGCCTGGTCCGCGCCGCGCGCCACGTCTTCGGCAACGAGCCCAACAACGCCGAGCTGGCCGCCTTCGCCGCCGGCCGCGACTTCGTGCGCCTGGCCGACGAAGCACGCAAAGCCCCGCCGGTCGCCGCGGAACAGCGCCCGACCGCCCGCCTCAACGCCAAACGCCTCGCGAAGCTGGCGAAGAAAGCCCAGAACGACGAAGGCATCGGCACGGCCGCCCAACGCGCCTTGCGCGACGCGGTCACCGAGCGAGCGGCCGAGAACAAGGCGGCCCGAAAACGCCGCGCCGCGGCCGAGGCCACCCGCCGCCGAACCCTGGCTCGCACCAAGGCCCGAGCCAAACACCGCGGCCACTGAGCAACCGTGTCGACCCTTCAATCACGCGTGTCGACTCCTGAATCACGCGTGTCGACCTTTCCGAAGCGGAAGTCGCCGGCCCCAGTAGTGATCAGTCGGCCGACACGCGTGATCGGAGGGTCGACACGCGTGACTGGAGGGTCGACACGGCGGTCAGTTCCACTCCACCGCGACCCCGGCCAGCCCGGGCCCGGCGTCGCTGAAGAACGCGCTGCTCACGCCGCCCATGTCGCACGCCAGTTCCTCCGCCACCACCGGCAACGCGTCGTCGCGGGCCCGGACCTGACGCGTGCAGCGCGCAGGCAGCGCGTTGCGGTCGAACCGCAGCTGAACCAGGTAACTCGCGCACCGGTCCCGCAGCATCCGGTAGTAGCCCGGCGACGCCGATCCCGAATCGTCGCGGACCTCGAAGCAGAACACGTGGATGTCGCCCTCGGCGAGCTTGCGGTCGAACAGCAGCTCCGTCGCCATCGTGTCCGCGTCCGGGTTGCGGCGCATCCGGCCCACCCGGCAGCCCTCGTCGGTGATCAGCTCGACGTCGTCGATGCGGCAGCCCGGGTCGCCGTTGTACACCGTCAGGTAGCGGTCCGGCCCGTGGCGCCGGGCACGCGTCACCAGCCGCGTGCGCAGGCTGACCTGGCGGTGTTCGGCGTCGAACGTGATCGTGTCGTGCACCGACAGCAGCTCGAGGTCCGCGTTGTAGTGGTTCGACGACGGGTACGCGCCGAGCTCGGCCAGCAGGTCCTCCACGATCGACCCCATGTCGCCGGAGCGCAGGTCGTGGAACGACGCCGCCGGCTGGTGGCCGCGCCGGACCAGGCGCGGCCCGATCAGCACGACCAGGGCGTCCGCGGGCAGCTGGAGGACCGATTCCAGGGCCCGGACCGCCGGCAGCGCCTTCGGCACCTCGGGCTGACGCAGCCCGCGCTGCCAGTAACTCAACGTCGACTGTCCGATTTGGACGCCACGCAGCGCGAGGTGGGCGCGCAGCCTGGCCAGCGAGAGGCCGCGGTAGGCGATCGCGAGTCTCAAGGCGTGGTGGAACTCGCCGGTGCGGAGCGCCTCGGTCAGCTCTTTCGGCAGCTCGGCGACCGATGCCCGGGTCGTGCGGGCGCCATCGATGATCAGTGGGAGGTTCCCGTCTTGTACCACCGCTCGTCCCTTCACCCGACCAGTGTGTGCGCTGGGCGTGAACACCGCGGAACGTTCACGTTAGCAGCGTAGAGTGGACGTGCCGACCCCCGTTCAGGGTGGTTGGCCACGTAAGGCCGAGTGTTCCGCGTTCCGGCAATGCCCCGGAACGGTCCGTTGGTCCGGATGGCGTTCTTGCTCCGGGTGACCGCGTTGTTCACCGTTGTGACCACCGCTGGTTCGCCCCACGTTCGAGCAGGAGGCCGTCCGTGCAGGTGACGTCGAGCCGGGTTCACGCCGTACTGGCCGTGAGCCTGATGTTGTGCCTGGTCGCGCCGGCCACCGCCGTAGCCGCGCCCGGAGTGCCGTCGACGTACCAGGACCGGATCGTGCTGCAGCTCCAGCAGAAGAACCAGTGGTGCTGGGCCGGTGCGGGCAACACCATCGCCGCCTTCCACGGCGCGGTCGTCAGCCAGACGCGGTTCTGCCAGCTCGCGCACGGCGAGACCGGCCAGGACTGCGCGAACCTGACCGGCACCCTCGCCGACGACCAACGTGCTTTCGCCCGGCTGGGCTTCACCTCGCCCGGCCGCTACCTCGACCGGCGCGTCTCCTTCACGGCGATCCGGACGGAGACCGCGGCGAACCGGCCGGTGGCGACCCGCGTCGGCTGGCGCTCGGGCGGCGGTCACGTGCAGGTCGTCCACGGCTACGACACCAGCGGCGACTGGGTCTTCTGGAGCGACCCGGGGCCGGCCAAGCGCTACAACTGGTCGACCTACGGGTACTACGCGCAGAACCCGGCCTTCACCTGGACGCACACGCTCACCGGGATCGCCCGATGAGCAGGCGGGTGCTGGTGCTCGCCGTGCTGACCGGCGCGGCGCTGCTGATGACGGCCCCGGTGTCAGGCGCGGCCCAGGCCGCCGGCATCAGCAGCGCCGACGCCGTGGCCGCGCACGACGCGGCCGCCGGCGTCCAGGACGTCCTGGCCCGGTTCTTCGCGCAGGCGCCGGGCGCCCAGAGCCCGGTTTCGGTGCGGATCGAGCCGGACGCCTTCCCCGTGTACGAGCTCTCGCCGGACTTCGTCGCGGGCAAGCCGGACGCGGCGCCCGGCGAGTTCGCCTACTTCGCGATCCCCGCACGGGCGTCCGACGGCCGGACCGCGACGCTCTGGTCGGTCCGCGGCGAGAACGACGCCTGGCAGGTCGGCAACATCGCCTCGGGTGACGTCGAGAGCGCGTACGCCCGGAAGCTGCCTTCCGGTGCCCAACTGCTGCACGAATCCCAGATCGACGCCTGGTACGCGGTCCGCGACGGCCGCGTGACGTCGCTGTCGGACGGCAAAGCGGCCACCGTCGCCGACTACCGGCGAACCGTCGAGGCGCGGTACGCGGACAAGCTCCCCGGCTCGCGTTACGACCGCGACGGCGACGCCGGCGGCTACGACGCCACGTCCCAGGTCATGCCCCGCGGTGACGGCGGCCCGGCGCCCGCCGGCCACGACACCGGCTGGGTGCCGCTGCTGATCCTCGTCGGCGTGCTGGCGGTCAGCGGCGCCGGTTACGTTTTCCACCTGCGGCGGCACGCCGCCTGAGACGAACCGGCGGGCCCGGTGCCGATCCCTTCCACCGGGCCCGCCGGTCCACCACCGATAATGACGTCCGTGGGTCGACTGGTGGTCATCGAAGGGCTCGACGGCGCGGGCAAGCGCACGCTGGCCGACGGGCTGACGGCGGAACTGCGCGCGAAGGGCGCGAGCGTGGCTTCGCTGGCGTTCCCGCGTTACGGCAAGAGCGTGCACGCCGACCTCGTCCGCGAGGCGCTGCACCGCGGGCACGGCGATCTCGCGGACTCCGTCTACGGCATGGCCATGCTCTACGCTCTCGACCGCAGCGGTGCCGCGGACGAGATCCGCGAGCTGCGGGAGGCGCACGACGTCGTCCTGCTCGACCGCTATGTCGCGTCGAACGCCGCGTACGCGGCCGCGCGTCTGCGTCAGGACGCGGCGGGCGAAGTCGTGAAGTGGGTGTGGGAGCTGGAGGTCGACCGCTTCGGCCTGCCGCGCCCGGACGCGCACCTGCTGTTGCGGGTCGCGCCCGCCGTGGCGGCCGAGCGCGCCGAACGCCGTGCGGAGTCCGAGACCGGCAGGGAGCGCGACGCCTTCGAAACCGACGACGGCCTCCAGCGGCGGTGCGCGGCGGTGTACGACGAGCTGGCCGCGTCGGGCTGGCTGGCACCGTGGCACGTCCTGGACGGCGTCGCGGGCGTGGACCTCGAAGCGCTGGCGACGGCACTGCTGAACTAGAGTCCACAGTGGACGCTAGTCCCGGAAGTACCCCAGCTGCGTTCCCAGGTCCCGCCCGCCGTCGGCGGAGAACTCCTGCTCCCACCGGGCGGAGGTGGCGGTGATGTGCGACCAGGTGAAGTGCGCCTTGATCGGCTTCCCGTCGCGGGTGTCGTCACCGTAGAAGTCGCCGCGCCACGGGAGCCCCGCTCGGGGAAGCGGATCTCCTCGGTGTTGCCGCCGCCGTCGAAGATCGGCACGCAGGTGGTGGTGCCGGAGAAGACGTCCCAATCGTCGCTGCCGGCGAAGAGTGTCTTGAGCCGCCGCTCGGCCTGGACGCCCGCGGAACTGGTGTCACACAGGAAAAGCACCATCCGCGCGATGGCGCGGCTGTATCCCTAGTCCCGGAAGTACCCCAGCTGCGCGGAAAGCTCGTCCGCCGCGTCGGTCATCGGCTTCACGATCTGCTTGACCCGCTGCTTCGAAAGCCGGTACGACGGCCCGGAAGCGCTCATCGCCGCGACGACGTCCCCGCCCGGGCCGTGGATCGGCACGGCCACCGCGTGCATGCCGAGTTCGAGTTCTTCGTAGCAGGCCGCGTAGCCGTCCTCGACCACCCGTTCCAGTTCGGTCAGCAGCTCTTCCGGCTCGACCGTCGTGCGCGGCGTGTACTGCTCCAGCTTCCGCTTGAGGACCCGCTTGCGCTCGGTTTCGGCCATGTACGCCAGGAGGATCTTGCCGCTGGACGTCGCGTGCAGCGGCGTCCGCTGGCCCGTCCAGTTCTGCGTGGTGATCGCCGCCGAGCCGCGGGCCTGGCTGATGTTGATGGCGACGCCGTCGTCGGCGATGGCGATGTTCACCGTCTCGCCCAGCTCCTCGGCGAGCGACTGGCAGGTGGCGCGGCCCAGTTTCGCCAGGTCCATGCGGCCGGTCGCGGCGCCGGCGAGCCGGACGACGCCGAACCCGATCGCGTACTTCCCGCGTTCGCCGAGCTGCTCGACCAGGCCTCTCGTCTCCAGGACGCTGAGCAGGCGCGACGCCGTCGACTTGTGGACGCCCAGTTCGCCCGCGATCTCGGTGATGCCGGTTTCGCCGTTGCGGGCGAGCAGTTCCAGCACGCTGATCGCCCGGTCGACCGATTGCACCTGGCTCTGAGTTGCGTTGCCCGAGTCCTGGTTCCGCATGGCGCAACAGTATCCGTTTCGGGGGGTTCCTATCGGCTGAGTGGGCGAATCTCTTGACGGAGACGCCACTGAAGCCGGATTGTTGCGCAGGAAGCGCAGAGTCGCGCAATGCGCAACTTTCACGAACCGTCCCGGCATCTCGACAGTCGTTCTCGGAGGCCCTGATGATCCGCGCCTGCGCCGTAGCCGACCTGCCCGAAGGCGAATCCCTCCGCCTCGGCGGCCCCGTCCCGATCACGGTGTTCCACACCGAGGACGGCTTCTACGCCGTCGACGACACCTGCACGCACCAGGACGCTTCACTCGCCGACGGCTGGCTCGAAGGCTGCTTCGTCGAATGCCCGCTGCACGCCGCGCAGTTCGACCTGCGCACCGGCGTCCCCACCTGCCTGCCGGCCAAGGAGCCGCTCCGCACCTACGCCGTGGTCGTCACCGACGGCGTCGTGTACGTCGAAGCGCCCGTCCCGGCCGTTCCCTGAGCCCTTCCTCGCAGGTCCATGAGGGGCACCTTCACGGCTTTCCCAGCTATGAGGGTGCCCCTCATGGACCGTCCAAAGCCGCCGGTACCGGCACCCGGATGGAGCAGGGGAGAGTCGCGATCTTGATCTTTCTGGTGGTCAAACACGCGGGTCGTGCGTGCGGGCGCCGGAACTAGTGCGAATATGTGGACATGAAGGCACGTGTTCTCGTGGTCGACGACGACCCCGCCCTCGCGGAGATGCTCACCATCGTGCTCCGTGGGGAGGGGTTCGACACGGCGGTGGTCGCCGACGGCTCACGCGCGCTGCCCGCGCTGCGTGAGCTGAAGCCCGACCTCGTCCTCCTCGACCTCATGCTGCCCGGGATGAACGGGATCGACGTCTGCAAGGCGATCCGCGCCGAGTCCGGGGTGCCGATCGTCATGCTCACCGCGAAGAGCGACACCGTCGACATCGTCCTCGGCCTGGAGTCCGGGGCGGACGACTACGTCGTCAAGCCGTTCAAGCCGAAGGAGCTGGTCGCGCGGGTCCGCGCCCGGATGCGCCGCACCGAGGCCGAGCCCGCGGAGTCGCTCACCATCGGCGACCTGGCGATCGACGTGCCGGGCCACGAGGTCACGCGCGAGGGCAAGGCCATCCCGCTGACCCCGCTGGAGTTCGACCTCCTGGTGGCGCTGGCCCGCAAGCCGCGCCAGGTGTTCACCCGCGAGGTGCTGCTCGAGCAGGTGTGGGGCTACCGGCACGCGGCCGACACCCGGCTGGTGAACGTGCACGTCCAGCGGCTGCGTTCCAAGGTGGAGAAGGACCCGGAGCACCCCGAGGTGGTGTTGACCGTTCGCGGTGTCGGGTACAAGGCCGGCCCGCCGTGATCACCCGATGACCGCGGAGACCGTCAGAAGGATCCCCGCGTCCGCGCGCTCGACGGCACGCCTGGTCAGGCGTGTCGTCGTTTTCGCGCGCCGTCGTGCGGTGGCGTTCAACGAGCTGTGGAAGCACTCGCTGCAGTTCCGCGTCACCGTTTCGACGCTCGCCCTGTCCTCGGCCGTGGTCTTCGTGCTGGGGATGGTGCTGCAGAACCAGATCACCGAACGGCTGCTGGACACCAAGCGCGACGCGGCGATCGCGCAGACCCGCGCGGCGGCGGACACGGCGGCCGGTGAGCTGGTCGGGCTCGGCGGCGAGACGACCGACGCGCTGGCCAACCGGCTCCAGAACGCGCTGAAGAAGATCGCGATCACGCCGACCAGCCAGGACGCGGCGGGTTCGGCGGCGGGCACGTTCGTCCCGGTGCTCGCCAGCGGTGGCCACGACCAGTCCGGCGAGGAGCCCACGTCCGCCGGGCCGTTCGAGAACGTGCCCCCGCGGCTGCGGCAGTTCGTCGAAGCCAACGAAATGAGCCGCGTCGAGCACACCGTCACCGACCCGGACGGCGGCCGCACGACGTACCTGATCGTCGGTACGCCGCTCAACACCGTCGCCACCCCGCTGCAGCTGTACCTGCTGTTCCCGCTGACGACCGAGCAGAACACGGTCTCGACCGTGCAGAACACGCTGCTCGTCGGCGGGCTCGTGCTGCTGCTCCTGCTGGCCGGCATCACGAACCTGGTGACGCGGCAGGTGGTGCGGCCGGTCCGGCAGGCGGCCGCGGCGGCCGAGCAGTTCGCCGGCGGCGACCTCGACCAGCGCCTCGCCGTGCTGGGCGAGGACGACCTGGCGAAGCTCGCCGTGTCCTACAACGAAATGGCCGCCAGCATCCAGCGCCAGATCCGCCAGCTCGAGGAGTTCGGCGGGCTGCAGCGCCGGTTCACCTCCGACGTCTCACACGAGCTGCGCACCCCGCTGACCACCGTCCGGATGGCCGCGGACGTGCTGCACGCGTCCCGCGAGCAGTTCCCGGCCGGGCTCGCGCGCTCGACCGAGCTGCTGGTCGACGAGCTGGACCGGTTCGAAGCGCTGCTCGGCGACCTGCTGGAGATCAGCAGGCTCGACGCCGGGGTCGAGGAGCTGGCCGCGGAGTTCATCGACGTCCGCCCGATCGCCACCCGCGCGGTCGAGCAGGTGCGGGTCATCGCCGGCAACGCGGGCAGCTCGGTCGAGCTCGTGCTGCCCGACGAAGAGGTGATCGCCGAGGTCGACGCCCGGCGCGTCGAGCGGATCCTGCGCAACCTGCTCGCCAACGCCGTCGACCACAGCGAGGGCAAACCGGTGGTGCTCACCGTCGGGGCGAACGAAACCGCCGTCGCCATCACGGTCCGCGACCACGGCGTCGGCCTGCGGCTCGGCGAAGCGGACCTGGTGTTCAACCGGTTCTGGCGCGCGGACCCGTCCCGCAACCGGCGCACCGGCGGCACCGGCCTCGGCCTGGCCATCAGCCAGGAGGACGCGCGCCTGCACGGCGGTGAGCTCGACGCGTGGGGCGAGCCCGGTCACGGCGCCTGCTTCCGGCTGGTGCTGCCGCGCCGCCAGGACGTGCCCGCTGGCGACTCGCCGCTGGCGTTGCCGCCGCCCGACCGGACGGCGCCCGAGCTGCCGCTCGGGGTCATCGAAGTCACGCCGGCGCCCGAGGCGATCTTCGCCGAACGTGAAGGAATCGGTCAGTGAACCCACACCGTCGGCGGGTGGCACGGCTTGTGCTCTCGGTGTTGAGCGTGCTGCTCCTCGCCGGCTGCGCGAACGTGCCGCTGGAGTCACAGCCCCAGGTGGTCCCCGGCGAGCGCCAGGGGCCGGGCTCGGGTGACGTGGTGCCGGAGCCGCCGCCCAACCTCGACCCGCTGAGCCTGGTCCGCGCGTTCGTCGGCGCGACGCTCAAGCCGGGGCAGAACTACGCGGCCGCCCGCGCCTACATGGACGAGCAGAGCCGGGTGAACTGGCGGCCGAGCCGCAGCCTGACGATCATCCAGAACACCTTCGGCACGGTCTACGAGGCCAACCCGAAGCCGGACCCGAACACCCAGATCGTCAACGTGCGCGGAACCGAGCTCGGCACGCTGGACCAGAACAGCGCGTTCGTGCCGGGCGCCGACCAGGCGCTGCTCCAGCTGAAGGTGCGCAAGCAGGCGACCGGCCAGTGGCGGATCGTCGACCCGCCCCCCGACCTGTACACGACCGAGTCCGACTTCAGCGAGAACTACACGCCGGTGCCGGTGAACTTCTACTCGGAGTCGTCGGGCACCTTCGTCCCCGATCGGCGCTACGTCGTCGCGAAACCGCAGTCCGGGCTGCCGGGCAAGGTGATGGACCTGCTGGTCAGCGGGCCTTCGCCGAGCCTGGCCGGTGCGGTGAAGAACCTGCTCGGCGAGCCGGTCGAGATCGACACGAACGTCAAGAACCTGGACGACGGGACGCTCGTGGTCCCGCTGACCGGGGTGACGGGCGTGACCGACGACGTCCGGAAGCTGATGGCCGCGCAGATCGTCCTGTCGCTGCAGTACGTCACGAACGCGCGGATCCGGATCCTCGCCGACGGTGCCCCGCTCGTGCCGAACCACCCCGACTGGCGGGCGAACGAGCTGCCCTCCTACAGCGTGCCGGTGTCGCCGGCCATCCAGCAGCTGGGGCTGATGACGGTCGGCGGCCGGATCCGTTCGCTCGGCGACGGCAACCCCGTCCCCGGCCCGGCGGGCAACGGCGGGTACGACGTCGTGAGCGCCGCCCAGTCACTCGACGGCAAGCGGCTCGCGGTGGTGGAGCGCAGCGGCGGCAGGGTGCGGCTGCGGATCGGGGACCTCGGGCACGAGCTGCCGCCGGTCGACATCGGCGGGAGCACGCTGAGCCGTCCGACGTGGCGCTCCGGCACCGGCGAGGTGTGGACGGTGGTCGACCAGTTCTCGGTGGGCCGGATGGTGGTGAACCCGAACGGCCAGTGGACCCCGCTGGGGGTCAACGCGACGGACCTGGTCCAGCAGGGCGGGATCACGGAGCTGCGCTTTGCCCGCGACGGCGCCCGCGTCGCCGCGGTGATCAAGGGACAGCTGTGGGTGGCGTCGGTGGTCGGCAGTGGCGACTCGGTGTCGCTGCGCGAGCCGCGTCACCTCCAGCCGCGTGACCTCGACGACGTCCTCGACGTCGACTGGGACGCCCAGGACAACCTGGTGGTGGTCACGAAGTCGCCGTCGCAGCCGGTGGTCCGGGTGACGATGGACGGCCAGCGGATGGACGCGTTCAACAGCTCCAACCTGACGCCCACGGTCCACGGTGTCACGGTGGCCCCGGGCGCCCCGATCGTGGTGGCGGACGCGAACGGGCTGTGGATCGCCTCGGTGCTGGGCGAGGTCTGGCGGCCCCACAGCCACACGATGAAGGACGCGGATCCGTTCTATCCGGGCTGAGGCCTGGGTTTCACCTGGTCGGGTGACGTCGGGACGTTCGAAACTGTCGGTGCCGGTCGTGACACTGTCCGTGTGCTGAAGAAACTGCTCGACCTCCTGATCCCCAGCCGCTGCGCCGCCTGCGGAGCCCGCGGCGAGCCGTGCTGCGCCCGATGTGCGGGCGTGTGGGGCTCGGCCACCGAGGTGGTCCGCGCGCCGACGACGGGCCTGGTGCGGGTCTTCGCGCTGGCCCGCTACCGCGGCGTGGCCCGGCGGTTGCTGATCGCGTACAAGGAACGCGGCCGTCGTGACCTGGCGGAGCCGCTGGGCCGGGCCTTGGCGGAGGCGCTGGTCGCGCTGCCGGCCGGCTTCGATGCTGCGCGTCCATCGCCGCTGCGGCGGGCTTTCACGGTTCCGGAGGAAGCGGGTGGTCGTGATCCTGCGCGTTCGGTGCCGTTGCAGTGGGCTTTCGCGGTTCCGGAGGAAGCGGGTGGTCGTGATCCTGCGTGTTCGGTGCCGATGCGGGGGGCTTTCGCGGTTCCGGAGAGAGCGGGCGGCAGTGCTTCCGCGCATTCGGTGCAGCCGCCGAGGGCATCCGCCGTCCCGGCCGGGATCCGCCCGGCCCGGGCGATCTGCCTCGTGCCGGCCCCGAGCCGCCCCTCGGCGGCGAGGGTCCGCGGCGGCCCGCACGTCGAGCGCCTGGCGAACGAGGCGGCGAAGGTCCTGGCCGCTCGTGGCATCGAAGTCGTGGTCGCTCCGGCACTGGAACTGGCCGGCGACGCCCGCGACGCGGTCGGCCTGGGCCGCGAGCAACGCGTGGCCAACCTCGCCGGGCGGCTGCGGTTCCGAGAGGCAGGCCGTCCCCCGCCGGGGTGCCCGATCGTGGTGCTGGACGACGTGGTCACCACCGGCGCCACGGCCGCGGCGTGCGCGCGGGCGCTCGCGGCGGAGGGGTTTACGGTCTCCGCCGTCCTGACCCTGCTCGCGGCGGGGTGAACCGGGCGTGTGTTCGCGGCCGGCCGCTGCCGGGCAAGCCGCTCACCTCCGGCTGGTCCATGGTCACCACCGTGGCACCTTCGCGGCGGGCGTGCACGCTGAGTGGCAGGTGCGCGCGGCGATGAGCCGCGGCCGGGGTGGCTCCCGCCGGCATCGGCTCGGGCGCCGGTCCGGGCGCGAGCCGACCGAACCGAGGCGCCGCCGGGGCGCGTCCCGATCACGTGGTACCGGTTCCGCCGACCCCGTCCACCACCCCGCCCCGATCCCGCGCGAAAGCCATGGAAAACGAGAACTCCCGCAGGTCGAGCACAGGAAGGAGGCACACCCCGGACACTTCCTCGCGCCCGGGTGACCCCGTTGTCACCTACACGAGTGACGTCAGCCGGGAACGCGAACGGGCCGACGCCCGTTGTCGGGGCATGAGGGTGTCGATCACGATCACTCGCCCGCCGCGCCACTCCACCGGAGTGGCGGCTGCGGCGGACCGGGCCGTCACCCTCGGCGTCCACCAGTCGGCGGCGATGCGCCGTCCGTGTGAAAGCACGGCAACCGCGGCGCGTCCGACCAGCGGGTGTTTTGCGGTGCCCACTTCGCGATCACTGCGCGGCGTGACGGAGTCTCATCCCCTGACATCCCCCGGCTCGGGGGCTGTTGTAACGGGCGTGAGGAAGCTAACGTGCTCCGCAATCAGCAATCCCCGCAGGCAGGGAGGTGACGAGCCCATGTCCCTGGCGCCGGAGGTGCGCTGAGTCCGCGCTCGGTCATCGGAACGAGACGTCGTCCACCGTTTCCGAGTTCCTTCTCAGCCCGCGATCCGGGCTTACGTCCCCGCAATACCGGCGCCGTGTGAAAACACAACAGCTCGCAGTCATCTCAGCGAGGGAGGTCGTGTATGGACATCGTCGTTAAGGGCCGCAACGTGGAGGTGCCCGACCACTATCGGGCGCTTGTCAGCGAAAAGCTGGCCCGGCTCGAGCGCTACGACAGGAAAGTCATCCGGTACGACGTGGAACTGTTCCACGAACCCAACCGGCGCCAGGCCAAGAGCTGCCAGCGCGTCGAAATCACCGGAAAGGGGAGGGGCCCGGCCGTACGCGCCGAAGCGTGTGCCGCCGACTTCTACGCAGCGCTCGATTCCGCAGTCACCAAGCTGGAAAACCGGCTGCGGAGGACACACGACCGGAGGCGCGTGCACTACGGCCGCAGCCGCCCGGAATCGGTCGCCGAAGCGACCTCGGCACTGCCGGGTGGTGGATCCCCGGCCGCAGCCAGTCCCGCCGCGCGTACCGCGGTGTTGGACGCACCCGAAGCCGAACCGCAGACGAACGGCTTCGCGAGTGCCGACGAGATCCACCTGCCCCAGCAGCAGAGCTGGGCCGACGACGACCTGGGTCACCAGCCCGGCCGCGTCGTTCGCGAGAAGCAGCACACCGCGGAGCCCATGACGGTGGACCAGGCTCTCTACGAGATGGAGCTGGTCGGCCACGATTTCTACCTCTTCAACGACTCGGAAGCGGGCCGGCCCAGCGTGGTCTACCGGCGGAAAGGCTTCGACTACGGCGTGATCCGGCTCGGCTGAGCCGGTCCTAAGGAGGCCTCGCCGGGTGGCCCGCACGCGCTCGCGTGCGGGCCACCCGCATGTCAGGACGTACGGCGTGTGCACACGACGGCCACCGTTCCCTACGATGGGGGTGGGAAGGTGGCGCCGAACACGGCCGCCACCGCGGGAGAACCTGCCCGGGACCGGCCTGGGCGCGCTCAAGATCAGCTAGTGAGGTCGACCGGATGGTGCTGAACCGCCTGCTCCGCGCGGGTGAGGGCAAGATGGTGAAGCGGCTGCGCAACATCGCCGATCACATCAACACCCTCGAAGACGACGTCAAGGACCTGACCGACGCCGAGCTGCGGGCCAAGACCGAGGAGTTCCGCAAGCGGAACGGCGACGGCGAATCCCTCGACGAGCTGCTGCCGGAGGCCTTCGCGGTCGTCCGGGAAGCGGCCAAGCGGGTGCTCGGCCAGCGCCACTTCGACGTCCAGCTGATGGGCGGCGCGGCGCTGCACCTCGGCCAGGTCGCCGAGATGAAGACCGGTGAGGGCAAGACGCTGACGTGCGTCCTCCCGGCCTACCTGAACGCGATCCCCGGCAAGGGCGTCCACGTCGTCACGACGAACGACTACCTGGCCAAGCGCGACTCGGAGTGGATGGGCCGCATCCACCGCTTCCTCGGCCTCGAGGTCGGCGTCATCCTCTCGGAGCAGCAGCCGGACGTCCGGCGCGCCCAGTACAACGCCGACATCACCTACGGCACGAACAACGAGTTCGGCTTCGACTACCTGCGCGACAACATGGCGTGGAGCCTCGACGACTGCGTGCAGCGCGGGCACAACTTCGCCATCGTCGACGAGGTGGACTCGATCCTCATCGACGAGGCCCGCACGCCGCTGATCATCTCCGGCCCGGCCGACCAGTCGTCGCGCTGGTACGTCGAGTTCGCCCGGCTCGCCCCGCTGATGCAGGGCATCGACACCACCACGATGGGCTCGCGCGAGCGTGTCGAGAAGACGAACCTGATCAACTCGAAGTACCACTACGAGGTCGACGTCCGGAAGCGCACGGTGGCCGTCACCGAGAAGGGCGTCCGGTTCGTCGAGGACCAGCTCGGCATCGACAACCTGTACGAGGCCGCCAACACCCCGCTGGTCGGGTACCTGAACAACGCGCTCAAGGTGAAGGAACTCTTCCACCGCGACAAGGACTACATCGTCCGCAACGGCGAAGTCATGATCGTCGACGAGTTCACCGGCCGCATCCTGGTCGGGCGCCGCTACAACGAGGGCATGCACCAGGCGATCGAGGCCAAGGAAAAGGTCGAGATCAAGGCCGAGAACCAGACGCTGGCCACGATCACGCTGCAGAACTACTTCCGGCTCTACGACAAGCTGTCGGGCATGACCGGTACGGCCGAGACCGAGGCCGCCGAGTTCCACCAGACCTACAAGCTGGGTGTGGTGCCGATCCCGACGAACCGGCCGATGATCCGGCAGGACCAGCCGGACCTGATCTACAAGACCGAGCAGGCCAAGTTCGAGGCCGTCGCCGAGGACATCGCCGAGCGGCACGAGAAGGGCCAGCCGGTGCTGGTCGGCACGACGAGCGTCGAGAAGTCCGAGCACCTGTCGAAGCTGCTGGTGAAGCTGAGCGTCCCGCACGAGGTGCTGAACGCGAAGCACCACGACCGCGAGGCGCTGATCGTCGCGCGCGCCGGCCAGAAGGGCGCCGTCACGGTCGCCACGAACATGGCCGGCCGTGGTACCGACATCGTGCTGGGCGGCAACCCCGACCTGATCGCCGACCAGGTGCTGCGCGAGCGCGGCCTGGACCCGGTCGAGCACTCCGAGGAGTACGAGGCCGCGTGGCCCGAGGTCCTCGAGCAGGTCAAGGCGGAGTCGAAGGCCGAGGCCGAGGAGGTCCGCGAGGCGGGCGGGCTCTACGTGCTGGGCACCGAGCGGCACGAGTCGCGCCGCATCGACAACCAGCTCCGCGGCCGGTCCGGCCGCCAGGGCGACCCGGGCGAGTCCCGCTTCTACCTCTCGCTCGGTGACGAGCTCATGCGCCGCTTCAACGCGACCATGGTCGAGCGCGTCATGACGACCATGCGGCTGCCCGACGACGTGCCGATCGAGCACAAGATGGTCTCCAAGGCCATCAAGAGCGCGCAGACCCAGGTCGAGCAGATCAACATGGAGCAGCGCAAGGACGTCCTCAAGTACGACGAGGTCATGAACGAGCAGCGCAAGGTGATCTACGCCGAGCGCCACCGCGTCCTGGCCGGCGAGAACCTGCGCGACCAGATCGAGGGCATGCTCGAGGACGTCGTCAACGCCTATGTGGACGGTGCGACCGCCAGCGGCTACGCCGAGGACTGGGACCACGAGAAGCTGTGGTCGGCGCTGAAGCAGCTCTACCCGGTGAGCATCGAGTGGGACGACCTGGTGGAGGACGGCGACCTCGACGCGAGCAGCCTGCGCGAGGCGCTGCTGGAGGACGCCCGCCGTGCCTACGACAAGCGCGAAGAGGAGATCAACGCGCTCGTCGGCCCGGAGGGGATGCGGACCCTGGAGCACCAGGTGATGCTGACGGTCCTCGACCGCAAGTGGCGTGAGCACCTCTACGAGATGGACTACCTCAAGCAGGGCATCGGCATGCGGGCGCTCGCGCAGCGCGACCCGCTGATCGAGTACCAGCGCGAGGGCTTCGACATGTTCCGCGCGATGCTCGACTCGCTGAAGGAGGAGGCCGTCGGCTTCCTGTTCAACCTGCAGGTCGAGCGCGCCGAGGCGCCGCCCGCCGAGGACGCCGCCGCGCTGCCGACGGGTGTCTCCTCCGGCAACGGCCAGGCGTCCGAAGGCCGCCACGCGCGGCCGGCGCCGCCGCAGCCGCCGACGACCGACACCGAGTCCGTCCCGGCCGCGCTGCGCGGCAAGGGCCTCGGCGGCGGTGCTCCGCAGTCGGGCATGATGCTGTCCGGCCCGGGCGAGGACGGCGAGGTCGAGTCCCACGCCGAAGGCGGGGCGCAGGCCTCGGGCGGCGGCGGTGCGGCTTCGCGCCGGGAGCGTCGCGCCGCGCAGCGTGACGCCGCCAAGAAGGGCAAGAAGGGCCCGCGTCGCTGACGTTGGACGTGACTCCGGGGCGTGCGGCTGGTCCGCGCGCCCCGGAGTCGTGAATGGGGGTGGCCATGACGGCGACGGTGGATCCGCAGGAGTTCTTCGCGTTGTTCGGCGCCGAGCGGCGGCCGGACCCGTACCCGCACTACCGGCGGTGGCGTGAGCGCCTGCCGGTCGCGGCCTTGGCCGAGGGGATGTTCGCGGTCAGCGGCCTCGCCGAGGCCACGCAGGTGCTGCGCGACCCGGCCTTCGGGCACCCGGAACCGGAGTACCTGGACCCGGCGGACCGGCTCCCGGACCAGCCGGTCGACGAGTCGGGACGGGTGGTCCGGGCGTTCCTGTCGCTGAACCCGCCCGACCACACGCGGCTGCGGCGGCTGGTGGCGAAGGCGTTCACCCCGCGGATGGTCGACCGGCTCACGCCGCGGATCGAAGAGATCGCCGCCTCGCTCATCGACCGCGCACCGGCCGAGTTCGACGTGATGACGGCGCTCGCGAAGCCGTTGCCGGTCGAGGTGATCGCCGAGCTGCTGGGCGTGCCGCTGGACGACCGCGAGCGGTTCGCGGAGTGGTCGCACGCGATGGCGCGGGCGCTGGATCCGCCGTTCCTGCAGCACCCGGACACGGTGGAACCGGCGGTCCGGGCGCGGCAGTCGTTCGTCGGCTACTTCCGCGAACTGGCGGAGCAACGGCGGCGCGAACCGGGGGAGGACCTGCTGTCCGCGCTGGTCGCGGTGTCCGACGCCGGCGACGTGCTCAGCGAGGGCGAGCTGCTGGTGACGCTCACGCTGCTGCTGATCGCGGGCCACGAGACGACGACGAACCTGATCGGCAACGGCGTCCTCGCGCTGTCGCGCCACCCGGACGGCCTGAAGCCGCTAGGCACGGAGGGCGAGCACGCGGCGCAGGTGGTGGAAGAGGTGCTGCGCTACGACTCACCGGTCCAGCTGACGGCGCGAACGGCCCTGCGCGACACAGCTGTCGGCTCGGTGGTGGTCCCGGCGGGCAGCCAGGTGGTCGTCCTGATCGGAGCGGCCAACCGCGACCCGGCGGCGGGCCCGGCCCCGGAGTCGTTCGACCCGGCCAGGGCACCGGGCCGCCACCTGGCGTTCGGCCAGGGCATCCACTTCTGCCTGGGCGCGCCGCTGGCGAGGCTGGAGGGTCGCATCGCCTTCCGCGAACTGGCTCGCCGCCGCCCGCGGCTGACGTTGGCGGGAAGCCCGCAGTGGAACCCGACGACGACATTGCGAGGCTTGGCGACCCTGCCGGTGGTTAGCGGCGGTTAACCGGCGCACCGGATCAGCTCACGACGGAGTTAACGGTCGTTCACGCGGGCGCGGCGGGTAAACGGTGGTTCACTTCTCATCGCGCCTTCGTCGAGGCTCGGTGAGCCCGGTGCGGTTCTTCGCGCGGTGGGGACCGCGGTTCTCGGTTCTCTCGGCCTCGGTCGCCGCAGTGCACAGCTTCACCGGTGATGCCGAATGAAGGCGGAGCCCGGGCCGCGCCGCGGCGCCTCATGCCGCCCGCCGGCTCGGCTGGCCGGGACGTTGCGGCTTCAGCAGCGCGAAGCGCACGCACCGCCAGCCCGTCGGCGTGCGGGTGAAGCGGGCCGCCAGTGCGAACGACCGGCCGTCCGCCTCGACCCGGGCGCAGGCTTCGACCACGTCCGGCGCCGGGGTGCACGTGTGGATCGTCTGCGTCCGGTGCCGTGGCCGCGCCGTGCGCGGCCCGCTGAGGCCCGCGTAGACCTCCGGTGCCACCAAGGCGCGGACCTGCGCCGCCGGGCGGCGGCCGTCGTACGCCTCCAGCAGCATGTTCAACAGGCGCCCCACCTCACTCGCTTCGAGCTGTCTCGGCGCCGGGCACCGGGACCCGCCGCGGCGGTGTTCCCAGGACGCCACCGTCTCCGGCCGGTCCGCCCGGCGTGGCTCCTCGTAGTGCGTCAGCGTTCTCAAGCGGTGTTCCTCGATCATTTCCTCGCCTCCCACCGCTTAGAGGGGCGCACGGCCGAAAAGGAGACGGGAATCGCACGATCCGGGGAAGAACCGCGGAAGCCGTGGATTCCCCGAAGCCCATGCGCTAAGCGGGGTGCCCCGGCTATGGTGTGCGGGGTGCTGAAAGGACTGCTGGTCGATTTCGCCGGAGTTCTCACCGACCCCGACGCCGCACGGTTCTACGACTACCTGGCGACCGCGCGCGAACGAGGCATCCGCACCGCGCTGGTGTCCAACGCTCCCGGCGCGTCGAACGAGGTCAAGAACACGATGTCCGGTTATTTCGACGCTCTGGTGTTTTCCGGCGAGGTCGGCGTGGCCAAACCGGATCCGGCGGTCTACCTGCTCGCGGCCGACCGGCTCGGCCTGCCCGCCATCCGCTGCGCCTTCGTCGACGACTCCGCGACGAACGTCCGCGGAGCCGTCCAGGCGGGCATGGTCGGCGTGCGGCACGAGTCGGTCGAAGAGACGCTGGCCGAGCTCGCCGTGCTGTTCCCGGCCGGGTGAGGGTCAGCGCGCGCGGCGGACCAGTTCGAAGGCCAGCACCGCGGCGGCGGCCGAGACGTTCAGCGACTCGACGTCACCCGGCATCGGGATCGACAGCCACTCCGTGACGAGCTCGCCGACCTCGCCGCCGACCCCGGCCGTCTCGCCGCCGAGAACGAACGCCGCACGCTGCGGCAGGTCGACGTCGAACACCGTCGTCTTCGCGGACGCGCCCAGCGCGTAGAGCCCGTAGCCGGCTTCGGCGAGCAGCTCGGCGGCCTCCCGTGCCGAGCCGCAGCGCAGCACCGGGGCGCGGAACGCGACCCCGGCCGACGCCTTGACCACCAGCGGGTCCAGCGCCGCGACGCCGCGGCGGGGCACGATCACGCCGTCGAGCCCGGCGGCGGTCGCCGTCCGGAGGATCATGCCGACGTTCGCCGGCGTGGTGATGCCGTCCAGCAGCAGCACCCGCGACGGCGGCCGCCGGTCGGCCAGCGCGGCGCCGAGCGCGCGCATCCGCGGCGCTACGACGTCGGCGAGCACGCCCTGGTCCTGCTTGCCGTTGCCGGCGAGGACCTTGACCCGGTGGGCGCTGGCGCGCTGCACCGGCACGCCCGCCGCCTTCGCCGCGCGCTGGATTTCCGCCGCGCCGGGGCCGCGGGCGGTGTCGGCGAGGATCACCTTGTCCACCCGCAGGCCGTCGTCCGCCAGTGCCTCGAGCACCGGCTTCCGGCCGTACACGGTCAGGAAGCGGTCCTTCGGCGAGATCGTCGAGTCATCACCCACACCGGGCAGTCTCGCATTGTGTAAGGATCGGCCCATGCCCGACCGCCTTTCCGCGCTGGACGCCTCGTTCCTGTACCTCGAGGACCACGCGACGCCGATGCACGTCGGCGGGGTGGCGATCTTCGAGCGGCCGCGGTCAGGGTTCGGTTACGCACAGTTGCTCGACCTGATCGGCGGGCGGCTGGCGTTCCTGCCGCGGTACCGGCAGCGCGTGCTGGAGGTCCCGGGCCACCTGGCGCGGCCGGTGTGGGTGGACGACGTCGACTTCGACCTGAACTACCACGTCCGGCGCTCGGCGCTGCCCCAGCCGGGCAGCGACGAGCAGCTGTTCGACCTGGTCGCGCGGCTGATGGCGCGGCGGTTGTCGCCGGAGCGGCCGCTCTGGGAGGCGTACTTCATCGAGGGACTGGCCGGCGACCGCGTGGCGCTGGTGACGAAGACCCACCAGTCCGTTGTGGACGGTGTCGGCACGATCGAGCTGGGGCAGCTCATCCTCGACGCGACGCCGGCCGAGCCGGAGCCGTTCGAGGACATCTGGACGCCGCGCCGCGAGCCCAGCCGCACGCAGCTGGTGCTGGACGCGATCAGCGAAGGCGTGCAGCGGCCGGGCGAGGTCGTGGAGAACGTCCGATCGGCGGCGAACGACGCGGTCGCGGCGGCGGGGAAGTTCGCCGAGACCGTCGGCGGGGTCGCGTCGGCGCTGCGGACGCTGGTGAGCCCGGCGCCGCCCGGCCCGCTGAACGTCCGGGTGTCGGGCGGCCGTGTGTTCTCGGTGGTGCGCACGCGGCTGGAGGACTTCCGGAAGATCCGCGCGGCGCACGGCGGCACGGTCAACGACGTCGTGCTCGCCGCTGTCACGGGCGCGTTGCGTGAGTGGCTGCTCTCGCGCGAGGAGCAGCTGACGCCGAACGCGACGGTCCGCGCGCTGGTGCCGCTGGCGGTCCGCGACGCCGAGACGGCGGAGTACTCGACACCGGCCCTGGTCGGCAACCAGGTGGCCGCGTACCTGGTGGATCTGCCGGTCGGCGAGCCGAACGCGGTGCTGCGGCTGCAGCACATCGGCCACGCGATGGCCGAGCACCTCGACTCGGGCCGCCCGGTCGCGGCGCGCGGGCTGCTCAAGGTCGGCGGGTTCGCCCCGGCTACCCTGCACTCCCTCGGCGCGCGAGCGGCGGGGTCGCTGTCCGGGCGCATCTTCAACGTCATGGTCACCAATTCGCCGGGCCCGCAGGTGCCGATGTACGCGGGAGAGGCCAGACTGGTCGAGATGTTCCCGGTGATGCCGCTGATGCGCACCCAGGCGCTGGCGATCGGGGTGACGTCGTACCACGGCGGCGTCTACTTCGGACTCAACGGCGACCGCAAGGCCGCGTTCGACGTCGACCTGCTGGCCGGGATGATCGAAGAGTCCCTGGAAGAGCTGAAGGGTGCGCACTGGTGAGGGTTTATCTGCCTGCGACCATCGCGATGCTTCGCGACCTCGAGTCTTCGGGGGAGTTCCGTGCCCGCAGCGGGACGGCGTTCGCGCTGACCCCGGCGTTGCGCGAGGCGTATGTGAGCGGGTCGGACGAGGAACTGGAGTACGCGGCGCTGCTCGACGCGGCGCGCGCTTCGCTGCGCTTGATCGCGGCGGAGGAGAAGGGCGAGCCGCGCAGGGTGGTGGTCTCGGCGGACGTCGAGGGCGTGACCCTGCGCCCGGACCTGGACGCCCCGGTGGTCCGAATCGGCGGCCCGATCCCGATGTCGGCGGTGGCGGCGATCCACGTGGACGCCCCGGAGGCGGCGGACGCGGTGGCGGCGGCAGCGGCGGTGATCGACGCGGCGGACCTCGGCGACCCGGACGCGGAGTTCACTTTGGGCGATGCCGAGGACCACGAGCTGGCCTGGTACGCGCCTCAGGAACTGCCGTTCTTGTTGGAGCTGCTCTGAGTTGTCCACAGGGTTCGGTGGTTGTGGACAACTGTGGCTGAGCTGCGGCTTTCCGCCGGGTTTGTCGGTGGGGGCCGATAGACTGGCCTTGGGGCCGCCCCCCTGGGAGTGGCGGGGGCCGGCGAAGTCGCGCCCGGACTCCGGGCACGCAGGTCCGCCCGCCGCCCGAGTCTCCAGTCCGCCCTCCGTGACTGCTGCGACGCTGGTCGTCGAGGTCTGCCGCGCTGCCGAAGGTCGCGAATGAGTCATTGGGGACCTCGTACGTCCCGAATGAGTCATTCGCGACGCCCGGCTGGCAGCGCACAGCGCCTCTTCCGCCGCGGAGCACCGCGGCAGCGATCGACTTTGCCGGAACTCTGCCCTGGGAGGGCGGGCTGTGTGTGGGGCGCCTGAGCGGCGTCAGGTCGCCTTGGTCAGCCGTTCGGTGGCCCACCACCCCGAAGCCGGATTGTGACTACGGCCGGCAGTACCGCGTCAAGGCGGGAAAGCGTGCCTTGACCCGGCACTGCCGGCCGTGTTCTGGCTTCGTATCGGGGCGGCGGGGGAGGTCTGGGTGGTGTGCCAGTCATGCCTCAGCGTGCGGTTCACGCCGGATCTCGAAAGCGCGCTGCGACTTAGCCGGAATCCCGCCCGGGGCAGGGGCTCCGGCTACCAGGGGCCGGGCCGGCGAGTTCATCCGGAGGTGAGACCGGTGGAGGGCTGCGTGACTAGCCCACCTCGCCGGGCGGTGGTGGCTGGACATCGACCGGTGCGCCCCACTCCGAATACCGCGTCGTGATCCGGGCTTCGGCGCCCTGCAGGATGGGGGACAGGTCCAGGACGATCTGCAGTGGACGGTGTGCGTCGTCGAGCCAGAGCTGGACCGGGAACTTGCCGCCGAGCCGTCCCACGGAGTCCGGCGGCAGGCCTGCGGGGAGGTCCGTGCCCAAGCGGGCCAGGTCGAGTTCCACGCGGTAGTGCTCCGCGGCCACTCCGCCGAGGTCGGTGCGCTCCGCCGAGACGATCGTGCCCGCCGTCCGGATTTCGCCCAGGGTGTGCGCCGGGTCGTTCTGGGCCGTCAGCTGCGCCAGGCTGCCGCCGAGCACCTGGGAAAACGGGTCGCTTCCTTCCGTCACCACCACCCACGGCTTGTCCCCGGCACCTTCCGGCACCTTCGCGTACAGCTTCCCGCCCACCAGCCGCACCTCCATCGGCTCGCCGATGAAGTCGGTCGTCATCACCTGGGAAGCCCCGCCGGCGCCGAACTGGCCCTGGCTCTTCGAACGGACCGAGCCGACCGCGACGTCCGTGGCGAACTTCGCCGAGCCGCCGCTCGAGGTGGCCGCCGTGGCGGCGTCGGCCAACGCGAGCGCGTCGCCGAACGCCGGGGGCGGTGGTGGGTCCGAACACCCGCCCGCCAGCAGGGCGAACAGCAGCACGACCGCGGCTTTGCGCATGGTGCAACAAAAACACAGCGGCTCCCCCGAACTCGTTCGGGGGAGCCGCTGCTACTGTCCGTCGTCCGGTCAGCGACCGGCCTTCTTCATCAGCTCGCCGAGGTCGACGACCTGGTCGGCCGGCGGGGCCGCCACATCGACCTGGGTGCCCCAGTCGGTGTACTTCATCGTGAACTTCGCGTCACCGGCCGGCGCGCCCAGCGCCTGCATCATCGGGCCCTGGTCCATGGTCATCTGCACCGGCAGATTGTCCTTGTCCAGCCACAGCTCGGCCGGGATCTTGATGTCCTTGCCCTTGAGCTTCTCGGTGACCTGGCCGCGCGCGGACGCCGGGACTTGCTCGGCGATCTGGTCGACGGCCTTGGCGAGGTCGATCTCCACCTTGTAGTGGTTGACCTGCTGGCCGTTCAGCTCGGTCTGGTCGGACGAGACGATCCGGCCGGCCTTGGAGATCTGGTCGAGCACCTGGCTCGGGTCGCTCTGCTCCGCCGACTGCGACAGCGCGCCGCCCAGCGCCTGCGACAGCGGGTCGGAGCCGTCGGCCGAGACCTTGGCCCACGCCTTGTCCGTGCCCATCTGCTTCTGCTCCGCGGCGGGCAGCTTGATGTACATGATCTTGTCGACCAGGCGCATTTCGGTGGTCTGCCCGGCCGCGGTGGCCGTCATCGAGAACTTGGTCTGCGCGCCGTCGAAGGCCATCGCGCCGTTCGCCTTGAGGGTCTGGCCGCCGGCGGCCCCCTCCATGGTGAACTTGACCGACTTGGACTTCTCCGTGCCCTGCTTGGACGCTGACGCCAGCTGGATCGCGTCCGTGAACGGCGAAGCCAGGCCGCGGCTGCCGCCGTCCTGGGACTGCCCGCCCGCGGCCGCCGGCTGTGCGGTGCCGGTGGCGGAATTGCCGCTGCACGCCGTCAGCGTGAGCACCAGCGCGGCGCCCGCCGCGACCAGGGTGGTCTTGCGCATCGATTTCCCCTCAAAGTCGGATCGTCACCTGGCATATCGCCTGAACGGGTGATTGGTTACCGATGTGACGGTGACGATCGGCGTTCGGTTCCCGGTTGCCTCAGGATTCTGTGACGCGGGTCACGTCGTGACCGCCGCGAGAAGCCAGGAGCCGCCGGAGCGACGTCAGTCGTTCGGGGCTCGCCTTGCCTTCGGTGACGACGTCGTCGAGCGCGCAGTCCGGGTCTTCCGGTGGCCCCAGGTGCCCGCAGCCGGAGGGGCACTCCTCGGCGGCTTCGGCGAACTCCTCGAAGGCGTCGACGATGTCGTCCGCGGTGACGTGGGCCAGGCCGAACGACCGCACGCCGGGCGTGTCGATCACCCAGCCGCCGTCCGGCAGCGGCAGCGCCACCGCCGCGACGGACGTGTGGCGCCCCTTGCCGACCGCGCTCACCACGCCGGTGGCCAGCTCGGCGTCCGGCACCAGGCGGTTGACCAATGTCGACTTGCCGACTCCGGAGTGGCCGACCAGCGCCGTCACGCGGTCCTTCAGCATCTCGGCGAGGCCGTCGGGTTCCTCGTCGTAGCGCGTGACGACGGCCGGGATGTCGAGGCCCGCGTACCCGGCCAGGAGCTCGTCCGGGCTGGCCAGGTCGGCCTTCGTCAGGCAGAGGACCGGTTCGACGCCGCCCGCGTAGCAGGCGACCAGGCAGCGGTCGATGAAGCCGGTGCGCGGCGGCGGATCGGCCAGCGCGGTGACGATCAGCAGGCGCTCGGCGTTGGCGACGACCAGCCGCTCGTACGGGTCGGTGTCGTCGGCCGTGCGCAGCAGGGAGCTGCTGCGCTCGTCGACCCGGACGATCCGGGCGAGGGTGTCCGGCTTGCCGGAGACGTCCCCGACCACCGCGACGCGGTCGCCGACGACCACCGGCGTCCGGCCCATTTCGCGGGCCCGCATCGCGGTGATCACCCGGGCCGGATCGGCGTCGATCGCGCAGGTCCAGCGGCCGCGATCCTTGCCGATGACCATGGCGGTGACGGCGTCGGCGTGCTCGGGACGGCGCTTGCTGCGAGGCCTGGTGCCCTTGCCGGGGCGTACCCGGACGTCGGACTCGTCCAGCTTGCTCCAGTCGTTGCGCGCCAAAGGGCCCTCCTCCCGTGCGCCGGTGCCCACCCGAATGATCCCATGCCGCTCGCCACGGCCCTGGCTTGCGTGTAACGATGACCTATCCGGCAAGAGGAGGCGCTCATGTGCGGCCGCTACGCCGCCACCAAGGACCCGGCGAAGCTGATCGAGGAGTTCGACGCGGTCGACCTCACCGAAGGCCACGCGCGGGCCGACCACAACGTCGCACCGACGAAGAACGTCGTGACGGTCGTGCAGCGGCACCCTCGTGACGAAGAAGGCCAGGTCCTCGAGGACGAGCCCGCCGAGCGCTCGCTGCGGATCATGAAGTGGGGCCTGGTGCCGTTCTGGGCCAAGGACCCGTCGGTCGGCTCGCGGATGATCAACACGCGGGCGGAGACGGCCGCGGAGAAGCCGGCTTTCCGGCGCGCGCTGACGTCCCGCCGCTGCCTGGTGCCCGCCGACGGCTGGTTCGAGTGGCGCCGCACCGGCGAGGAGAAGGAGCCGTTCTACATGACGGCTCCCGACGATTCGTCGATCGCGTTCGGCGGGATCTGGGAGAGCTGGCGTCCGAAGGACGACGACAACGCGGCGCCGCTGATCACCTTTTCGATCATCACGACCGACGCCGCCGGCCAGTTAACGGACGTTCACCACCGGATGCCGCTGATCGTGCCGCGCGACCACTGGGACGGCTGGCTGGACCCGGACCGCGAGGACGTCAAGGATCTGCTGGTGCCCACGCCGGACGACATCGTGGCGTCGCTGGAGCTGCGGCCGGTTTCGAGCCTGGTGAACAACGTCCGCAACAACGGGCCCGAGCTGCTGAAGCGGGTCGATCCGGCGCAAGAGGGCGCGTTGTTCGACGCGCCGAAGTCATGACCGCCATCTCGATCGACACGGCGTACGGCCCGGCGCGGGTCTACCTGCACTGCGCCGAGGAGGGCGACGCGGTGCTGATGCTCGGCCACGGCGCGGGCGGCGGCCTCGGGGCGAAGGACCTGGTGGAGGTGACGCGGGCGGCGCAGGCGGCCGGCGTGCACGTGGCGCTGGTCGAGCAGCCGTACCGGGTGGCGGGCCGCCGCGCCCCGGCCCCGGCGAACCAGCTGGACACGGCCTGGCTGACGGTGGCGGAGGACCTCTCGGCCCGCTTCGACTCGCTGCCCTTCGTGTTCGGCGGCCGTTCTTCGGGCGCGCGGGTGGCCTGCCGGACGGCTTCGGCCGGGCAGGCGGTGGCGGTGCTGTGCCTGGCGTTCCCGGAGCACCCGCCGGGCAAGCCGGAGAAGACGCGCCAGCCGGAGCTGGACGCGGTCGATGTCCCGGTGCTGGTGGTGCAGGGGGAGCGGGACCCGTTCGGCCGGCCCACCGGTGGGCCGCACCACGAGATCGTCATGGTCGACGGGGACCACACGCTGTCGGCGGATCTGGAGAGCGTTTCCCGGGCGGCTACGGAGTGGCTGTCGCGGGTGCTGCGGCCGCTGGCGTGACTCAGGCCGCGATCGGCGCCACCACGGCGCCGGCCAGCCGGACCAGGTCCGCCGGGGCCAGCTCGACCTCCAGCCCTCGCCGCCCGGCCGAGCAGAACACCGTCTCGAACTTCTCCGCCGACGCGTCGATCACCACCGGCAGCCGGCTCCGGTGGCCCAGGGGTGAGATCCCGCCCAGCACGTACCCCGTCGCCCGCTGGGCCGCCGCCGGGTCCGCCATCTTCGCCTTCTTGCCGCCCGCCGCGGCGGCCAGGGCCTTCAGGTCCAGCTGGCCCGTGACCGGGACCACGCCGACCGTGAGGCGGCCGTCCACCTCCGCGACCAGCGTCTTGAACACCCGCGCGCGGTCCAGGCCCAGCGCCTCCACGGCCTCCAGCCCGTACGACTCCGCCCGCGGGTCGTGGTCGTAGGCGTGCAGCGTGTGCGCCACCTTCTGCTTCACCAACAACGCCGTCGCCGGGGTGCCCTTGCCAGCCATGGCGGAAGTCTAGGGAATGCCCGATCCCCCTGATCGGTTGTACGGGGCGTGACAACAACGCTCGCTACCACACGCTCACGCAGCCGCCGCCGTCCCGAGGCACCGGCGAACCGCGGCGTGCCCGGTCCCCGCGTAAACTCGGGTCCGCCGTATGCGCGCACGCGCATCGACGCCGAGCGGGAAGGGAACGGTTTGCCGAGCACGGAGAACTCAGCGCCGGAAGAAGCGACCGAGGCCGAGCGCGCCGAGCGCTTCGAGCGGGACGCGATGCCGCTGCTCGACCAGCTGTACTCGGCCGCGATGCGGATGACGCGCAACCCCGCCGATGCCGAGGACCTGGTCCAGGAGACGTATCTGAAGGCGTACGCCGCCTTCGCGTCCTTCAAGACCGGTACGAACCTCAAGGCGTGGATGTACCGCATCCTGACCAACACCTACATCAACGGCTACCGCAAGCGGCAGCGGCAGCCCGTGCAGGCGCCCACCGACGAGATCACCGACTGGCAGATCGCCAAGGCGGAGAGCCACACCTCCAGCGGGTTGCGCTCGGCCGAGGTCGAGGCGATGGACAACCTGCCCGACACCGACGTCAAGGCCGCCCTGCAGAAGCTTCCCGAGGAGTTCCGGCTGGCCGTCTACCTGGCCGACGTCGAGGGCTTCGCGTACAAGGAGATCGCCGAGATCATGGACACGCCCATCGGCACCGTGATGTCCCGTCTGCACCGCGGCCGCGCCCAGCTGCGCGACCTGCTCGCCGACGTCGCGCGGGAGCGCGGCTTCATCCGGGGTGCCAAGGAGGAGGTGGCCGGGCGATGACCGACATGTGCGAGGGCGCGTCCGACAAGGTCCGCTGCGAAGAGGCGCTCGCCGACATCTACCTGCTGCTCGACCGGGAGTGCAGCCCGGAGCGCGACGCCGCGTTGCGCGCCCACATCGAGGACTGCCCGCCGTGCCTCGAGGAATACGGCATCGACGAGCACATCAAGCAGCTGCTGGCCCGCAAGTGCGGCGGCGAGCACGCGCCGGCCGAGCTGAAAAGCCGGTTGCGCGCGTCGATCCGCCAGACCGTCGCCTCCCGCGGCGGCGTCACCGTGGAACGCACCGAGATCACCCTCGAGCAGCGCTCCGAGTAGCGCCCGAGCACTACGAAGGCCCCCACACCGCGGTGTGGGGGCCTTCGTCATGCCGAACGCCGGAATCAGGCGTTGGGCTTCTTGCCGTGGTTCGCGCCGTTCTTCTTCCGGTCGCGACGCTTGCGGGCGCGCTTCGACATGTTCACTCCTCGTCGTCAAAGGTTCCTGGTCAAGTGTGTCATGGCGGCCCGCTCTGGTTGGATGGGGTGCGTGTCCACGCTCGCCGAACTGCTCGCCGACAACACCGGCCTCCCCGGGGAGGCGGCCGACCACCTCCAGACCGTCGTCGCCGAGTGGCAGCTGCTGGCCGACCTTTCCTTCGCGGACTTCCTGCTCTGGGTCCCGGTGACCGAGGAACTGCAGCCGGACGGCGGCGACTTCGTCTGCGTCGCGCACGCGCGGCCGACGACGGCGCCCACCGCGCACCCCGAGGACGTCGTCGGGACGCGGTTCACGGTGGAGGAGCACCCGCAGCTGGCGAAGGCCATGCGCGAGGTGCGGATCTGCCGCGAGGAGGACCCGCACTGGTACCGCGACCTGCCGATGCGGCGCGAGGCCATCCCGGTGCGGTTCCACGACGAGGTCATCGCCGTGATGAGCCGCGAGACGAACCTGGCCGCGCCGCGGGTGCCTTCGCCGCTGGAGATCGCGTACCTGGGCAGTGCCGGCGACCTGTGCCAGATGATCGTCGACGGCACGTTCCCGCCGAGCGGCTCCAACCAGACCGACACACACACGTCCCCGCGGGTCGGCGACGGCCTGATCCGGCTCGACTCGAGCGGCACGGTCGTGTTCGCGAGCCCGAACGGCCTGTCCGCCTACCACCGGATGGGGCACGAATCCGACCTGGTCGGGACGCGGCTGGCGCCGTTGACGCGGTCGTTGATCCGCGACCCGTTCGACGCGACCGAGGTGTCCCACCGGATCATCGAGGCCCTCGACGGGAAGCCGTCGAGCCGCACGGAGGCCGACTCGCGGCGCGGCGCCGTCGTGCTGTTCCGTGCGCTGCCGCTGCGCCCGGCGGGGCAGGCGGCGGGTGCGCTGGTGCTGGTCCGCGACGTCACCGAGGTGAAGCGCCGGGACCGGGCGCTGCTGTCGAAGGACGCGACGATCCGTGAGATCCACCACCGGGTGAAGAACAACCTGCAGACAGTGGCGGCCCTGCTGCGGCTGCAGTCCCGCCGGACGTCGTCGGAGGAGGCGCGGCTCGCTTTGGCGGAGTCGGTGCGCCGGGTGACGTCCATCGCGCTGGTGCACGAGGCGCTGTCGATCTCGGTGGACGAGCGCGTCGACCTCGACAAGCTGCTCGACAACGTGCTGCCGATGGTCGGCGAGGTCGCCACGGCGGAGTCGCAGGTCGGGCTGTCGCGGAAGGGCTCGTTCGGGGTGGTGGTCGCGGAGATCGCGACGCCGCTGGTGATGGTGCTGGCCGAGCTGGTGCAGAACGCCATCGAGCACGCGTTCCCGGCCGGCCGGTCGGGCAAGGTCGAGCTGATCGTGGAGCGTTCGGCGCGCTGGCTGGACGTCGTCATCCGCGACAACGGGCGCGGCCTGCCGTCGGGGTTCTCGCTGGAGCGTTCCGACGGGCTGGGGCTCCAGATCGTGCGGACGCTCGTGGAGTCCGAGCTGCGGGGCTCGCTGTCGCTGCGGAAGGTGCGGTCGGAGGCGTCGTCGACCCGCGTGACGGGGACGGAAGCCGCGCTGCGCATCCCGCTGTCTCGCCGGCTCTGACTCGTGTCGTCCCTTCGATCACGCGTGTCGTCCTCCTGATCACGCGAGTTGACTGCTCGATCACGCGTGTGCCCCTCGGCGGTGTGATTCGAGGGTCGACACGTGTGATCAAAGGGTCGACACGCGTGATTGGGAGGACGACACGATGAAGGCCCGGCACCAGGTGCGTGGTGCCGGGCCGTTCAGCGCTTCGCGGGAGGACTTGAAGTCCCGGTGAGGTTTCACCGCACCCGTCGCCAGGTGGTTTCGCCTCGCTTGTTAAGCTCAAGCCGGGTAGGTATCACCCCAGACGGCGTGGGCACGACGAATGCCCGCCGGGTGAAAATCTGCTCGGCTCGGGTGGGTCTCGAGAAACTCAGGCGTTGGTACGCGTGCCGATGTGCGTACGGCGGCGCTTGAGAGCGCGTCGCTCGTCCTCGCTCATACCGCCCCACACACCCGCGTCCTGTCCGCTGGCCAGGGCCCAGGCCAGGCAGTCGGAAGCGACGGTGCAGCGGTGGCACACGGCCTTCGCCTGCGCTACCTGCGACAGAGCAGGACCGCTGGTTCCCACCGGGAAGAACAGCTCGGGGTCCTCGTCTCGGCAGGCCGCGTCGTGGCGCCAGTCCATGTTCGTGAGCTCCTTCATATGGCGCGGGAGGGCCGCGCCACAGTCGTCAATGGCGGTCGTGTTCTTGGGTGCTTGTGAATGCTTTCACGAAGCACCGCTTTCGACAAGGGTTTCCGGGAGATCGGTGAGTCAGGTCACCCGGCCGAGCGACCCCTCTGACCTGCGGTTTCTCTCCGAAACGACCGTCCGAAGGGAAGGTTGATGCGCTGAGTGGAGCTTCTCCGTCGACGAACGGCACCTGCTACTTTGCCGCAGGCGATCAGCGGTCTCGTCGTCACACGATTACCGTGAGTGCATTCGGGACGCTGAAGAATTCCACCCTTGTCCGCTGGCCGACGAGGTCGCCGTCCACCTGGAAGTTTACCGGTTCAGCTGCGTCTATGCGGATCATCGGCAGGTCGTCGTGACGCACGAGACGTCGCCCGCGCTGGTTGCTCTTCGTAGCCAAGGCTTGGCGTACATGCTTGAACACGGTGGGCAACCCCAGACCGCTCAGCGCGAACAAACCCAGTCCCGTCTCGAACGAGCAACCCGGATTGAGGTGGACGGCACGCTCGCCCAGGTAGCTCCACGGATCGGTGTTCGACACGAAAGCGGTCAACGCCTCGATCGGGTCCTCGCCGGGGATGCGGATCGTCAGGGCCGGCCGGCCCAGCGGCGGCCGGAAGTAGGAGCGGACGGCGGCTCGCATGTAGAGGCCGGCGGTGGTCTGCTTGCCGCGGCGCTTGGCGACCCGGCCGACGACGTCGGCGTCCCAGCCGAGGCCGGAGTTGAACGTGAACCAGTGCCCGTCGGCCAGGCCGAGTCCCACCCGGCGTGAGCGGTCGTTCTCCAGCGCGTTGAGCAGCTGGTGGGTGGCCTCGAAGGAGTCCGCGGAGATGCCGAGGGCACGCGCGAACACGTTGGCCGAGCCGCCCGGGACGACGCCCAGGGCGGGCACCTGCCCGATTTCGGCGGGATCGCCGTCGGCGTCGGCCAGCAGGCCGTTGACGACCTCGTTGACCGTGCCGTCGCCGCCGTGCGCCACGACCAGGTCGATGCCGTCCCGCGCGGCCGAGCGCGCGACGGCCATCGCGTGACCGCGGTAGTCCGTCTCGACCACGTCGAGCTTGACCTGGCTGGCGAGCGCGTGCGCCAGCACGTCCCGGCCACCCGCGGTGGTCGAGGTGGCCTGGGGGTTCACGACGAGGATTGCGCGCATTACCGCAGAGTAAGTGACTTCCGGCGGCCCGAGAACCTTCCGGCGTCGCATGGTGACGGGCGCAACCCTCGGAACAGCACCTTCGGACCCTGTGCCGGGCGGCCTCCTTCACGTGCGAGTGTCCGCTCGTCGTGACAAGTGCACCCGGGCCGACCGCCCGCTCATCAACGACACTGAAATTTTCGTTGCCCGGGCGGTCCCGGGAAAACGGCCGACCGGGTGGCATACGATCGAAAGAGCTCACGCACGGTGACTCGCCCTGGTCGAGTCCACTGTGTCGTCGCAAAACACTTCGCCAAGTCGCTCCGGAAGGTCGCCGCAGTGAAGCTCTCGCCCGCTCCCCGTGAGGTCCGGCTGGCCGGCGTCGTCACCGCGGTGCCGTCGCTCGCCCTGCTGGTGTTCGGGGTGGTCGTGCTGGTGAACGGCCTGCGTTCGCCCGCTCAGCCGGGCAACAACGTCTTCGCCGAGTCGGGCACGTTCATCGTGGTGGCGCTGGCGTTCCTGGCCGCGTCGGCCGGGCTGGTCCTCGGCCAGACCTGGGCGCGTTCGCCCGGAGTGGTGATCGCGCTGATCGTGATCGGGCTCGGCTGGTACCTGCTCGGCCCGTCGGGCCTGCCGGCGTGGGGCGTGCCGGTCGCGCTGTTCGGCATCGCCGCGCTGGTGCTGCTGTTCCGCCGCCCGTCCCGGGCCTGGGCCCTGGACCTGCGCGAAGGCGAAACCGAGACGGAGGCCGCCGAACGCGGCGGTCTCGCCGGCCGCCGCGCGGAGCGCGAAGGCCACGACGAGGACTGACTCAGCCTCGTCCGGACGTCCTGAACGACTCGTTCAGGACGTCGGAGGTCCTGAACGAGTCGTTCAGGACGTTCAAGCTTGGGCGGCCAGGGCTCGGAGGGGTTCGTCGGTGAGGCGGTTGACGGTCCACTCGTCCATCGGGACCGCGCCGAGGGCCTTGTAGAACTCCGTGGCCGGGTTCCAGTCCAGCACCGACCACTCGAGCCGCGCGTAGCCGTTCGCGACGCACTCGGCCGCGAGTGCCGCCAGCAGGGCCTTGCCCAGCCCGGTGCCGCGCTGGGAGGGCAGGACGAACAGGTCCTCCAGGTAGATCCCGTGCACCCCGCGCCAGGTCGAGAAGTTGAGGAACCAGACCGCGAAGCCGACGACCTCGCCGTCCACTTCGGCCACGTGCCCGAACAGCTTCGGGGCCTCGCCGAACAGGGCTTCGTGCAGCTGCGGCGCCGTCAGGTGGCACTCGTCCGGTGCTCGTTCGTACTCGGCGAGGGCGTACGCCAGGCCGACGGCCGCCTCGACGTCGTCGGGGCGGATCCGGCGGATGCGGTCGTCGGGCACGTCAGTCCTCCGCGGGCAGCAGGTTGAGGTGTTCGATCTGGGGTTCGCCGCGCTCGTCGCCGAGCACCGCGATGCCGGCGGCGTCCAGTCCGAAGTGGACGCCCGCGGTGGCGGGCAGGCCGAGCCAGCGCGCCACCAGCACGCGGCTGAAGTGCCCGTGTCCCACGAGGATCACGTCACCGGTCTCGATGTCGCGGCGGGCGCGGTCCAGCACGCGGTCCGCGCGGGCGGAGACGTCCGAAGCGCTTTCGCCGCCGGGGATCGGGTGGGTCCAGACCGTCCAGCCGGGCACGGTTTCCCGGATCTGCGGCGTGGTGATGCCCTCGTAGTCGCCGTAGTCCCACTCGGCGAGGTCCTCGGTGACTTCGTCGACGCGCAGGCCGGCCAGCGCGGCCGTGCGCAGCGCCCGCGCGCGGGGGCTCGACACCACCAGCGACGGCCCGCCGACCAGGCTCCGGAGGGTCCCGCCCGCGGCGCGCGCCTGGCCTTCCCCGGCCGGGGTCAGCGGGATGTCCGTGCGGCCCGTGTGCCGCCCGTTCAGCGACCACTCGGTCTGGCCGTGCCGGAGGAGGAAGAGACGGTTCGCCACACGGGCGAATATATCCGGCGGTTTGCCACCCGGCCGGGCGTCTGCTTAGCTACTGAACGGTAGCTTAGTTCGAGGAGACGCTCATGCCCGAGACGCCGACGTTCGCCCTGTGGCACAAGCTCGCCGCGAAGCCGGGCGGAAAACAGCTGTTCAGCGCCGCGATGTGCCTGCGCGTGCCGTACTTCCGCACGGTGCTGCCCTCGGTGCGGGAGCTGCGCCCTGGCCACTGCGAGGTCACCGCGCCGAAGTGGTGGGGTGTTCACAACCACATCCGGACGTTCCACGCGATCGCCGCCTGCAACCTCGCCGAAATCGCGATGGGCATGCTCGCCGAGGCCACCGTCCCGACCACGCACCGCTGGCTGCCGAAGGGCATGAACGTCCAGTACGTCGCCAAGGCGGAGACCGGCCTGCGCGCGGTCGCCGCACTGCCGGAGCTGCCGGTGTTCGGCGATGACGGCTTCGACCTCGAAGTCCCGGTGACCATTTCGGACACGAACGGAAAGCCCGTGGTCACCGGGACGATCACCATCTGGGTGACGCCGAAGAAGCGTTAGAGCTGCTTGTACTGCACGTACGTCGTCTGGTGGAACTCGGACGGCGACGGCAGGCCCAGCTTCCGGTCGACGAGCTTGCCGAGCGGCCCGCAGCCCTGCGTGGCCGGCAGTGCGAGGCCTGGATCGACGACGCCGAAGTGGAACGTCGGCGGGTTCTTGGAGAGCACCGCCGGCGGCAGCGCCGGATCGTCGTGGACGACGGTGTGCAGCGGCGCGGCCGCCGTGCCGATGCTGCATTCCTTGCGCAGCAACGGATGGCGCAGCACCGCGTAGACGTCGAGCTCGCCGCGCCGCTCGGCGTTGCCCTGGAAGTCCGAATGGCCGCCGTAGCGCAGCTGGAGCGTCGTGCCGGCCAGGCCGGGGACGCGGACCGGTTCGTGCCGCAGCGCGCCGAACTCCTGCGCGTACTGGCCGTTCACCCGGCCTTCGCTGAACGTCAGCCGCATCTCGCCGAGTTGGATCTCCTGGCTGCCGATCGTCAATTTTCCTTGGGACACAAAGGCTTCGCAGCGCCACGTGCCGGGGTCGGCGTTCGCGGGCGGTGCCGGGCAGTCGGTGAAGTCGAACGTCGGAAGTTCGTCCGCGGAGGCGGTGCCCGGCAGCAAGGCCAGTGCGACCGCGGCCGCCCCCAGTGCGAGAAGTTTCATGGCGGTGAGCCTGCTCGCGCCGCGCCGCCGCGACATCCGGGATCGCACCCAGGGGAGGCCCGGGATTTCGTCAAGGGGCGAGCCGGGCCAGCGAGTCGACGAAGCCGTCGTCGGTGGCCGAGAAGAACTCGGCGTCGGCGGTTTCGACGTCCTTGAGTGCCTTCGCGACCAGCTCCAGGCCGGCGGGGGTGACTTCCAGCCGCTTCGCGCGGGCGTCGGCCGGGTCGTCGGCGCGCGCCAGCAGCCCCCGGTCGGCGAGCTTGCGGACGACCTGGCTGGTCATCATCGTGTCCGTGCCCGCCTGGTCCGCGAGCTGCCGCTGGGTCGGTGGCTCGCCCGAACGGGTGAGCCACCACGTCGTCGTCAGCAGCACGAACTGGACGTGCGTGAGGTCGTGCGGGGCCAGCGCGGCCCGCATCGCCCGCTGCCAGGCCAGCGTCACGCGCCACAGCAGGAAGCCGGGGCTGCGCTCGGGGCCGGGCAGGCGGGACTCGGGAGCGGTCATACTCGCGAGCTTGCCTCAGCCTCGGCGAGCCGGGCCAACGCGCGCATGGCGTCCGGAGTGTCCGAGGTGACCTGCGGGCCGAACCCCTCCGGGCCGTCGATCGTGACGCGGTAGGTGATCCGCGTGCCGCCGTCGACGTCGGTCAGGACGTGCTCGAACCGCAGGTGCGCGTCCGGCAGCCGCGTCTCGTCGGTGAAGCCGCGGCCCTCGGTGACCTCGGTGAGGGTGAACGGGATCGGCGGCATGCCGTCCATCGTCATCGTGCCGCTGGTCCCGACGGCGAACGGGCCGTCGAGGACCACGGACCGGACGCCGGTGTCCCACTCCGGCCAGCGGCCGGTGTCGGCCCAGAGCGGCCAGATCGCGGCGGCTGGGGCGGTGGACAGCTCGCTGTGCTCGTACTCGTAAAGTGCCATGCGGACAGACTATATGCGCGCTTACTAAATGCGCAAGCGGCCCGCCGGCCGGAACGGTGGGTGGTCAGTTCGCCGAGCGCAGCTTGTCGTAGTAGGCGACGCAGTCGCTGTAGAGCGGGAGCAGGCCGCTGTCGCGCGCTTCGGCGAGCGTGGGCGCGGCGCGGTCCTTGTCCGAGAGGACCGGCTCGATGCCGGTCGGCCACGGCAGGTCCAGCGCCGGGTCGAGCGGGTTGATCCCGTGCTCGGCCGTCGGCGCGTACGGCTCCGAGCAGAGGTAGCTCATCACGGTGTCGTCTTCGAGCGCGATGAAGGCGTGTCCGAGGCCTTCGGCGAGGTAGACGGCGCGGTACTCGGTCGAGTCGAGCCGGAGTGCGTCCCACTCGCCGAACGTCGGCGAACCGACGCGGAGGTCGACGACGACGTCGAGCATCGAACCCCGCGGGCAGTAGATGTACTTCCCCTGGCCGGGTGGTGTGTCGGCGAAGTGGATGCCGCGGAGGGCGCCACGCCGGGAGACGCTGTGGTTGGTCTGGCCGAGCCGCAGCGGGTGGCCGACCGCCTCGCGGAAGGCCGCGTCCTGGAAGGGCGCGACGAACAGGCCTCGCTCGTCGGGGAACGCCCGGGGGGAGAACTCGTAGGCGTCCGGGACGCTCAGCCGGCGGAATTGCATGGCGGCATCATATCGGGTGCCAAGAAAACCGGACAGACGTCTTGGTAATTGCCGCAATTCGCCGCGGATGTGACGTCAACCGCACCGAGGGGTCAAGGGCGCGGGCGGACCTGTCACAATGAACGAACCGCCGCGTCCGCGGTCATCGCCAGACCTAGGTACCGATGGCCGACGTGACGCCTCGCCGACAGGCCGGCGCTACCGCGCTGGGCTGCCGTGCCGGAGGAAGTTCCCGCGTCAGCAGGGTGCGCCTTCTCCCGCTGTCGTGGTCCCCCGCTCGCATGCCCAGGAGAAATTCCAGTGACCCACGTTCGATCCGCGAGTTCCGTCATTCCCACTGGAGGAATGACGGAAACGACGACAGGAAACCCCATGAGCGACCCCACCGGCACTGTCGCGCCGGTCACCGACGAAGAGATCTTCACCGGGCACGAGGGCGGCAAGCTCTCGGTGGCGGCCACCCGGCCGATTTCCAGCCCGCGTGACCTTTCGATCGCCTACACCCCCGGTGTGGCGAAGGTGAGCCGCGCGATCGCCGAGGACGCCGCCAAGGCCAAGCGGTACACGTGGGCGGACCGGCTGGTCGTCGTGGTGAGCGACGGGACGGCGGTGCTCGGCCTCGGCGACATCGGCGCCAGCGCGTCGCTGCCGGTCATGGAGGGCAAGTCCGTCCTGTTCAAGACGTTCGGCGGGCTCGACTCGATCCCGCTGGTGCTCGACACCACCGACGTCGACGAGATCGTCGAGACGCTGGTGCGGCTGCGGCCGTCCTTCGGCGCGGTCAACCTGGAAGACGTCTCCGCGCCGCGGTGCTTCGAGCTGGAGGACAAGCTCAAGGAGGCGCTCGACTGCCCGGTCATGCACGACGACCAGCACGGCACGGCGATCGTCACGCTGGCCGCGCTGCGCGGCGCCAACCTGGTCCTCGACCGGGCGATCGCCGACCAGCGCGTCGTCGTCTCCGGCGCCGGCGCGGCGGGTGTGGCCTGCGCGAAGATCCTCCAGGAAGCCGGCATCGGCGACGTCACCCTGCTCGACTCGCGCGGCATCATCCACGAGGGCCGCGACGGCCTGAACCCGGTCAAGGCGCGGCTGGCCGCGACGACCAACAAGGCGGGCCTGCGTGGCGGCCTGGCGGAGGCCCTGGAAGGCGCGGACGTGTTCCTCGGCCTGTCCGGCGCGACGATCGACGAGTCCCTGCTGGGCCGGATGGCGGGCGGCGGCATCGTGTTCGCCCTGTCCAACCCGGACCCGGAAGTTCACCCGGACGTGGCCGCACGGTACGCCTCGATCGTGGCCACCGGACGCAGCGACTTCCCGAACCAGATCAACAACGTGCTGGCGTTCCCGGGCGTGTTCCGCGGCGCGCTCGACTCCGGCGCGCGGGCGATCACGGAGAACATGAAGCTGGCGGCCGCCGAGGCGATCGTTTCGGTGGCGATGGACGACCTGGGCCCGGACCGGATCGTCCCGAGCCCGCTCGACCCGCGGGTGGCCCCGGAGGTCGCGGCCGCGGTGGCGAAGGCCGCCGAGGCCGACGGCGTCACCGGCTGACGTTTGTCCGTGAAGGCCTCCTTCCCGGCTCTTATGGCCGGGACACCGCCACCGACCGGAAGCCCGCCTTGACGCAGGCGAGGTCGAGCACCATCCACTCGTACGACGTCGGCCCGAT
>NZ_JBFACT010000031.1:0-97706 GCF_040640995.1 Amycolatopsis sp. NPDC021455 | reverse complement strand
CCCGCTCGGGTTTTCCCTTCCCCTCTGTGGGGGGCCCTCGCCCCCCCCCCCGCTGTTCTTATTTTAAAATTTGTCTACCCCACTTGTCCCGAATGAGTCATTCGCGACGCTCGCTGCGGCAGGGCGTGGGTTGACGGAGCGTTGCTGAACGCGTCCACAGTGTAATGCCAAGATTGGACAGACTTTTGCACGCGGCGAGCGAAAGTCTGTCCGGTTTCGCACGTCTATCCGGGTGAAAACCCGACTTAACGCGCCGTTGTCACCTTGACGAGTGATGCCAGTCACCCTACTTTCGCTGCCTGAGCGACAAAGTGCGTTCAGTAGCCAGCGCAAGATGGGGGCACCGTGGCCGTCACCGGAACGAGCCAAGCCGGCTCGGCGAGCCCGCGTACGGCGAACCTGGCCGCGGTCCTGCGGGCGCTGCGCACCGGCCCCCTCTCGCGCACCCAGCTGGCGGCCCGCTGCGGGATCGCGAAGTCCGCGGTGCCCGGGCTGCTCACCGAACTCGCCGGCCGCGGCCTGGTCCGGCCCGCCGGGGTCCTCCCGGGCAACGGGCGGCCGAGCCGGCTGGTCGAACTGCACGGCGAAGACACCTACGCGCTGGCTCTGCGCATCGAGACCGACCGGCTCTCGGCGCTGGCCACCGACCTGTCCGGCCGGACCCTGGCCGAGTGGGCCGAAGCCGCCGACGTCGCCGCGCTCGGGCTCGCCGGGGCGATGGACGAACTCGCCCGCCTCGCCGCCCGGGTGCTGCCCGGTCCACCGGCCGGGGTCGCGATCTCCGTGCCCGGGCTGGTCGACTCGGCCGCCGCCGTGCTGCGGTTCGCGCCGGCCCTGCGCTGGCGCGACGCGGAGATCGCCGGGCTCCTGGCGGCCCGGCTGGCCGTCCCGGTCGACGTCGTGGCCGTGGACAACGACGCCAACCTCGGCGCGCTCGCCGAGTCGGTCGCGGGCACCGGGACCGAGCTGTTCTACCTCGGCGGCGGGACGGCCGTCGGTGGCGGGTTCGTCTCCGGCGGCACGATCCTGCGGGGCGCGCGCGGTTTCGCGGGCGAGGTCGGACACATCGCCGTCGACCCGTCCGGTGAGCGGTGTTCCTGCGGCCGGACGGGCTGCCTGGAGACGAAGGCGAACCTGGCCGCGGTCCTGCGTGCGGCCGCCCCGCCGGGTGACCCGCTGCACGATCCCGCCCCCGGCGTCGGAGCCCGCGTCACCCTGCTGAAGGACCGCATCCGGCTCGGCGACCAGCGTGCCGCCACCGCGGTCCACGAACTCGGCGTCGCACTGGGCGTCGCACTGTCGACGGTGGTCGATGTGCTCGACCCCGACGTCGTCGTGCTCGGCGGCTACTTCGCCGAACTGGGGGAGTGGCTGGTCGAACCGGTCCGCGTCGAGCTCGCCGCCCGGCCGCTCGGCCAGGCCCGGGTCGTGCCGTCCGGTCTCGGCCTGCACGCGCCGCTGCGGGGCGCCGCGCACCTGGCGGCCGAGCGGTTGTTCGCGAACCCGGCGCTCGTCGAGGAGGCCACGGTATGACCCTGCTGTCCGTCCGCGGCATCGTGAAGACGTTCCCGGGGGTGCGGGCCCTCGACGGCGTCGACCTCGACGTCGAACCCGGCGAGGTGCACTGCCTGCTCGGCCAGAACGGTGCCGGGAAGTCGACGCTGATCAAGGTGCTGTCCGGCGCGCACCAGCCCGACACCGGCGAGATCACCTGGCAAGGCGAACCGGTGACGCTCGGGTCGCCGGTCGACGCCCTGCGCCTGGGCATCGCCACCCTGTACCAGGAGCTCGACCTCGTGCCCGGGCTTTCGGTGGCGGACAACATCTTCCTCGGCCACGAGCGCGCCCGCTTCGGGTTCACGCGGATCTCCCAGGCCCGCGCCGAGGCCGCCCGCCTGATGGCGCGGCTCGGCCACCCGGACATCCGGCCGTCGACCGAGGTCGGCAAGCTCTCGGCCGCCGGGCAGCAGCTCGTCTCGATGGCCCGCGCCCTGGCCCACGACGCCCGGCTGCTCGTGATGGACGAACCCACCGCCGCGCTGGCCGGCGAGGAGGTCGACAACCTCTTCCGGATCGTCGGCGAGCTGACCGCCGACGGCGTCGCGGTCGTCTACATCTCCCACCGCCTGGAGGAACTCCGCCGGATCGGGCACCGGGTGACCGTGCTGAAGGACGGCCGGACCGTCGGCACCGGCCTCGACGCCGCCGCGACGCCGACCGCCGACCTGGTCGCGCTGATGGCCGGGCGCAAGGTCGAGACCGTCTTCGGCCCGCGCCACGACGGCCACGCCCGGCCGGAGACCGCGCTCGCCGTGGAGAACCTCACCCGGCAGGGCGAGTTCGAGGACGTGAGCTTCACCGTCCACGCCGGCGAGGTCGTCGGCATCGCCGGCCTGGTCGGCTCCGGCCGCAGCGAACTGCTGGAGACGATCTTCGGCGCCCGCAAGGCCGACCGCGGAACCGTGACGGTGCAGGGGAAACCGCTCGCCCCCGGCGTCCGGGCGGCCGTCAAGGCGGGCATCGGCCTTGCGCCGGAGGAACGCAAGAGCCAGGGCCTGCTGCTGGATCTCCCGGTGGTGCACAACGTGACCCTGGCCAGCCTCGGCCGGTACGCGAAGCTCGGGTTCACCGAGCGCGCCAAGGAACTGGACGACGCCGGCGCGAGCCTGCGCCGCCTCGACCTGCGGCCCGCCGACCCGCGGCGGATCGTCCGCACGCTGTCCGGCGGCAACCAGCAGAAGGCCGTGCTCGCGCGGTGGCTGGTCCGCGGGTGCCGGGTGCTGCTGCTCGACGAGCCGACGCGCGGCGTCGACGTCGGTGCCCGCGCCGAGCTGTACCGGCTGATCGACGAGCTGGCCGCGACCGGCGTGGCGATCGTGCTGGTGTCCAGTGAAATCCCCGAGGTGCTCGGGCTGGCCGACCGGGTGCTGGTGCTGCGCGAGGGCCGCGTCCTCGCCGACCGGCGCTCCGCCGGGCTGACCGAGGCCGAGGTGCTCGACGTGATTCTCGAGGGGAGCGCGGCATGACCGAAACCCAGGCACCGCCCCAGGAAGCGCTGCCCGCCGAACGGAAGCGGTTCGCCTTCTCCGCCGACCCACGGTTGCTCGGCCTGGCCGGCGTGCTCGTGATCCTGTGCCTGGTCGGCCAGTTCACCCGGCCCGAGCTGTTCTTCACCGAAAGCAACATCTCGACGATCCTGCGGCTGGCCGCGGCGATCGGCGTGGTCAGCGTCGGGATGACGTTCGTGATCATCAGCGGCGGCATCGACCTGTCGGTCGGCTCGATGGTCGGCCTGGCCGGCGTCTGGCTGACGACGCTGGCGACGCAGTCGTACGGGCCGTTCGTGATGGTCCTCTGTGGACTGGCCGTCGGCCTCGGCTGCGGGCTGATCAACGGCGTGCTCGTCGCCTACGGCAAGGTCGTGCCGTTCATCGCCACGCTCGCGATGTACGTCTCGGCACGCGGGCTCGCCGAGCGGATCAGCGGCCGGCGCACCCAGGTCGTCGCCGACCAGGACTTCCTCGCCTTCTTCCGGGGCGGCTTCCTCGGGATCCCGACGCTGATCTGGCTGTTCGCGCTGGTCTTCGCGGTCGGCTGGGTCGTGCTCAACCGCACCACCTTCGGCCGCCGGACATACGCGGTGGGCGGCAACGCCGAAGCGTCGCGGCTGGCCGGCATCAACGTCAAGCGCCACCTCGCGCTCGTCTACGGCGTGGCCGGGCTCTGCTGCGGGATCGCCGCGCTCATGGTCGTCGCGCGGACGACGGCGGGTGCGTCGACCAACGGCATGTTCTACGAGCTCGACGCGATCGCCGCTGTGGTCATCGGCGGCACGCTGCTGACCGGCGGCCGCGGCTCGCTCATCGGCACCCTCGTCGGCGTGCTGATCTTCACGGTGCTGTCGAACATCTTCACGCTGAACAACCTGGACACCGACATCCAGAACATCGCCAAGGGCGTGATCATCGTGCTCGCCGTGCTCTTGCAGTTCCGGTCCCGCAAGTCCAAGACCTAGCCACCAGGAGGCCGTCATGACCGAACAACCCTTCCTCGGCCGCCGGGGGTTCCTGCTGGGCGGGGCCGCGGTCGGCGCCGGGGCGCTGCTGGCCGGCTGCACCTCGAACACGCCCGCGAACTCGGAGTCGAACGCGCCGGTCGCCAACGCGGGCAACAACGCCCAGCCGGGCAAGCCGATCACCATCGGCTTCTCCGCGCCGGCCGCCGACCACGGCTGGATCGCGGCGATCACCAAGAACGCCAAGGCCCAGGCGCAGAAGTTCAGCGAGGTGAAGTTCAACGCCACCGAGGGCACCAACGACGTCAACCAGCAGATCTCCCAGGTGGAGACGCTGATCAACGCCAAGGTCGACGTCCTGGTGATCCTGCCCTTCGACGGCAAGGCGCTCACCGCGGTCGGCCAGCAGGCGATGGACGCCGGCATCCCGGTGATCAACCTCGACCGCGTCTTCGACACCCCGCTGGCGTACAGAACCTGGATCGGCGGCGACAACTACCGGATGGGCGTCAACGCGGGCAACTACATCGCCGCGGAGCTCAAGAAGAAGAACGTCGCCAACCCGGTCATCGGCGAGGTCGCCGGGATCGACTCGCTGCCGCTGACCCAGGAACGCAGCAAGGGCTTCAAGGACGCGCTGGGCCGGGCCGGGTTCCAGGTCGGCCCGCGCGTGTCGGCGCAGTTCACGTCGGAGTCGGGTGAGCAGCAGACGGCGAACCTGCTCCAGGGCGCACCCAAGCTGGACGCCCTCTGGAACCACGACGACGACCAGGGCATCGGCGTCAACGCGGCGATCGACACCGCGAACCGCAAGGAGTTCATCATGGTCGGCGGCGCCGGCTCGAAGAACATGATGAACCTGATCAAGGCCGACTCGTCGCCGATCAAGGCGACCGTGCTCTACAGCCCGTCGATGGCCTCGACGGCGGTCGCGCTGGCCCGGCTGCTCGGGCAGGGCAAGGGGATCGGCGACCTGGCCGAGCACGACATCCCGGCCGAGATCACCACGTACTCGGCAGTGGTCACGAAGGAGAACGTCGACCAGTACCTCGACGTCGGCTTCGATTCCTGACCACCGGCACCGAAACCGAAGGAGGGGTATGAGCCCGGGACGGGAAACGATCGGGATCGGCATGGTGGGTCACGCGTTCATGGGTGCGGTGCATTCGCACGCCTGGCGCAGCGTGCACCGGTTCTTCGACCCGCCGCTGGTGCCGAGGCTCGCCGTCCTCGGCGGCCGGGACGAGGCCCGGGCCAAGGCCGCCGCGGAGAAGTTCGGCTGGGAGGACGTCGAGACCGACTGGCGGAAGCTCGTCGGCCGGGACGACGTCGGCCTGGTGGACGTCTGCACGCCCGGCGACAGCCACGCGGAGATCGCGATCGCCGCACTGGACGCCGGGAAGCACGTCCTGTGCGAGAAACCCCTGGCCAACTCGGTCGCCGAAGCCGAAGCGATGGCCGAAGCGGCGCGGCGGGCCCGGGAACGCGGGGTGCGGGCCATGGTCGCGTTCAACTACCGCCGGGTGCCCGCGCTCGCGCACGCCCGGAACCTCGTGGCGAGTGGGGCGCTCGGCGAGATCCGGCACGTGCGGTCGGTGTACCTGCAGGACTGGCTGTCCGACCCGCAGGCGCCGATGACGTGGCGGCTGCGCAAGGAGTCCGCCGGGTCGGGCGCGCTGGGCGACCTGGGCGCGCACATCGTGGACGCAGCCCAGTTCGTCACCGGCGAGGTGATCACCGGCGTCTCGGCGCTGACGAACACCTTCGTCAAGCAGCGGCCGGCCGAGAGCGGCGGTACGGACGACGTGACGGTCGACGACACCGCGTTGTTCCTGGCCCGGCTCTCCGGGGGAGCGGTCGCGACCTTCGAAGCGACCCGGTTCGCGCTGGGCCGCAAGAACGCGATGCGGCTGGAGGTCAACGGGTCGAAGGCGAGCCTGGCGTTCGACTTCGAGTCGATGAACGAACTCCAGTGGTACGAGGGCGCCGGCACCGAGGCCGGGTTCCGCCGGATCCTCGTCACCGAGCCGCAGCACCCGTATGTCGGCGTGTGGTGGCCGCCGGGGCACCTGCTCGGCTACGAGCACACGTTCACCCACGAGGTCGCCGACCTGCTCGACGCCATCGGCGCGGGCACCGACCCCGAGCCGGGCTTCGACGACGGCCTGCGCGTCCAGCGGGTGCTGGCCGCCGTCGAGCAGAGTGCGGCCGAAGAAGCGAACTGGACGTCGGTGGAGGAGACATGAGAGAGCTTGCGAGCGAATCATTCAACACTGCGCTTTTGGCTCAGGCCGCACCGAAGGTCAGCGAGGTGCGCGCATGAGCCGTCCCGTCACGTTGTTCACCGGCCAGTGGGCCGACCTGCCGTTCACCGAGGTCTGCAAGCTCGCTTCGGAATGGGGCTACGACGGGCTGGAAATCGCCTGCTCGGGCGACCACTTCGAAGTCGACCGGGCACTGTCCGAAGAGGACTACGTGCCGGGACGGCTGCGGCTGCTCGCCGACCACGGCCTCAAGGTGTGGGCGATCTCGAACCACCTCGTCGGGCAAGCCGTCTGCGACGATCCGATCGACCACCGGCACCAGGCCATCCTGCCGTCCCGCATCTGGGGCGACGGCGAACCCGAGGGCGTCCGGCAGCGCGCGGCGGCCGAGATGGCCGACACCGCGCGGGCGGCGGCGAAGCTCGGCGTCGACACCGTCATCGGCTTCACGGGGTCGAAGACCTGGAAGTACGTGGCGATGTTTCCGCCGGTCACGCGCGATGACATCGATGACGGCTACGCGGACTTCGCCCGCCGCTGGCACCCGATCCTGGACGTCTTCGACGAGGCCGGCGTCCGGTTCGCGCACGAGGTCCACCCGTCGGAGATCGCCTACGACTACTGGACGACCCAGCGCGCGCTCGAAGCCGTAGGCCACCGGCCGGCGTTCGGACTGAACTGGGATCCGTCGCACTTCGTCTGGCAGGACCTCGACCCGGTCGGGTTCATCCTCGACTTCGCCGACCGGATCTACCACGTCGACTGCAAGGACACCCGCAAGCGCTTCGACGGCCGCAACGGGCGGCTCGGCTCGCACCTGGCCTGGGCGGACCCGCGGCGGGGCTGGGACTTCGTGTCCGTCGGGCACGGCGACGTCCCGTGGGAGGACTGCTTCCGGGCGCTGAACTCGATCGGCTACTCCGGCCCGATCTCGGTGGAGTGGGAAGACGCCGGGATGGACCGGCTCCGTGGCGCGGCGGAGGCGGTGAAGTACGTCCGCGAGCACCTGTTCGACCAGCCGTCGGCGGCTTTCGACGCGGCTTTCAGCAACCAGAGATGAGGGTTTCATGTGCGGTGAACATGCTCAGTCTCTCTCCAGGCGGACCATGCTCGGCGTCGCCACCGCGGCGCTCGCGACGGTCGCCCTCCCCAGCGTCGCGGACGCCGCCACGGCCCGGCGCCGGATCCCGCTCGAGAAGATCAGCATCCAGCTCTACTCCCTGCGGTCGCTGCTGCAGAACGACCCGGAAGGCACGCTCTCCGCGCTGGCCGACATCGGCTACCGCAAGGTCGAGCTGGCCGGGACGTACGGCCGCAGCGCGACCGAGTTCCGCGCCATCCTCGACCGCTGCCACCTCAAGGCGTCCTCGACGCACGTCGGCATCGACGGCGACCTGAACCAGGCCATCGCCGACGCGAAGATCCTCGGCAACACCCGCGCCAACGTGCCGTACGTGAATTTCGCCACCATCGCGGAGTGGGAGGCCTTCGCCGGGCGGCTCAACGCCGCCGCGGCCGCCTTCAAGAAGGCCGGGATCCCGCTCGGTTACCACAACCACGCCCACGAATTCGCCCCGATCGGCGGCGTGCTGCCCTACGACGTCCTGACCGCGAAGACGGACAAGCGGCTCGTGCACCTGGAGATCGACCTGTTCTGGGCGGTGACCGGCGGCGCCGACCCCGTCCGGCTGTTCCGGCAGCACTTCCCGCGCGTGCGGCAGTACCACGTCAAGGACATGACCGCGGACGGGCAGATGACCGACCCGGGCACCGGCGTGATCGGCTTCCCACGCATCTTCGCCGCGTCCTGCCACACCATCGCCGAGTACATCGTCGAGCACGACCAGCCCGCCGACCCGCTGAACACGGCGAAGGTCGGGTTCGAATACCTCCGCACCGTGCGGTTCTGAGAGCCCCGGGGGAACCGGAATGCGATTGTCACGTCGGTCGATGCTGGCCGGAACCGCCGCGGGCGTGCTCGCGCCCGCGGTCGGGGTGGCTCCGGCGGCGTCGGCCGCGGGCCTGACCCGCCAGCTCACCCTTTATGCCGAAGCCCTGCCCGGCGGCCGGTACGGCTACGGCCTCGAGCCGGGCAAGGCCACGATCCCCGGGCCGCTGCTGGAGATCTACGAGGGCGACACCCTCGAGATCGAACTGGTCAACCGGACCGACCAGCGGCTGTCGATCCACCCGCACGGCGTCACCTACGACACCGCGTCGGACGGCGCCCCGCTCAACGCCTCCTTCAACAAACCGGGCGAGACACGCACCTACACCTGGCGCACCCGGACCCGGTACGACGCCGGCGGCGGGTTCTGGATGCCGGGCAGCGCCGGGTACTGGCATTACCACGACCACGCCATGGGTACCGACCACGGCACCGCCGGCCTTGCGCGCGGCCTCTACGGCGGGCTGATCGTGCGCAAGCGCGGCGACCTGCTGCCGAGCCGGCAGTACACCGTCGTGTTCAACGAAATGATGATCAACCACGAGATGGCGCCCGGCACACCGATCCTCGAGGCGCGCCTCGGCGAGCGCGTCGAGTGGGTCTGCATCGGGTACGGCAGCCTGCCGCACACGTTCCACCTGCACGGGCACCGCTGGGCCGACACCCGCACCGGGATGCTCCGCGGCGCCGATGACAACGCTGCCATCGTCGACAACAAGAACCTGGACCCCGGCAGCTCGTTCGGCTTCCAGGTGATCGCCGGGGAAGGCGCGGGGCCGGGGGCGTGGATGTACCACTGCCACGTCCAGACCCATTCCGACGGCGGGATGGTGGGCCTCTTCCTGGTCCGCAACGCCGACGGCGGCATGCCGGACGGCGCCCAGGACGCGATCGACCGGTTCAAGCAGCACGGCCACACCGGGCACGACATGAACCCCGATTCCCGGACGCACGCAGGAGGGGAGCTATGAAACGACGTTGGTTCGGAAAACGCGCTGCGGTCGTGCTCGCCATCGGTTCGGTCCTGGCGGCCGGGGCTCCGCTGATGGCGATGCCCGTGGCCGCGGCGGCTCCCTCGGCGAACGTGCCGGTGAACGTGCTCGTCTTCCACGGCGCGGCCGCCGATCAGAAGGACCCGGTGCTGCGCGCGGCGGACGCGATCGCCCGGCTGGGTGGTGACAACGGCATCACGGTCACCGCCTCGCAGGATCCGGCGGTGTTCAACCCGCTGAACCTCGCGCGCTACCGCGGGGTGGTGTTCCTGTCCGCGCAGGGCGTCACGCTCAACCGCGACCAGGAGGGCGCGCTGCAGGCGTACATGAAGGCGGGCGGCGGGTTCCTCGGCATCTCCGACGCGGCCCGCGCGCAGGACTCGTCGCAGTGGTTCACCGGCCTGATCGGGGCCCGCCCGGTCGGGGCACGCCCCACGCCCGAGGCCGTGGCGGCGGTGACCGCGAGCGGGGAGAACCCGCCGAACGAGACCAAGGAAAAACTGGCCGACAACAACGAAAACACGAAGTGGCTGACGTTCGCGACGACCGGCTGGGCCGCCTACAAGATGGCCACGCCCGTCGCGATCAGCAGCTACTCGCTGACGTCGGCGAACGACTTCCCGGGCCGGAACCCGAAGAACTGGACCCTGCAGGGCTCCGCGGACGGCAGCACCTGGACCGACCTGGACACGCGGGCGAACGAGACGTTCACCGAGCCGTTCCAGACCCGGACGTTCACGTTCGCCAACACCACGGCCTACCCGAACTACCGGCTGAACATCACCGCGAACGCCGGTGAGCCGATCATCCAGCTCGCCGACCTCAAGCTGTTCAAGGACACCTCGACGACCCCGCCGCCACCCGAGCCGGCCCCGCAGCAGGCGGTCGTCGACGTCCTCGACGCCCAGCACCCCGCCACCAAGGGGCTGCCGCAGAACTGGACGCGCACGGACCGCTGGCTCAACTGGGAGAACAACCCGGTCGGCACCGTTCACACGGTCGCCCAGGTCGAGGAGAAGGGCTACAACCCCGGCGTCGGCGCGAACGGCGCGTTCCACCCGATCTCGTGGTGCCGCGACTACGACGGCGGCCGCTCCTTCTACACCGGCATGGGCCGCACCGAGGCGTCCTACGGCGAAGGGCAGTTCCGCGACCACCTGCTCGGCGCGCTGCGCTGGACGACCGGCATGGTCCGCGGCGACTGCCAGGCCGGGATCGCCGCCAACTACAAGGTCGAGCGGCTGACCGGCAAGAACGCGGCCGGGCAGCTGGACCAGATCGGCGAGCCGCACGGGCTGACGATCGCGCCGGACGGCAAGGTGTTCTACATCGGCAAGGCGGCCTGCCCGACCGGGCCGGTGGTCAGCTGGGACGACCCGAACGTCGGCCTCGGCTGCGGCACGATCCACCAGTGGGACCCGGCGACCAGGAAACCCAAGCTGCTCACCACGTTGCGGGTGATGGGCAACCGCGGCAGCGGCGACGAGCTCGTCAAGAACGAAGAGGGCCTGCTCGGGCTGACGCTCGATCCGAAGTTCGCCGAGAACGGCTGGATGTACGCCTACTGGATGCCGCACGAGTCGATCGATCGCGACAAGCGGATCGGCAAGCGCACGGTCTCGCGGTTCACCTACGACGCCACGGCGCAAAGCATCGACCAGGCGACGCGCAAGGACCTGCTGTCCTGGGACGTGCAGATCCACAGCTGCTGCCACGCCGGCGGCGGCATGGCGTTCGACAAGGACGGCAACCTCTACATCGGCTCGGGGGACAACAACTCCTCGGGCGGCTCGAACGGCTACTCGGGCAACAACTGGACGCTCGACTACAAGGGCCTGTCGTTCCAGGACGCGCGCCGCACCGCGGGCAGCACCAACGACCTCGACGGCAAGATCCTGCGGATCCACCCGGAGGCCGACGGGACCTACACGATCCCGGCGGGCAACCTGTTCCCGAACGGGCCGGCGGACAAGACGCGCCCGGAGATCTACGTGATGGGCGTCCGGAACATCTCGCGGCTGCAGATCGACCCGGTGCACGACTGGATGACCGCGGGCTGGGTCGGCCCCGACGCGCCGTCGCCGAGTCCCGAGCTCGGGCCGGCGAAGTACGAGACGGCGACGATCATCACCGAGGCGGGCAACCACGGCTGGCCGTACTGCATGGGCAACCGGCAGCCCTACCGCGACCGCAGCAGCACGAACGCCGCGGAGCTCACCGGCTGGTACGACTGCGACCACCCGGTGAACACCTCGCCGCGCAACACCGGCCTGGTGACGCTGCCGCCGATCAAGGACAACATGATCTGGTACTCGCCGGACGGCGGCGGGCCGGTCTTCCCGAAGCGGCCGGGGACGTCCATCCCGACGTACAACGCGGCGGACGCCACCTACACCCAGCCGTACCTGCGGGGCGGCAGCCAGGCGATCATGTCCGGGCCGACGTACCACCGCTCGCTGGTGAACACCGGCAGCGGGGTCGCGTGGCCGGAGTACTGGGACAACAAGTGGTTCATCGGCGACGAAGGCAACTCGCAGAACCGGGTCGCGGTGACCGTCGACCCGGCGGGCGTGCCGACGCACCAGCCGCCGGTGTTCGCCGAGACGTTCCGGCAGATCATCCCCGGCGGCGCGGGCGACACCCGGGTGCAGAGCTGGATGGACGCCAAGTTCGGGCCGGACGGCGCGCTGTACGTGCTCGACTACGGCAACGGGTTCTTCTCCCTGGACGCCAACCAGAAGCTGCTCAAGATCAGCTACACGGGTGGCGCGCCGACGCCCGCGCCGGCGGCGTCGTCGACGATGGTGCAGAACAAGGCGTTGACGGCGGCGTTCACCGGGTCGAAGTCCGGTGGCGTGTCCTACCGCTGGGAGTTCGGCGACGGCTCGGTGTCCACGCAAGCCGACCCGCGGCACACCTACCCGCGCACCGGCTTCTTCACCGCCAAGCTGACCGTGACCTACGCGAACGGCGAGGCGGTGACGACCCGGACCTCGGTGAACGTCGGCTGCGCCGTTGCCGATCCGAGCCCGGTGGTGACGCTGGGCGACTCGATCACCAAGGTGGTCAACCGCAACGCCGGCGGCGGCTGCACGGTGGACGACTTCCTCGACGACGAAGGCACGTGGAGCACGCACGCGGCGTTCGTCAACCACGTCGAGCAGGCCACCGAAACGCTCTCCGACCTCGGGGTGCTCAACGACGCCGAGGTGGCGGAGCTGAACGCGGCCGCGGAGGCGTCGCCGATCGGGAAACCGGGCACGACGGGCTACGACGCGATCTTCGACGGCACGGCGGAGTCGTTGCGCGGGTGGGCGCAGGCGCCTTCCGGGCAGTTCACGCTGCAACCCGACGGCTCGATCCGCTCGTCCGGCGGGCTGGGCATGCTCTGGTACGCCCAGCGGCAGTACGGCGACTTCTCGGTGAAGGTGCAGTTCAAGGACATCGCGCCGGATCCGAACCGGGCCAACAGCGGCGTGTTCGTCCGGTTCCCGGATCCGCGGACGCCCGTGGACCAGCGGCCACCGGGCAGCTGCGGCACGGTCGGGTCGGCGCGGACGTCGCAGGCCTGGGTCGCGATCTACTGCGGCCACGAGATCCAGATCTACGACGGCGACACCGGCGAGCCGCAGAAGACCGGGTCGGTCTACAACTTCGACCCGCGCCCGCTCGACCAGGCGGGTGCGCGGCCGAAGGGGACGTGGAACGAGTACGAGATCAAGGTCGTCGGGCAGCACTACACGATGATCCGCAACGGCGTGGTGATCAACGAGTTCGACAACACGCCCGGCCGGCAGTCGTCGCGGGCGGGTGACCCGCCGACCGACCTGCGGCAGTTCGTCAGCGGGTTCATCGGGCTGCAGAACCACAGCGACAACGACCTGATCGAGTTCCGCAACATCCGGGTGCGGCAGCTGTAGCGCGACGGGGGCCGGGTTCCCGCCCGGCCCCCGTCCTTCCCAGGAAGGTCTTCCGGCGATGTCCCCACGAATGATCGCGGTGCTGCTGGCCGCTCTGCTGGCCGTGTTCGGGGCGGCGACGCCCGCGGTGGCGGCGCCGGTCCAGACGCTGACCTGGACCGCGAACAACAGCACCACCGAATACGCTTCCGCGCCCACCGGCGCCCTGCCGGGTGAGACCACGATCGTCTTCGAGAACAGCGAAGCCACCGGCAACACGACCGGGATGTCGCACACGCTGACGTTCGACACCTCGACGCCGGGGTACAACCACGACGTCTCCCTGAACATCCTGGCCAACCCGTTCGACACGGCGAACGGCCGGCACGAGGCGGTCGTGACGTTGACGCCCGGCAAGTACCGGTACTTCTGCGCCATCCCCGGGCACACGACGATGGTGGGGGAGTTCGTCGTGTCCGGCGGCGGTGGCGACACGGCTCCGCCCGCCGTTTCCGCGGCCGTGGCCGGGGATCGCGATTCTTCCGGCAACTACCTCGGGTCCGCCACGGTGTCGGTCACCGCCACCGACGCGGGGTCCGGCGTGGCTTCCGTCGAGTACCAGCTCGACGGCGGTGCCTGGACGCGTTACAGCGCCCCGGTGGTGGTGTCCACGGTGGGCGCGCACATGCTGCACTACCGGGCCACCGACGTCGCCGGGAACGTCTCGCCGGAGGGCATGGCGCACTTCACGATCGTCGAGCGGCCGGGGGACACGACCCCGCCGGCGGTGAGCGCGGCGATCACCGGCACCCGGGATGCGTCGGGCAACTACCTCGACGTCGCGACGGCCCGGATCACCGCGACGGACGCGGGTTCCGGCGTGGCCTCGGTGGAGTACCAGCTGGACGGCGGCGCCTGGACGCGCTATTCCGCGCCGGTCGCGGTGACCGCGGCGGGGACGCACATGCTGCACTACCGGGCCACCGACGTCGCGGGGAACGTGTCACCGGAGGGCATGGCCCACTTCACGGTGGTGAAGAGCGACACGACCCCGCCGGTCGTCTCGGCTTCCGTCGCCGGTACCCAGGACGGCTCCGGGAACTACGTCGGCAAGGCGGTCGTCACGGTCACGGCTTCGGACGCGGGTTCCGGCGTCGCGTCGGTGGAGTACCGGGTGGACGGTGGCGCGTGGACCGCCTACGCCGCCCCGGTTCCGGTCACCGCCGCAGGCGCGCACACGGTGGAGTTCCGCGCTACCGACGTCGCCGGGAACACGTCCGCGGCCGGGTCGGTGTCGTTCACGGTGGTCGCCGGCGGGGACACGACCGCGCCGGTGGTGTCCGTGCAGGTGACCGGCAAGCAGGACGGCGGCTGGAACTACGTCGGGCAGGCGACCGTGACGCTGACGGCGGCCGACGCGGAGTCCGGTGTGGACTTCGCCGAGTACAAAGTGGACAGCGGAGCCTGGGCACGGTACGCGGCGCCGGTGGTCGTGTCCGCGCTCGGGGCGCACACGGTGCGAGCCCGGGCCACGGACCGGGCCGGCAACGTCTCGGCGGAGGTGGTGGGGGCGTTCGCGGTGGTCGCGGCCCCGCCGCCGCCGGACGCGTGCCCGGACTCGGACACCCGGGAGACGGTGGTGATCGGCGGGATCGACAGCCAGGTGGAGAACATCGACACCGGCAACGGCTGCACGATCAACGACGTCATCGACGAGAACGCGGAGTACGCGTCGCACGACCGGTTCGTGAAGCACGTGAGGGCGGTGACCCTCGAGCTGGTGGGCAACGGGGTGCTGTCCTCGGGCGACCGGAACCGCATCGTGACGGCGGCGATCGAGTCCGGCATCGGCGGCGCGCCCGCCGGTGCCACCGGACGTCCCCAAGAATCAACCCTTCAATGAACCCTGCAGCAACGCGGACACGAACCGCCGCTGGAAGATCAGGAAGACGATCAGTGTGGGCGTCAGGATCAGCAAGGAGCCCGCGCACAACAGCGGGATGTCCGTGCCCCACTGGCCCTGGAACGCGCCCAGCGCGCCGGCCATCGTGCGTTTCGCGGGGTCGTCCACCAGCACGATCGCGAGCAGGAACTGGTTCCAGGTCCACAGGAACAGCAGGATCGCCAGCGAAGAAAGAGCCGGCCTCGCCAAGGGCACGTGGATGCGCCAGAACAGCTGCCAGGTACCGACCCCGTCCACCCGGGCGCTCTCGGACAGCTCGGGCGGCATGGTCACGAAGTGGGCCCGCATCCAGTAGACCGAAAACGGCATGTACAGCCCGATCAGCGGCAGGATGATCGCCCACCGCGTGTTGAGCAGGCCCAGGTCCCGCACCTGGAAGTACAGCGGGGTGATGATCCCTTCGAACGGCAGCGTCAGGCCGAGGACGAACAGCAGGAACACCGCCCGCCCGCCGGGCATCCGCAGGTGCCCGGTCGCGAAGCCGGCCATCGTGGCGATCACCAGGGAGACGGGCACGACGCCGAGCACGATGAGCACGCTCGACTTCAGGAACTCGCCCAGCCGGGCCACTTCGAACGCGCGGGCGAAGTTGCCCCACTGCGGGTCGGCGGGCCAGTCCAAACCGGACGGATAGGTGCCGGAAGGGTGCAGTGCGGTGACGAAGAGGCTGAGGAACGGCAGCAGGGTGGCCGCCATCAGCAGGACGAGCAGGATCCGCCCGGTCAAGCCGGTGTGCTTCACGGCTTGTCCTCCCTCGAGACGCGCTGGATCGGGAGCACGAACGCGAGCACCAGGACCATGAGCACGACGGCGAGCGCGGAAGCCAGGCCCACCTCGCGCTGGGAGAACGCGAGGTAGTAGATCTCCAGGCCCGGGACCATGGTGGCGTTGCCCGGGCCGCCCTGGGTCGAGACGTACACGATGTCGAAGCTCGCCAGCGCGGCGATCGTCGTCACGGTCACGCAGACGCCGATCTCCTGGCGCAGGCTGGGCACCGTGATCGCGAAGAACTCGCGGACCACCCCGGCTCCGTCGATGCGGGCCGCCTCGTAGAGCGCCGGGTCGATCTTGCTCATGCCGGACAGGAACAGCAGCAGGCACAGGCCGACCAGGACCCAGGCGCCGATCACGCCGACCGCCGGGAGCGCGGTCGAGGAGTCGCCGAGCCAGGCCTTCGACACGGTGCCGAGGCCGATCGCCGAGAACAGCTGGTTGACGACGCCGGTCGCCGACAGCAGCCACGTCCACGCGATGCCGGCCGCGACGAGCGGGATGACCTGCGGCAGGAACAGCACCGTCCGGGCGACGAGGGCCAAGCGGCTCGTCGCGATCCGGCGGATCGTCGCGGCGATCGCCAGGCCGAGCAGCACGGGTATCCCGCTGAAGAACACGATCAGCTCGAACGCGTGCAGGATCGACCGGTAGAGCTCCGGATCGGTGAAGACCTTCGCGTAGTTGCCGAATCCCGCCCATTTCGACGCGCCGATGCCGTTCCAGTCGTAGAACGAGTACTGGACGGTGAGGACGATCGGCCGCAGCACGAACACGGCGTAGAAGACCAGGGCCGGGGCCACGAACAGCCAGCCGGCCCAGCCACTGCGGCCGAACCGCCGTCGCCGTCGTGCCGGCGGTCTTGCCACAGTGGACGGTCGCGCCTCCAGGAGGTCGCTCGACCCGGTCACCGGGACTAGCTCCCGACCTGGTCGGTGTAGTCGCGCTGCACCGACTTGAGCAGCCCGTCCGGCGTCTGCTCGCCGGCGACCAGTTTCTGCAGCTGCGGGGTCCAGCTCTTGGCGTAGATCGCCCCGGTCGCGTTGGCGATGAAGTCCATGGCGGTCCCGTCCTTGTCCACCTGCGCGGCGGCTTGGAGCGTCCCGGCGGTCACCGTGCCCGCGGCCACCGGGGGCAGCGGCGCGTCCGCGGGCCCCATGGGGTGCGAGCCGCCGGTCGCGCCGGCGACCTCTCGCGCCTTCGTGTTCGTCGCGACCCAGTTGAGGAAGAACGCCGCGCAGTCCGCGTGTGCGGCCTTGGCGCTGATCCCGACGGCGAGAGGCGCCGACATGGCCGCGGGCTTGGCACCCGCCTGTGCCGGCGGCATCGGGAAGAACCCGGCGTTGCCGGCCATCTGCTTGTCCAGGTTGGCCGATTCCCAGTCGCCGTTGAAGCTGAACAGGCCCTGGCCCGCGGTGAACCGGCTGACCATCTGCGCGTAGTCGACGGCGTTGACGTCCGGCGTGAAGTACCCGGCCTTGATCCACCGCTCGAGGTGCTGGGCGGCCTGGAGGCTGGCCGGGGTGTCGATGGTGGCGCCGGGCTTCTGGAAGATCCAGTCGTTGATCGGCGCCGGCTGTCCCAGTGACGCCATGAGGTCCTGCAACGGGAAGGCCAGGCCGCCGGTCGCGCCGCCGTTGAACTGCTGGATCGGCTGGATCCCCGCGTTCTTCGCCTTCGCCATGGCTTCGTCGAGCTGGGCGAGCGTCGACGGCGGCGTCGTCATGCCGATCCGGGACGCGAGCTGCTTGTTGTAGAAGACGCCGGTCGTGCTGAAGTTCAGGCCCATCGCGTAGAGCGACCCCGCGCCCCGCGGCCGTCCGCCGGGGCCCATGCGCAGCTGCGCGAGCTGCCCGGGCGGCCACTTGTCCCAGCCGAACCACCGGGCGTACCCGTCGAGGTTCTTCAGCAGCCCGTCCTTGACCAGCCCGGACACCTGCGGGAGCCGCATCAGGTCCGGCGGGTCGTCGGCGAGGACGCGTGGCGCGTTCTGGGTGATCACCGCGAACTGGTCCTCCCGGACGTCCCACTGGACGTTCGGGAACTGCTTCGTGAACTCGCCGGTGAGCGCCTTGGCCATCGGGAAGCCGGTTTCGAAGTAGCCGCGCAGGGTGACCGGCGCGCTCCCGCACGTCGGTTCCGAAGTGACCGCCGCGGCCGTGGTGTCGCCCGGGCCGGCACTGCCGCCGGGCCCCGAGCAGGCCGCGACCAGCGTGCCGGCCAGGGTGAGCGTCAGCAGGGCGCCGAGGGGCCGGCCGGTGTGTGTTCGACGGGACAACGTCGTCTCCTCCGTCGCAGGGTTTTGCTAAACCGAGTTAGCAACGGTAGTCTCGGCGACCGGACGAGCCGGTGTCAAGGACCGGCGGGAGGGGGAGGGTGCGACGGTGAGCCCACGACGGGTCACGCTGGCCGACGTCGCCGAGGCGGCGGGGGTGTCGCGGAGCACCGCGTCCCTGGTGCTGTCGGGACGAGGCGCGGAGCTGCGGATCTCCGAGGGCGTCCAGGAACGCATCAAGGCGGCCGCGCGGGAGCTGGGCTACCGCCCGAACATCGTCTCGGCCGGGCTCCGGACCGGGCGCACGCTGACCATCGGCTTCGTCTCCGACACGGTCGCCACCTCGCGGCTGGCCGGCGACATGATCAAGGGCGCGATCGAAGCCGCCCGCGATCGCGGCGTCCTGCTGTTCATCGGTGAGTCCGAAGGGGACAGCAAGCTCGAACACGCGCTGCTGCAGGGCATGCACGACCGCCAGGTCGACGGGATCGTCTTCGCTTCGATGTACACGCGGCGCATCGCGGTGCCCGAAGCCCTGATGGCGACGTCCGCGGTGCTGCTCAACGCCGTGCCGAAGACGCCGTCGCCGCTGCCCGTCGTGGTGCCGGACGAGATCGAGGCCGGCCGCGCGGCCGCCCGGGTGCTGCTCGAAGCCGGGCACCGCGAGGGCATCCACGTGATCGGCGCCGGACCGGGGGTCCGGAACGTGCCGCGGGACAGCGTCGCCGCGGTGGAACGGCTCGTCGGTCTCCGCGAGGTCCTCCACGAGGCCGGTGCCGGGTTCGCGAGCGGGACCCGGTGTACCGCCTGGGAACCGGAGGACGGGTTCGCCGCGACCCGCGATCTGCTGGACCGGGCCGACCCGCGGGCCATCGTCTGCCTCAACGACCGGCTCGCCTTCGGGGTCTACCAGGCGCTGGCCGACGCCTCGCTGACCGTCCCCGGCGACGTCTCGGTGGTCTCCTTCGACGACCACCCGCTCGCCTCGTGGATCCGGCCGAAGCTGACGACGATCGCCCTGCCGCACTACGAGCTCGGCCGCAAAGCGGTCGACGCGCTCTTCGCCGAGATCAACGGCGAAACCTCCGGTGAGAAGCCGGTCCACCGCATCCCGATGCCGCTGCGCACCCGTTTCTCGGTCGCCCGTCCGCGACACCCGGAGGTCTCCTGATGTTGCGCCTGCCCGACCACTGGGTGTGGGACAGCTGGTACGCGACGGACGACGACGGCCTGCACCACGCCTTCTTCCTGCGGGCCTCGCGGGCGCTGCTCGACCCCGAGCGCCGTCACCGGCGCGCGTCGATCGGGCACGCCGTCTCCCGCGACCTGCGCGACTGGGAGCTCGTCGCGGACGCCCTCGTGCCCGCCGACGGACCGGCGTGGGACGACCTGGCCACCTGGACCGGGTCCGTCGTCCGCGGCGACGACGGACGCTGGTACCTGTTCTACACGGGTGTCCGCGACGACGGCGGCTACGCGGTGCAGCGGATCGGCCTGGCCGTCTCCGACGACCTGTACACGTGGCACCGCTTCGGGGCGAAGCCCCTGGTCGAGCCGGACCCCACGTGGTACGGGCACGACGACCGCACGGACTGGGCCGGCGAGGCGTGGCGCGACCCGTGGGTCTTCCGCGCGCCGGACGGGTCCGGCTGGCACATGCTCGTCACGGCCCACGCGAAGGACGGCGACCCGCTGCGCCGCGGGGTGATCGGCCACGCCACTTCACCCGACCTGCTCGACTGGGCGGTCGCCCCGCCGCTCACGGAGCCCGGCGGCTTCGGTCACCTCGAAGTGCCCCAGGTCGCGGTGGTCGACGGGCAGCCGTTGCTGCTGTTCTGCAGCAACCTGGGCGTCCGCGCGCCGGCTGAGCCGGTGTGGGTGGTGCCCGGTCCCGCGGTGACCGGCCCGTGGGACCTGGCCCTGGCCCGGCCGGTGTCCTGCCCCGGGCTGTACGCGCCCCGCCTGGTCCGCGACGGCGGCGACCGCTGGAACCTGATCGGGTTCGCGTCCGAACGCGACGGACAGTTCGCCGGCGAACTGTCCGATCCGTACCCGGTCGGCTACACCGCGTCCGGCGGGCTGCGCACCCTCTGACGCGGCCGTCAGGAGCGGCGCTGCGTCGTGACGCCGCGCCGGATGTCGCCGGGCAGCGGGCGGACGCGCTGGAGGTCGCGGCGGGTCGTGGAGTGCAGCTGCCACGGGACGCTGGTCACCATGACGCCCGGCTCGAACAGGAGCCGGCCCTTGAGGCGCAGCGAGCTCTGGTTGTGCAGCACGTTTTCCCACCACCGGCCGACGACGTATTCGGGGATGTAGACGCACACGACGTCGCGGGGGCTGGTGCGGCGGAGGTTCTTGACGTAGGCCACGACCGGCCGGGTGATTTCGCGGTAGGGCGATTCGATCACCTTGAGCGGGATCTTCATGCCGCGCTGTTCCCATTGCCGCTGGAGGTCACGCGTGTCCTGGTCGTCGACGTTGACGGTGATCGCGGTGAGGGTGTCCGGCCGGGTCGCCCGGGCGAACGCGATCGCGCGCTGGCTGGGTTTGTGCAATGTGGACACCAGGACGATCGCGTGGACCCGGCTGGGCAGCAGCTCGCTCTCTTCGTCGGGCTGCAGCTCGTCGCGGACGTGGGTGTAGTGGCGGTGGATCCCGCGCATGAGCACGTAGAGCACCGGGATGGCGATGACGACGAGGTAGGCGCCGTGGGTGAACTTGGTGATCATCACGACCACCAGGACCACGGCGGTGAGCACCGCGCCGACGGCGTTGATGAGCCGCGAGCGCTGGATCGACAGGCGGGCCCGGGTGTCGGTCGCGGCCGCGAGCTCGCGGTTCCAGTGCCGGACCATGCCGGCCTGGCACAGCGTGAACGAGGTGAAGACGCCGAGGATGTAGAGCTGGATGAGCCGGGTGGTCGAGCCGTCGAAGGCGAAGATGAGCACGCCGGCGATGACCGCGAGCGCGACGATCCCGTTGGAGAACGCGAGCCGGTCGCCGCGGGTGTGCAGCTGCCGCGGCAGGTAGCGGTCCTGGGCCAGGATCGAGGCCAGCAGCGGGAAACCGTTGAACGCGGTGTTCGCGGCGAGGATCAGGATCAGCGCCGTCGCGGCCTGCATGAAGTAGAACAGCACCGAATGGTCGCCCCCGAAGACGGCGGCGGCGATCTGGCTGATCACCGTGCGCTGCGGGTCGGTGGTGCAGTCGCCGCGGAAGCCGGCCAGGTCGCAGGTGTTCTCGGCGATCCGGACCCGGGCGATCATGGCGAGCGCGGTGATGCCGCCGAACATCACCACGGCGATCACGCCCATCGCGGTCATGGTGCGGGCGGCGTTGGCGCTCTTGGGTTTGCGGAACGCGGGGACGCCGTTGGAGATCGCTTCGACGCCGGTGAGCGCGGTGCAGCCGGAGGAGAACGACCGCAGCAGCAGGAAGACCAGGGCGAGACCGGTCAGCCCCACCTGTTCCGGGCGGACTTCGTAGCCGGCGCTTTCGGCGACCGGGGCGTGGCCGGCGACGGCCTGGCCGAGGCCGAGCGTGATCATCAGCATGACCCCGCCGATGAACAGGTAGGTCGGGATGGCGAAGGCGCGCCCGGACTCGCGGATCCCGCGCAGGTTCATCGCCATCAGCACCAGGACGAACCCGAGGTTCAGGACGATCCGGTAGTCGTTGAGCTGCGGGACCGCGGAGATGATGTTGTCCACTCCGGATGCGACCGACACCGCGACGGTCATGATGTAGTCCACCATCAGTGCCCCGGCCACGACCAGTCCCGCGGAGCTGCCGAGGTTGCGGGAAGCGACCTCGTAGGACCCGCCGCCGCTCGGGTAGGCCTTCACGACCTGCCGGTAGGACAGCACGACGACGGTCAGGAGCACGGCGACGGCCAGGCCGATCCACGGCGCGAGCGTGAGGTAGGCGAGCCCGCCGATGGACAGGATCAGCAGGATCTCCTGCGTCGCGTAGGCGACCGACGACAGCGGGTCGCTGGCGAAGATCGGCAGCGCGAGCCACTTGGGCAGCAAGGTCTCGCCGAGGGTGTCGCTCCGGAACGGCCGTCCGAGTACCAGCCGTTTGAGCCATGACGTAGGTGCTGGCACGTACCGCAGCGTGCCTCGCCGGGCGGCGAACCGGCGTAGGGATTTCGTCAAAATCCGGGGCGCCGCGTAGGGAATCCGTCAATGAACTCCCGGGTGGTCGTCAGGGTTGCGTCAACGACGGGCCCGGTGGCGGGCGCGGGTGCTTAACGTCCCGGCACCACTGCCCCGGGAGCTGCCATGGCCGACGACCGTCTCGCGCGGGTGATCTCGTGTGCCGGCGCGGCCGAGCTCCTCGACACGCTCGTCGACGGTCCGCGCGTGCTGAGTGAATTGCGCGGAACGGTCCCGCGGAGCGTGCTCGAACCGGCTTTGCGCCTGCTGGCCGCGGAAGGCGCGATCCGGCAGTCCGTCGCGGGGAGCTGGGACGTGCGTCCGCTCGCCACGACGGTCTTCGAGATCACACCCACCGGCCGCGATCTCGCGCGCGGATTGTCCGATTTGGACGCTTGGATCGCCGTGTACGAGCGGTACTTCGGCGACTGAGCACGCGGTCAGGAGAGCACGGGCGGGTCGAACAGGGCCTGGGCGGAGTGGATGCACTCGAGGATGTTCCGGGCCAGCTGGGCCGCGGGACGCGTGGTCACGGTGTCGGCCAGCTGCAGGTCGCGTACCTGGCCGTCGAGGGTCACGACGACCGAGATCGCGCCGTCGTGACTGCTGTGGCTCACCTGGACGGTGTTGCGCCGGGGAACGGACGTGCGGCGGTCGGGGTCGGCTGCCAAGGAGAACTCCCGGGATGAGATCCGGATCGGGGTGGGCGAAGACGTGATCGTCCAAGGGTGGCCCCGAATTCCCCCCGAGGCGAGCCGTTCACCCCGCCGAGGCCGAGTTGTGACCAAGTCCGGAATGGACACCCGGCCGGTCGTCAAGGGCGCGTCAATGCGCCGTGAGGACGCGTCAAGACTCTGTCAGGTGACGCCCGAACAGGAGTTCCGGCGGGCACGATCCGGTCAGTCCGGTCACCATTCGGTCGACCTCGGCTTGTCGTGCGTGAGAAGGGAGCAGTCGTATGGCCGATCTGGCCTATGTGCTGCTGGCGATCGTGGTGTTCGCCGTGCTGGCCTTGACCCTGCGTGGATTGGAGCGGTTGTGAGCGGCACCGGCGTGGTCGCCAACGTCGTCGGCGGCGTGCTGGCGTTGGCTCTGATCGTCTACCTGTTCATCGCGTTGATCAAACCGGAGAAGTTCTGATGTCCTCGACGTGGGCCGGCCTGGGACAGGCCGGCCTCCTCTTGCTCGCCCTGGCGCTGGTGTACCGGCCGCTGGGCGACTACATGCACCGCGTGTTCACGAGCACGAAACACTGGCGGCTGGAGAAGGCCGTCTACAAGGTCGTGCGGGCGGACCCGGACTCCGAGCAGCACTGGAAGACCTACGCGTCCGGCGTGCTGGGCTTCTCGTTCGTCTCGGTGCTGTTCCTCTACCTGCTGCAGCGCATCCAGCCGTTGCTGCCGCTGAACTTCGGCCGGACGGTCGATCCCGGGGTCGCCTTCAACACGGCGATCAGTTTCGTGACCAACACGAACTGGCAGTCCTACGTCCCCGAAGGCGTCATGGGGCACGTGGTCCAGATGGCCGGGCTGACCGTGCAGAACTTCGTCTCCGCCGGCGTCGGCCTGGCCGTGGCGATCGCGCTCACCCGCGCGTTCGTCCGGTCGAAGAGCGACCGGCTCGGCAACTTCTGGGTCGACCTGACCCGCGGCACCGTCCGGCTCCTGCTGCCGCTGTCGTTCGTCTTCGCGATCGTGCTGGTCGCGCTCGGTGTCGTGCAGAGCCTCAAGTCCGGCGTCGCGGTGCTCGGCCCGGACGGCTCGGCGAGCACGATCGCGCTGGCCCCGGCGGCGAGCCAGGAAGCCATCAAGGAACTGGGCACCAACGGCGGCGGCATCTTCAACGCCAACTCCGCGCACCCGTTCGAGAACCCGAACTCGTGGTCGAACCTGATCGAGATCTTCCTGCTGCTGGTGATCCCGGTCGCCCTGACCCGCACGTTCGGCAAGCTGGTCGGCAACACCAAGCAGGGGTACGTCCTGCTGTCCGTCATGGGCGCGCTGTGGGCCGGCATGCTCGCGGTGATCTGGTGGGGTGAGACACACGCGAACGGCGCCGCCGCCCGGCTGGCGGGTGCGGCGATGGAGGGCAAGGAGACCCGGTTCGGGATCGCGGGGTCGGCGTTGTTCGCCGACTCGACCACCGGCACCTCGACCGGCGCGGTGAACGCGATGCACGACAGCTTCACCGGTCTCGGCGGGTTCGGGACGCTGCTGAACATGATGTTCGGCGAGCTGTCGCCCGGCGGCGTCGGCACCGGCCTCTACAGCATCCTGGTGATGGCGATCATCGCCATGTTCCTGGCCGGGCTGATGGTCGGGCGGACGCCGGAGTACCTGGGCAAGAAGCTCGGCAAGCGCGAAGTCACCTGCTCGGCCATCGCGATCCTGGCGATGCCGACGGTGCTGCTGATCGGTGCCGGAGCGGCTCTGCTGATCCCGGGCAACACCGCCGCGTTCAACAACCCGGGCGCGCACGGCTTCTCCGAGCTGCTCTACGCCTACACCTCGGCGAGCAACAACAACGGCAGCGCGTTCGCCGGTATCACCGTGACCAACGACTGGTACCAGTCGACCCTCGGGGTCTGCATGGCGCTGGGCCGGTTCGTCCCGATCCTGGCCGTGCTCTGCCTCGCCGGTTCGCTGGCGGCGCAGAAGAAGGTCCCCGAGACCGCCGGCACGCTGCCGACCACCAGCCCGCTGTTCGCGACCATGCTCACCGGCACGGTCGTGCTGGTCGCGGCCCTGACCTTCATCCCCGCCCTGGCCCTCGGGCCGATTGCCGAGGCTCTCGCATGACCATGACCACCGAACGCACCCCCGAGGAAACCACCCAGCACCACGTCGAGAACGCGGGCCGGGTCGGCGCGGGCGTGTTCAGCCCCCGCCAGCTCTGGACGTCCCTGCCGGACGCCTTCCGGAAGCTCAACCCCCGGCACCAGCTGGCCAACCCGGTCATGTTCGTGGTGTGGGTCGGCTCGGCGCTGGTCACCGTGTTCGCGGTGACGAACCCGACCGTGTTCAACATCGGCGTCGCGCTGTGGCTGTGGTTCACCGTGCTGTTCGCCAACCTCGCCGAAGCCGTCGCCGAAGGCCGCGGCAAGGCCCAGGCCGAGTCCCTGCGCAAGACCAAGAAGGACACCGTCGCCCGCCGCCTGACCGAGGACGGCTCCGAGGAGCGCGTCCCGGGTGCCGAGCTGCGGATCGGTGACCTCGTGGTCGTCGAGGCCGGTGAGGTCATCCCGGGCGACGGCGACGTCGTCGAGGGCATCGCGACCGTCGACGAGTCGGCCATCACCGGCGAGTCCGCGCCGGTCATCCGCGAGTCCGGCGGCGACCGGTCGGCGGTCACCGGCGGCACGACCGTGCTGTCGGACCGGATCGTCGTGAAGATCACGACCAAGCCGGGCGAGTCCTTCGTGGACCGGATGATCGCGCTGGTGGAAGGCGCTTCGCGGCAGAAGACGCCGAACGAGATCGCGCTGACCATCCTGCTGGCCGTGCTGACGATCATCTTCGTCCTCGCGGTCGTGGCACTGCAGCCGATGGCGGACTACTCCGGCGGACAGCAGTCGGTGATCGTCCTGACGGCGTTGCTGGTCTGCCTGATCCCGACGACGATCGGCGCGCTGCTGTCCGCCATCGGCATCGCCGGGATGGACCGCCTGGTCCAGCGCAACGTCCTGGCCACGAGCGGCCGCGCGGTGGAGGCCGCCGGCGACGTCTCCACGCTGCTGCTCGACAAGACCGGCACGATCACCTTCGGCAACCGGCAGGCGACCGAGCTGATCCCGGTCGGCTCGTCCACGATCGACGACCTGGCGATCGCGGCCCGGCTGTCCAGCCTCGCCGACGGCACGCCGGAAGGCCGCAGCATCATCGACCTCTGCGTGCGCGAGAACGGCCTCGCCGCCCAAGCGTCCGAAGCCGAGAAGTCCGGCGAGTTCGTCCCCTTCACCGCGCAGACCCGGATGTCCGGCATCGACCTGAACGGCCGGATCGTCCGCAAGGGCGCCGCCAGCGCCGTGCGCGCGTGGGTCGCCGAGCACGGTGGCCTCGTGCCGGACGAGGTGCACGAGACCGTCGACCGGATCAGCGCCGAGGGCGGCACGCCGCTCGTCGTCGCCGAGCAGGTCGAGGGCACCGCGGTCGTCCGAGGCGTGGTGCGGCTGTCCGACGTCGTGAAGCCCGGCATGCGGGAGCGGTTCGCCGAGCTGCGCACGATGGGCATCAAGACCGTGATGATCACCGGCGACAACCCGCTCACCGCCCGCGCGATCGCCGGCGAGGCAGGGGTGGACGACTTCCTCGCCGAAGCCAAGCCCGAAGACAAGATGGCGCTGATCAAGAAGGAGCAGGAGGGCGGGCGGCTGGTCGCGATGACCGGCGACGGCACGAACGACGCTCCGGCGCTGGCGCAGGCGGACGTCGGGGTGGCGATGAACACCGGGACCATGGCGGCCAAGGAGGCCGGCAACATGGTCGACCTCGACTCGAACCCCACGAAGCTGATCGAGATCGTCGAGATCGGCAAGCAGCTGCTCATCACCCGCGGCGCGCTCACCACGTTCTCCATCGCCAACGACCTGGCGAAGTACTTCGCGATCCTGCCCGCCATGTTCGCGTCGATCTACCCGCAGCTGGGCGGCCTGAACGTGATGGGCCTGCACTCGCCGGACTCGGCGATCCTGTCCGCGGTGATCTTCAACGCGCTGATCATCGTGGGCCTGATCCCCCTGGCCCTGCGCGGCGTGCGATACAAGCCCTCCAGCGCGAAGGCGCTGCTGCGGCGCAACCTGCTGATCTACGGCCTCGGCGGCATCGTCACGCCGTTCGCCGGGATCTGGCTGATCGACCTGCTCGTCCGACTGATCCCGGGAATGTGACCATGAAGGTGCTGTACAAGCAGACCGTCGCCGGCCTGAAGATGCTGCTGGTGCTGACCGTGCTGCTGGGCGTCGCGTACCCCCTGGGCGTGTGGGCGGTGGCGCGGATTCCCGGCCTGTCGGACCGGGCCGAGGGCTCGCTCGTCACGCGGAACGGGCAGCCGGTCGGCTCGACCCTGATCGGGGTCGACCCGGTCGCGAAGGACCCGGCGCACGACCCGTACTTCCACAACCGGCCCTCGGCCGGGTCGAAGGACCCGCTCGGCCCGGGCGACCCGTCGACCTCGGGCGCCTCCAACAAGGGCACCGGGAACGACGACCTGCTCGCCCTGGTCAAGCAGCGGCAGGAGCTGATCGCCCAGCGCGAAGGCGTCGACGTCGCGCAGGTCCCGGCCGACGCCGTGACCGCGTCGGCGTCCGGGCTCGACCCGCAGATCAGCCCCGCCTACGCCGCACTGCAGGTGCCGCGGGTCGCCCGGGAGAACGGCCTGAGCGAGGACGAAGTCCGCAAGCTCGTCGCCGAAAACACCACCGGGCGCGGCCTCGGCGTGCTCGGCGACCCGGCGGTCGACGTGCTGCAGCTCAACCTCGCCGTCGCGGCGGCCAGGCACTGACCCGTGACGACAGCGGACGCGGCCGGCCGCACGCCCAAGCGCCGTCGCGGCGAGCTGCGGATCTACCTCGGGGCCGCCCCGGGCGTGGGGAAGACCTTCGCCATGCTCGGGGAGGCCCGCCGCCGGGCCGACCGCGGCACCGACGTCGTCGTCGGCCTGGTGGAGACGCACGGCCGGCGCAAGACCGCCGAACTCCTCGAAGGCCTCGAAGCCGTCCCACGCCGTCACCTGGACTACCGGGGGCACGCGTTCGAGGAGATGGACGTCGACGCGATCCTCGCCAGGGCTCCGGCGGTCGCGGTGGTGGACGAGCTGGCGCACACGAACGTGACCGGCTCGCGCAACACCAAGCGCTGGCAGGACATCGAGGAACTCCTCGAAGCCGGGATCGACGTGCTCTCCACGGTGAACGTGCAGCACCTGGAGAGCCTCAACGACGTCGTCGAGCGGATCACCGGCATCGCCCAGCAGGAGACCGTCCCGGACGAGGTCGTCCGCCGCGCCGAACAGCTGGAGCTGGTCGACATCACGCCGGAAGCGCTGCGGCGGCGGCTCGCCCACGGCAACGTCTACCCGGCCGACCGGATCGACGCGGCGCTCGGCAACTACTTCCGGACCGGCAACCTCACCGCGCTGCGGGAGCTGGCGCTGCTGTGGGTGGCCGACCAGGTCGACGTCGCCCTGCAGCGCTACCGCACCGAACGCGACATCACCGACACCTGGGAGGCGCGGGAGCGGGTGGTCGTCGCGATCAGCGGCGGCCGGGAGAGCGAGACGCTGATCCGGCGGGCCCGGCGGATCGCGAAGCGGGCCGGGGCTGAGCTGATGGTGCTGCAGATCCTGCGTGGCGACGGCCTGGCCGGCGTCTCCCCGCAGGCGCTGGCCGAGTGCCGCAAGCTCGCCGAGGACGTCGGCGCCACCTTCCACACCGTCGTCGGGGACGACGTGCCGACAGCATTGCTGGACTTCGCCCGCGGGGTGAACGCGACGCAGGTCGTGGTCGGCACGTCCCGGCGGTCCCGGGTGGCGCGGCTGTTCGACGAGGGCATCGGCGCGACGGTGGTCCAGGAGTCCGGGCCGATCGACGTGCACATGGTCACCCACGACGAGTCCGGCGGGCGGCTGCGCGCGAAGCTGTTCCCGCGCAGCTCCCTGGCCCGGCGGCGGCAGCTCCTCGGCTGGGCGCTCGCACTGCTCCTGCCGGCCGTGGCGACGCTGATCGGCGTGGTGCTGCGGCAGACGCTCATCCTGTCCACCAACGTGATCGACTACTTCCTCGCCACGATCATCGTGGCCCTCGTCGGCGGCCTCGGGCCCGCGCTGTTCGCGTCGATCGCGAGCGCGTTGCTGCTGAACTTCTTCTTCACCCCGCCGCTGTACACGCTGACCGTGGACGCCCAGCAGAACGTCATCACGCTGATCGCGATGGTCGTCGTCGCGGTGGCGTTCGCGCTCGTCGTCGACCGGGCTTCGCGCCGGGCCGATGCCGCGGCGCGGGCGCGGACCGAGGCCGCGCTGCTGGCCTCCTACGCGCGGACCGTGCTCGGGGACGGCGACCCGTTGCAGCGGCTGCTGGACAAGGTGCGGGAGAACTTCGGGCTCGAATCCGTTTCGCTGCTGGAGAAGCAGGACGGCGAGTGGGTCCGGGCGGCCTGCACGGGGGACCGGCCGTGCGACGACCCGGACGAGGCCGACGTCGACGTCCCGGTGACCGACGACGTCCACCTGGCGCTGCGCGGCCGGCCGTTGCCGGCGCACGACCAGCGGGTCCTCGAGGCCGCGGCGGGCCAGGCCCTGCTCGCCCTGCGGCAGCAGCGGATGGCCGCCCAGGCGCAGGAGGCGCGGCGGCGGGCGGAGACCACCGAGCTGCGGACGGCCCTGCTCTCGGCCGTCGGCCACGACCTGCGCACGCCGCTGACCTCCATCAAGGCCGTCTTCGGCGGCTTGCGAGCCCACGACGTCAGTCTGTCCGAAGAGGACGCCGAGGAGCTGCTCGCCGCGGGCGAGGAGTCCACCGACCGGCTCTCGGGCCTGATCGACCACCTCCTCGACTCGTCCCGGCTGGCCACCGGCGCGGTGCGGCCGGTGCTGCGCCCGGTCGGCTACGACGAGGTCGTCGCCACCGCACTGTCCACAGGGGATGGACGCGAGCCGGTCGACATCGACGTCGACGAGCAGCTGCCCGCCGTGCTGGCGGACGCCGGCCTGCTGGAGCGCGCGGTCGCCAACGTGATCGACAACGCGTTCCGCCACGGCGCCACCGGGCGGACGCCATCAGCGATCGCGATCCGCGCCAGCGCCTACGCCGGCCGGGTCGAGCTGCGCGTCGTCGACCACGGCCGCGGGTTGCCGAAAGGCGCCGCCGAGTCGGCGTTCGCGCCGTTCCAGCGGCTCGGCGACCGCAACCCCACCACCGGCGTCGGGCTCGGCCTGTCCGTCGCGAAGGGCTTCGTCGAGGCGATGGGCGGGACGATCCGCGCGGAGGACACCCCGGGCGGCGGGCTCACGATCGTCCTTTCTCTGCCCGTAGCTCTCACCGGGGAGGTGCCATGACGTCCGTGCTCGTGGTCGACGACGAAACCGCGCTCCGGCGGGCCCTGCGGATCAACCTCAGCGCCCGCGGATACGCCGTGACGACGGCGAAAGACGGTGCGTCGGCCTTGCTCGCCGCCGCGACCGAGCACCCCGACCTGGTCCTGCTCGACCTGGGCCTGCCGGACATCGACGGCATCGAGGTGATCCGCGAGCTGCGGACGTGGAGTGCGATGCCGATCATCGTGCTGTCCGCGCGCCAGCGCCCCGCCGACCGGATCCAGGCCCTCGACACCGGCGCCGACACCTACGTCACGAAGCCGTTCGGCATGGACGAGCTGCTGGCGTGCCTGCGGGTCGCGGAACGCCGGCTGGCCCTCGCCACACCGGCCGAACCGGACCTCGTCGTCGAGACCGCCGCGTTCACCGTGGACGTCTCGTCGAAGGTCGTCCGCCGGGGCGGGGTGGCGGTGCACCTGACCCGCACCGAATGGGCCATCCTCGAACAGCTGGTCCGCAATCCCGACTCCCTGATCAGCGGCAAGCACCTGCTGACCACCATCTGGGGGCCGGAGTACGCGGACCGCGGCCACTACCTGCGCGTCTACCTGGCACAGCTGCGGCGCAAGCTCGAGCCCGAGCCGTCCCGGCCGCGGTACCTGCTCACCGAGCCGGGGGTCGGCTACCGTTTCGCCCCGGAGGCGTGATGACCGATCCCGAGGAACCCCTCGAGCAGGCGAGTAGCCGTTCGCGCTGTCCGGGGTCGTGTCAGGACGGGGTCAGGGTGGTGTCAGGCGAGCCGCCGATGGTAGCCGCATGACAAACAACGCTTTCTCGACCGAATCGACCGAATCGACCGACTCGGCCTGGACCGGCATGCTGCCGGTCGACGACACCGCCCTCGCCGTCACCGACACCGGTGGCCCCGGCATCCCGGTGGTCTACTGCAACGGCCAGTTCGCCACCCAGGGGTACTGGCGGCGGGTGCTGGCCGAGCTCGGCGGCGAGTTCCGGCACATCACCTTCGACGAGCGGGCCCGCGGCAAGTCGAAGCGGTCGGCGGACTACTCCTTCGAAGCCGCCGTCCGGGACGTCGACGCCGTGCTCGCGGCCCGCGGGGTGGACCGGGCGCTGGTGGTGGGCTGGTCCTACGGCGCGGTCGTCGCGGCGCACTGGGCCGAGCGGAACCCGGCGCGGGCGATCGGGGCGGTGCTGGTGGACGGCGCGTACCCCTACGACTGGCTCGACGACGCGATGGAGCAGCGCATCCGGAAGCTGTTCAAGCGGTTGAACCTGGTCATGCCGTTGCTGCGCCCGACCGGCCTGACCCCGCGGATGAGCGCCGCGCAGCAGGCCGAGAGCAACATCGAGCTCGGCGTCTTGTCGCGCGAGCGCGAGCTGGGCCCGGTGCTGGACGGCATCACCGTGCCGGTGCGGTACGTGGTCGCTTCCGGGGTGTCCTTCGGGAGCAAGGGCGACGAACAGGAAGTGCTCCGCACCAGCCTCGACGGCGTCACCGGCCGCAACCCGAACATCAAGGTGAGCGCGAAGGTCGCCAGCAACCACGGTGCGATCCTGAAGAAGGACGCTCCCGCCGTCGCCGCGGCGGTCCGCGAGGTCACGGCCGGGTGGAAAGCGGCTTGAAACCAGGCTGAAACTCCGGTTGCGCACCCTCGTCACAGCCGTGGCCGCCGAGGTCACGGGCGGACGAGAGGAGAACCGTGACCACCCCGGCGATAGCGGCCAGCGGGCTGCGCAAGTCCTTCGGCGACCAGGCCGTGCTCGACGGCATCGACCTGCACGTCACCGAGGGCACCATCTTCGCCCTGCTCGGGCCCAACGGCGCCGGCAAGACGACCGCCGTGCGGATCCTGTCCACCCTGATCCGCGCCGACGGCGGGCAGGCCTCCGTCGCGGGGCACGACGTCGCCGCCGAGCCGGACGGGGTGCGCGCCGCGATCGGCGTCACCGGGCAGTTCTCCGCCGTCGACAACCTGCTGACCGGCGAGGAGAACCTGCTGCTGATGGCGGACCTGCACCACCTCGGCCGCGCCGGCCGGCGGCGGAAGGCGGCTGAGCTGCTCGAGCGGTTCGACCTCGCCGGCTCCGCGGGCAAGCTCGTGTCGGCCTACTCCGGCGGGATGCGGCGGCGGCTCGACCTGGCGATGACGCTCGCCGGCGAGCCGCGCGTCCTCTTCCTCGACGAACCGACCACCGGGCTCGACCCGCGCAGCCGGCACACGATGTGGCGGATCATCCGGGACCTCGTCGCCGGTGGCGTCACCGTCTTCCTGACCACGCAGTACCTCGACGAGGCCGACGAACTGGCCGGCCGGGTCGCGGTGCTCGACCACGGGCGCGTGGTCGCCGAAGGCACCCCGGACGAGCTGAAGCGGCGCGTCCCCGGCGGGCACGTCCGGCTGCAGTTCGCCGACGTCGCGAGCCTCGACGTCGCCGCCCGGGCGCTCGGAGAAGGGACGCGGGACGAGTCCGCGTTCACGCTGTCGGTGCCCGGCGACGGCGGGGTCCGCTCGCTGCGCGGGCTGCTCGACCGGCTGGACGGCGCGGGGGTCGACGTCGGCAGCCTGTCGGTGCACACGCCGGATCTCGACGACGTCTTCTTCGCCCTCACGACCGAGAAGGAGACCGTCCGATGAGCTACGCGATGCGTGATTCGGCGACCATGCTGCGGCGCAACCTGAAGCACCTGCGCCGGTACCCGGGGATGATGATCATGGCGCTGGGCATGCCGGTGCTGCTCCTGCTGCTGTTCGTCGGCGTGTTCGGCGGCGCGATGCAGGCGGGCGTCCGCGGCGGGGCGTACGTCGACTACGTCGTGTCGGGAATCCTGCTGATGACCGTCGGCTACGGCGCGTCCATGACGGCGCTGGCGGTGAACCGGGACATGACCGAGGGGATCATCTCGCGGTTCCGGACGATGGCGATCGCGCGGGTGTCGGTGCTGACCGGCCACGTCCTGGGCGCGGTGCTCCGGACCGTGGTCAGCGCGGCGCTGGTCGTCGGGGTGGCGCTGCTGTTCGGGTTCCGTCCCGCCGCGGGGCCCGGCGGCTGGCTCGCGGCGCTGGGCCTGGTGCTCCTGCTGGCCCTGGCGCTGACCTGGCCGGCGGTCGCGGTCGGGTTGCTGGCGAAGAACGCCGAAGGCGCGAACCTGTTCATCCTGCTCGTGCAGGTGCTGCCGTTCCTCAGCAGCGCGTTCGTGCCCACGGACACGATGTCGGGAGGCGTGCGCTGGTTCGCCCGCAACGAGCCGTTCACCCCGGTCATCGACACCCTGCGCGGCCTGATGCTCGGCACGCCGGTCGGCGGCAGCGCGTGGATCGCCGTCGCCTGGTGCGCCGGGTTCGCCGTCGCGGGTTACGTCTGGGCGCGGGCCTTGTTCAGGCGCGATCCCGCGGCCTGAGCCTCAGCGCCGCGAGTGCCGCGGCGCGCAGGTCCTCGGGGGCGAGGCCGGCGTATTCCGACCGTGCGTCGGTGTACGCCGGCTCGTCGGCCTGTGCGGCCACGGCCCGGATGCGGGCCGAGGACATCGTGGGGTGGAAGCCCCGCGCGTACCGGAACCGCTCGGCGAGGGCGATCAGGCGCACCGCCGCGGCCCGCTCGCCGGCCGTCTCCGCGCGGTCGAGGTCGGCAAGGGCCAGGGCCAGCAGGAGCGCGCCGCAGACCGGGACCGACGTCCCGGGGTCCTCGAGGAGGCCGGGCAGCGCGCGGGGGAGTTCGCCGGTGATCTCGGTGACGAGCTCGAGGCGCCCGTGGCCGGCGTGGGCGACCACGGCGACGGCCTGCGTCTCCCACATCCAGCCGTCGGCGCCCGGGCCGGTGTCCTTGGTGGACCGGAGCCGTTCGGCGGCCTGCCGCCACAGGCGCAGGCCCGTGTCGGCGTCGCCGCGGGCGAGGAGGATCTCCGCGCGGGCGCCGACGTCCACCATGGACGCTCCGGCGACCTCGCTGCCGCCGGTCAGCATGGCCTGTTCGAGCCAGTGCTCCGCCTCGTCGATCGCGCCGGTCTGCAGGCAGGCCAGGACCAGCGCGCCCCGGATGCGGGCGGCGCCGGGCCAGGTGCCGGTCTCGTCGAGCACCGCGAGCACGGTGCCGAGCGACCGCCGTGCTTCCGCCCCGCGTTCCAGCTCCAGGCACAGCTCGCCGACCCGGGCGTGGGCGACGGCGCGCAGCCACGGCGAGTCCCGCTCGTCGAACACGGCGACCATGCGCTCGGCCGCGGCCACCGCGCGCTCGGGATCGTCGAGGGCCGGCCACGCGTAGCTGGCGACGCCTTCGGCCAGTGCGGCGACGAGCGGGTCGTCGTTGTCGCACAAGGCGAACAACGGGGCGAAGTCCGGCGCGGCCACGGTGCGGAGCACCGCCTCGGCGGCGTGCACCGGGGTGCCGGGTGCGGCGGGCGGGAGACGGCGGAGGGCGACCAGCGCGCGGACGGGCCGCGGGCCCTGCAACAGGAAGCCGTTCACCGCGCTCAGCACCAGCGCCGCGCGGGTCGCGGCCACGAGGCCGGGCCCGGGCCGGAAGTGCGAGAGCAGCCAGGCGGTGTCCGCGACGAGCGCCGCCATGCGGCCGAAGTTCGACTCGAACGTCCACAGGCCGGCCAGGACGGCGGCGGTGGCCGCCACGATGGCGCCGTCCTCGTGGTCGATGCCGTACCGCAGCGCCTGCACCAGGTTGTCCTGCTCGGCGGCGACCCGGCGCATGGCCGGGACGAGGTCGGCGCCGAAGAGGGCTTCGTGGTGGGCCAGGGCGAAGTCCACGGCCCAGCTCAAGAAGCCGGTGGTGGACTTCGCGGTCTCGCCGGCTTCCTCGCGGCGGGTGGCGCTGAACTCGCGGACGGTCTCCAGCATCCGGAACCGCGTGCCCGCCGGGGTGTCCCGGACCTTGAGCAGCGAATGACCGGCGAGCTGGTCGAGCAGGTCGACCGCGTCGGCGCCGAGCAGGTGCCGGGCGGCGTCGGCGGTGAAGCCGTCGGGGAAGACCGACAGAGCGCGCATGGCGGCCTGCCCCCGCTGGTCGAGGAGGGCCCAGCTCCAGTCGATGACGGCGTGCAGCGTGCGGTGGCGGGCCGGCGCGTCGCGCGCGCCGCCGCGCAGCAAGGCGAACCGGTCGTCGAGATGACGGGCGATCTCGGGGACCGACATGACCCGGCTGCGCGCCGCGGCCAGCTCGATCGCGAGCGGCAGGCCGTCCAGGTGCGCACACAGCTCCCGGACGGCCGCGTCCGGCAGTTCGATGTCCGGACGGACGGCGCGGGCCCGCTGCCGGAACAGTTCGGCGGCGGTCGCCGGGCTCAGTTCCGGCAGTGCGTGGACCGCTTCCGAGGAGAGGCCGAGGGGCGTCCGGCTGGTCGTGAGCACCCACAGGTCGGCGCTGAGCGCGACGAGCGTGCGGACCAGGTCGGCCGCGCCGCGCACGACGTGTTCGCAGTTGTCGAGCACCAGCAGCGCCGGGCCGGACCCGAGCGCTTCGAGGATGCCGGTCACGGCGTCGCGTGCGGCGGGCGGCCGGCTGCCCGGCGGCCCTCCCGCGTCGGCACCACCGACCGCCGAGGCGGCTTCGGCGGCGACCTCGTCGTCGCGGGTGATGCCGGCGAGCGGCACGAAGTGCACGATCCGCTGGTCGGCCCGGCGGCTGACGGCATGGGCCAAGCGGGTCTTGCCCAGCCCGCCCGCGCCGACGATGGACGTGACCCGCGACGTCCGCAGCAGCCCGGCGACGGCGGCCAGGTCGGCGTCCCGGCCGAGCAGCGGGTTCGGTTCGTGGGCGACGCCGTGGCGGACCGCGGGTGCCTCGCCCTGCAGGAGCCGCTGGTGCAGCTCGCGCAGCGCGGGTCCGGGGTCGCTGCCGAGCTCGTCGCGCACCCGGCGCCGGTAGTCCTCGTAGCGGGCCAGCGCGGCGGCGGGCCCGGCCGTCGCGGCTTCGCTGCGCAGCAGTTCCAGGAGCAGTTCCTCGTCGCGCGGCCGTTCGGACGCCAGCTCGGTCAGCTCGTCGATCGCCTCGTCGGCCCGTCCCAGGCGCGAGCGGCACAGCGCGCGGGCCCGGACCAGCCACCGGCTGGTCGACGCGCGGGCCGCCCGCAGCGCGCCGAGCGGACCGGCGCCGCCTTCGTGCGCCGTCCAAAGCGCCAGCCCTGCCTCGGCTTGGGCGAGCGCGGCTTCGTGGTCGCCGGCGCGGGACAGGCGGGCGCACGCGGCGGCGCCGAGCACCAGCGCGGCCGCGTCCACCTGGTCCTCGGCCAGGGTGAGCCGGTAACCGGACGGCGTGGCCTCGATGACGTCGTGGCCGAGCTGGGCTCGCGCGCGGGACACGAGCACCTGCAGCGCCTTGGCCGGGTGTTCGGGTCGTTCGTCCGGCCAGAGCCCTTCGATCAGGCGAGCGGTGCTCGCGCCGGTGCGGAGGTCGTCGGCGAGCAGGGCGAGCAGCCCGCCGAGGCGCGGGCTGGTGAGTTCCCGGCCGCGGTAGGCCACCCGCGGCAGCAGGACCAGCTCGATCGTCACCGCCCCAGGTTAGTGTCGCGAGGTTCTCGCGGCGTCCCGGCTCAAGCGCCCCAATGTGGCGTTGGGTGCGTTGGACGCACCGAACGCCACATTGGGGTGTCTTGAACGAGTCGTTCGAGACATCCCAGGTCCTGAACGACTCGTTCAAGACATGAGGGGGCCGCGGCCGGCCGAGTGGCCTGCCATGCCCGACCCACGCAGCCCGCCAGTGAGAAAACCTCATTGGGGCGCTCGGGACCGGGACCAGCGACCGCGCCTGCGAAGGCGGGCACGGTCGTGCGGGCGCGTCGCGTAGGCTGGGCGCGGCGCGCCGGGAAGTCTGGTCGGCATCCGGATCGGGATGTGGAGGACCGGCTGATGCGCGGAGTCGAAACCGTACTGTTCCTCGTGGTCGTGGCGACCGTGGTGGCCACGTTCGCGCGGCGCCTGCGGGTTCCGGCGCCGTCGCTGCTGGTCGTCGTCGGGGTCGTGGTGGGGCTGGTGCCCGGCGTCCCGGCCGTGCAGGTGACGCCGGAGGTGATCAGCCTGGTCGTGCTCCCGCCGCTGCTGTTCGCGGCGGGGGAGGAGCTGCCGTGGCGGGATCTGCGGGCGGTCGCGCGGCCGGTCGCGGTGCTGTCGGTCGGGCTGGTGCTGCTGTCGGCCGCGGCGGTGATCGGGATCGCGGTCGCGGTGACGCCGCTGCCGGTCGGGATGGCCTTCGTGCTCGGCGCGGTGCTGGCGAGCACGGACCCGGTCGCGGTGACGGCGCTGGCGCGGCGGCTCGCCCTGCCGCCGCGGGTGCAGGCGCTGATCCAGGCGGAGAGCCTGTTCAACGACGCGACCAGCCTGCTGCTGTTCCGGGTGGCGTTGTTCCTGGCCGTCGCCGGGGGAGCCGCGTCCTGGGGCCGGACGCTGGGGGAGTTCGGGGTCCTCGCGGGCGGCGGGGTGGCCGTGGGCGTGCTGACGGCGCTCGGCGCGTTCGTGATCCGGCGGCGCACCGAGGATCCGGTGCTGGAGACGGTGATCTCCCTGGTCACGCCGTACGCCGGGTACGTCGTCGCGGAGTCGGTCGGCGGGTCGGGGGTGACGGCGGTCGTCGTGGCGAGCGTGATCCTCGGGACCCAGGCCGAGCGGCTGACGACCGCGCGGATCCGGCTGCAGGTCGGCGCGGTCTACCAGACCGTGGTGTTCCTGCTGGAGAGCGTGGTGTTCGGCCTGATCGGGCTGCAACTGCCCGCCCTGGTGCGGCGGGTCGCCGGCGGCGGGGCGTGGTGGCTCCTGCAGGCGCTGGCCATCGCGGCGACGCTGGTGCTCGCCCGGCTGCTGCTGGTGTTCGTGCTTTCGGCGGTGCGGCAACGACGCGTGGACGGCCGCGTGTCGTGGCAGGTGCCCGCGGTCGTTTCGTGGGCGGGGGCGCGGGGCGTGGTGCCGCTGGCCGCGGCGCTGTCGCTGCCGGTGGCCACTTTGGACGGTTCCGAGCTGCCCGCGCGCGACCTCGTCCTGCTGCTGACGACGGCGGTGATCGTGCTGACGCTCGTCGTCCAGGGCTTCACCCTGGCGCCGCTGGTGCGGCGGGCCGGCATCGCGCTCGACCCGGCCGACCTGCGGACCGAGTACGGCACCGCGCGCCGGAAGCTCGCCGAAGCCGGGCTGAGCCACCTGGACCACCTGGCCGAGACGGAGTCCGCCGCGCCGTTCGTCGTCGACCAGCTGCGGGCGAGCTGGCAGGCGCGGCTGGACCGCATCCGCGGCGACGGCGAGGACGACGACCTGGCGCGCGGGATCGACTACCGCGCCCTGCGGCGTGAGCTGATCGCCATCGAGGCGGCCGAGCTGGCGCGGCTGTTCGAGGCGGGCGAGATCACCGACGGCACGCGGCGCCGCATCCAGCGGCTGCTGGACCTGGAGCACGCGGGGCTGGAGGACTGAGGACCCGGCGCTAAGATCCCGTAAATACGCGTAAAGCTTCTCCCGACCCGCCGTGATCGCCGGGATCCGGCCACAGTGGACCGGTAGGGTCCGCCTCGTGACTGCCGAGGCAAGGGGGAGCGCGTGAGTCAGGCGGAGAGCACGCGCGACGTGGTGCGCCTGGGCCTCGTGGTCGGCGCGCTCGGCGTGGTGTTCGGCGACATCGGCACCAGCCCCATCTACACGCTGCAGACGGTGTTCAACCCCGCCGACCCGCACCCGGTGCCGGTGAGCGCGGACAACGTCTTCGGCGTGGTGTCGCTGATCTTCTGGTCGGTGATGATCATCGTGACCGTCACCTATGTGCTGCTGGCGATGCGCGCCGACAACGACGGCGAGGGCGGCATCATGGCGCTGATCACCCTGCTGCGCCGCTGGGGTGCCCAACGCGGCAAGCGCGTAGCCGTCGTCCTGGCCGGGCTGGGCATCTTCGGCGCGGCGCTGTTCTTCGGCGACAGCATGATCACCCCGGCGATCTCGGTGCTGTCCGCGGTGGAGGGCCTGAAGGTCGTCTCGGCCGGCTTCGAGGACTGGATCGTGCCGATCACCGCCGTGATCATCATCGGGCTGTTCTTGGTGCAGCGGCGGGGAACAGCCGCGGTCGGGCGAGTGTTCGGGCCGGTCATGATCGCCTGGTTCGTGACGGTGGGCGGGTTCGGCGTCGCCGGGATCGCCGGGCACCCGGAAATCCTCAAGGCGCTCTCGCCGACCTACGCGATCGGGTTCATGGCCGGGCACTTCGACATCGCCTTCTTCGCGCTGGCGGCGGTCGTGCTGTCGGTCACCGGCGCCGAAGCCCTCTACGCCGACATGGGCCATTTCGGCCGCCGCGCGATCACTCGCGGCTGGCTGCTGCTGGTCCTGCCCGCGTGCGTGCTCAGCTACCTCGGGCAGGGCGCGCTGATCCTCGAGAACCCGGCCAACGTCGGCAGCCCGTTCTTCCTGCTGGTGCCCTCGTGGGGCCGGCTGCCGCTGGTGGTGCTGGCCACGGCGGCGACGGTGATCGCGTCCCAGGCGGTGATCACCGGTGCCTACTCGGTCGCCGCCCAGGCCGCCCAGCTCGGCTACCTGCCCCGGCTGCGGATCGCGCACACCTCGGAGACCGAGCGGGGCCAGATCTACGTCCCGTGGATCAACTGGGTGCTCATGGTTTCGGTGCTCACGCTGGTGTTCGCCTTCCGCAGTTCCGCCGCGCTGGCGTTCGCGTTCGGCATGGCGGTGACCGGCACCATCACGATCACGACGCTGCTGTTCTTCTACATCGCCCGGTCGCGGTGGGGGACACCGGCGTGGCTGATCGGCGCCGGCGCGTCCGTGCTGCTGGTCGTGGACCTGCTGTTCGTCGCGGCCAACCTCACCAAGCTGGTCCACGGCGCGTGGCTGCCGCTGCTGATCGGCCTGACGGCGTTCACGATCATGACGACGTGGCAGCGGGGCCGCCGGATCGTCACCGCCGAGCGCGAACGCCGCGAAGGTTCCCTGCCGGAGTTCATCGAGGGGCTCCGCGAAACACCGGTCCAGCGGGTCCCAGGCACGGCGGTCTTCCTCAACCGCGGTGGCCGGACCGCCCCGCTGGCGCTGCGGGCGAACGCCGAGCACAACCACGTGCGGCACGAGCAGGTCGTCATCATGTCGCTGGAGACCGAGCCGGTGCCGCGGGTGCCGCCCGAGCGGCGGGTGACCGTCGAAGACCTGGGCCACGCCGACGACGGCATCGTCTTCGTCACCGCCCGCTACGGCTACATGGAGACGCCGGACGTCCCGGGCGCGCTCGCGCGGCTCGACCCGGCGCGGACCGAGGGACCGCTGCGGCTGGACGAGGCTTCGTACTTCCTGTCCAAGATCGAGCTGCGGCGCGGACCGGAACCGACCATGGCGGGCTGGCGCAAGCGGCTGTTCATCGCTACCTCCTACATCACCGCGGACGCCGCCGAGTACTTCGGCCTGCCGCGCGACCGCACGGTCATCATGGGCTCGCACGTCGACGTGTGACCCGACCGGCTGATCGTTGTGCTGTGCCGACCGTTACGAATCCGGCCACAGCCACGGCCGATGACTTCGGAGCAACGGTTACGTGCCGCGTGGGGGCGGCCTACTTTTGGCCGGATTCGTAACGCGTTCCCGCCGACGGGCGACTGACCGGCCGTCGGCATCGCGTTCTCCGAGGGCGGTGAGGGGTGTGGAGGTGACCCGTCATCGCGCCGTCGTAGTCGTCCTGGCCGGTTTCGCGGTGGCGCTCGGCGTGGCCGCGGTCCTTCTCAAGATCCGCGACGGCGCGCACCCGATGGCCGACGTCCTGCTGACGTCGTCGGCCGGCACGGCTTTCGTGGCCGCCGGGCTGATCGCCGACCGCCGCGCGCCGTCGAACCGGAGCGGCCTGCTGATGGTCCTCGTGGGACTCGGGCTCTTCGCCGAGGATCTCCAGCTGTCGCCGAACGCCGTGGTGTTCACGGCCGGGCTGCTGCTCGCGCACGCCTCGGCCCCGCTGGTCGTCCACCTGATGGCGAGTTTCCCGGCCGGACGGCTGGACGGCCGGTTCGCCAAGGGAATCGTCGGCTGCGCCTACGCGGTCGGTTTCGGTGTCCCGGCCGTGGGAGTGCCCTTCGTGGACTGGGCGGCGAGGTTCCCCGGCAAGCCGGCGAACCTCCTGCTGGTCGTGGACGCGCCCGCGGTCGGCGACGCCGTCGGCAGGACGCTGGAGCTGGCGGGTGCCGTCGTCGGCGTCGCCCTTCTCGTCCTGCTGGCCCGCCGGCTCGGCGCCCGGACGGCCGGCGTGCGCTGGCCGCTCGGGCTCGTCGTCGCGGTCGCGCTGGCGGGCGCGGCGCTGTCCGCCGTCGCCAGCCTGCTCGGCTCGGGGCACCCCGCCCATGCCGTGGTCCTGACCTGCTACAAGATCGTCTTCTGCCTGTGGCCGGTGACGTTCGCGGTGGGTGTCGTCGGGCTGGCGCCGCGCGTGGGCGGCGTCGCGGACCTGCTCGCCGCGGTCCGGCAGCCCTGTTCACCGGCGGAGTTGCGCGTCCTGCTGGGCCGCGTCCTGCGTGATCCGTCCCTGCGGCTGGTCGGCTGGCACCAGCCGGACGCCGATGACCGTGCGGGGCCGGGGGAGCGGACGGTGGTCCTGGCCGAGTGCGCGGGCAGGCCGATCACCGCGGTCCTCAGCCGCGACACGACGTGGGACGACCCCCGGGTGATCCGGGCCGCGGGGACGGTCGTCGGGATGGTCGCCGACCGGCTGCGCCTGCACGAGGAGATCGAAGGGCAGCTCGCGGAGTTCCGCCGGTCCCGGGTGCGGCTGGTCGAGCTCGCCGACGCCGAGCGCCGCCGGGTGGAGCGCGACCTGCACGACGGCGCCCAGCAGCGGCTCGTGGCCGTGGCGATCGGGTTGCGGCTGGCGCGCCGGCGGCTCGAAGGGCACGTCGAGCCCGCGCTTGACCGGTTGCTGGCCGCCGGGGCCGAAGGCCTCGAGACGGCCATCGGCGAGCTCCGGGACCTGGCCCGGGGGATCCACCCGGCGGTGCTGACCCAGGCGGGGCTGGTGCCCGCCGTCACCTCGCTGGCCGAACGCTGCCCGGTGCCGGCGTCGGTGTCCGCGGCGGAACTGCCCCGGCTGCCGGCGGCGGTGGAGGCGACCGCCTACTTCGTCGTCGCCGAAGCGATCACGAACGTGCTCAAGCACGCGGGCGCGACGCGGATCGGGATCCGCCTCGCCGCCGATGCCGGCCGGCTGACCGTTTCCGTGCGGGACGACGGTGCCGGCTGTGCGACCCCGCGCGGAGGGTCCGGTTTGGACGGTCTGGCCGAGCGCGTCCGGGCACTGGACGGCCGGTTGGAGATCCACGGCGGACAGCGGGCGGGCACCACCGTCTGGGCCGAGATCCCCCTGGACGCGGCACCGGAGGGCGTCACACGGTGATGTTCAGCTGGTCTTCGACGTCGGCGATCGGGTTCGCCAGCGCGTAGGTGGGCGCGGCCGGGTCGTTGTCCCAGTCGCCCGAGGCGTACAGCAGCCCGGCGATGCGGTTGTCCGAGTCGAGCAGGACGGACCCCGAGTCGCCGCTTTCCACGAACGTGATCGACTGCGGGAAGTCGACGTGCACCTGGATCTGGCCGGTCATATACCGCAGGATGTCCGCGGGCCGGTCCGGCGGGAAGCCGGGGACGAGCGGCGGCGGCGCCACCGGAGGCAGGTCGGGGTAGGGCACCTTGTACGACCCGTTGGTGCCCGACACCCAGCCGTGGGTCAGGCCGGTGGTCCGGCCGCGCTTCCGGACGATGTCGCCCGGCGCGAGCAGGTAGTTCGGTCCCGCCGTGGCGCCGAGGTCGGCGATCTCCTGGGCCGCGTCGACGTCGAGCGCGCAGAGAGCGGCGTCGACCCGCCCGGACTTGGTGATTTCGGGGAACGCCCAGTTCGACAGCACGCCGAGGTGGTCACCTTCGTGCCGGGCGCCGAAGAGGGTCTCCGGCTGGAGGATCTCCTGGCCCTGCGCCCGGTTCAGGTCGCCGCACAGCACGTGGTGGTTGCTGAGCCCGTACCAGCCCGGCTCGACGCGGTGCCGGACGACGGCACCGAGCGTCCCGGACGAGCCGCCCGTGCGGCCGGCGTGCAGCCACCGTTCGTTCATCACCGAGACGCCGCCGACGACCGGCCGGTACTTGCCGGTGTCGGGCAGCCAGGCCGGCCGGAACGAACGTTGCAGGACGACGATCGGGAACCCCTGGGCGTCGGCGGGAAGCTCGGGGACCGCGCCGAGGTCCTGCACGAAGACGCGGACGACGAGATCGTCGGCGTCCGGCTGCTCCTCGTCGCGGACGCCGACGTCGATCCCGGTGACCTCGGGGAGGGCGAACACGACGGCCTCGAGCGCTTCCTCGGCCGCGATCAGCTCGGGCGGTGGTGTCATCATCGCTCCTCGTCCCCGGTCCTGCGTGCGCCTGGGTGCCAGGGTCCCGGCCGGCGGCGCCGCCGTCATCAGGGCAGGCACCGATGTGCCCGGCCGGGGCGGGGCCGCACCATCGCGGGATGGCCCTGCGCGTGCTGATAGTCGACGACGACGCGGGCTTCCGCCGGCTCGCCCGCCGGGTGCTCGAGGCCGGGGAGATCGAGGTCGTCGGCGAGGCCGGGACCGGCGCCGAGGCGGTGGCCGCCGCCGGTTCGCTGCGTCCCGACGGCGTGCTGCTGGACGTGCAGCTCCCCGACACCGACGGGTTCGCGGTGGCCCGCGTCCTGGCCGGGCTGGGGATCCCGGCCGTGCTCTGCTCCGTGCGCGACTATCCGGCCGGCACCGCCGTCCTCCCGAAAGAGCGGTTGTCGGCCGACGAACTCCGGCGGGTCTTCGGCGAAAAGTCCCGTTGACCGGCGGTAACGCGGCGAGCCCGCCACGCGAGTCACGGTATGTCGGCTGTCGGGCGAGGGCGGTGGGACATGACCGGGTTCAGTGTCGTGCTAGCCGACGACGCCGTCCTCTTCCGGGAAGCGGTGGCCGAGGTGCTGCGGACCGCGGGCTTCGACATCCGCGCTCAGGTGGGTGACGCGGCGGCGTTGCACGACGCGGTCGGGCGGGTGCGGCCGGACCTCGCGGTCGTCGACATCCGGCTGCCGCCGACCCACGAGCTCGAGGGCCTGCGCGCCGCCGTCGAAATCCGGCGCGACCACCCCGGGGTCGGGGTCCTCGTGCTGTCCCAGCACGTCGAAACCCGGCTGGTCGGCATGCTCGTCGGCGGGTCCGCGCGCGGCGTCGGCTACCTGCTGAAGGAGCGGGTCTGCGGGATCGACGCCTTCGTCGAGGCGGCACGGGACGTCGCCTCGGGGGGCTGCCGGCTGGACCCGGAGATCGCCCGGCTGCTGACCCGGCCCGGCGACGACCGGCTCGCCCGGCTCAGCGAGCGTGAGCGCCAGATCCTGTCGCTGATCGCGGAAGGGCGGTCCAACCAGGCGATCTGCGACCGGCTGGTGCTGACGAAGAAGACCGTGGAGACGCACATCCGCCACATCCTGCTGCGCCTGGACCTGCAGCCGGAGCCCGCGGACCACCGCCGTGTCCTGGCGGTGCTGGCGTTCCTGCGCGCTCAGGGCCAGCCCTGATGACAGCCGGCGGCCGTCGCCCGCATCATCGGCTCACGATCGGCCGTCGACACGGAGGGGGCCGTCATGGAGTTCTCGTCGCCGCGGTTCCAGGGCGACCAGCACCTGCTGGACATCCTGAACGACCCGGACACCGGCCAGGTCAAGCTCGGGCCGGGCAGCCCGGCGGAGTCGGTCCTGCGGGTGCAGCAGGCGCTGGCCGACCTGCTGTGGCCGGCGCAGACCGATCCGCCGCTGCCGGTGGACGGTTTCGCGGACGGGGTGTTCGGGGCCGGTACGGAACGGACGGTCAAGGCGTACAAGTTCGTCTTCCGGCTCCGCTTCCCACCCGGCCAGAGCCCGAGCATCCTCGACGGCTTCGCCGGTCCGCGCACGATGGACCTGCTGGACAAGCACATGGTCGCCTTCGACGCCGCTTCCGTGGCGATCGACGAGCGGATCGCCGACCTGACCGCCGCCGGGTCGGTGATCACCGACCAGCACCGCAACGGGATCCTCACCCGGACGCGGATCACGATCCGCAACCTGACCCTCGACGGCGTCGCCGCGGCCCTGATCCACCATCCCGGCCTGGGCGTGTTCCTCGTCCGGCAGCCGATCCTCGGCACTTACTTCGACCGGTTCCACACCTTCGGCGCGCCGCTCGGCGATGAGCACGACATCGACGACGCGACCCGTGGCGTCGACTTCCAGTCCGGCGAGATCCAGGTGGACGTCGCGACCGGGACGGTCTCGACCAGCGCGCAGGGCGAGCCCGACCTCGTGTACTGACTTGGAGGAGCCATGACCCAGCGCGGTTTCCTGCTCTGGAAAGGACAAGGATCCGATCAGGCCATCTACGCGGCCCGGCGGGACTTCGACCAGGAGATCGGCGGTGCCCGGCGGGTGAGCTACTTCGCCACCAGCCGGGGGATCGCCGCGGTCGTGAAGCCGGGGGACCACGGAATCCTGACCGCGTGGCGCGGCGCGGACGACGACAGCCGGATCTGGACGGCCACCGCCCACTTCGACACGAGCTCCTGGAGCGACCAGTCGAACCCGGCGGACGGCCCCCGCACCGACGACCGCCCGGCGCTCGGCGTGGTCGGCGACCGCGTGTTCATGGCCTGGCGGGGCACCGGCCCGGACGAGATGATCTGGTACTCCGAACTCGGGCCGGGCGGGTGGACCCCGCAGCGGCTCGCGGGCAACGGCACGGCGAGCTCGACGCACGGCCCCGCGCTGGCCGGCCACGACGGCCGGCTCTTCCTGGCCTGGAAAGGGTCCGGGGGCAACGAGCAGCTGTACTGGTGCACCTACGACGGCTCTTCCTGGACCGACCCCCAGCCCTTCGCCGGGGGTTCGACGCACGGCCCGGCCCTGGCGTCCTCACCGGGCGGGCTCGTCATGGCGTGGAAGGGTTCCGGCGGCGACGACCAGCTCTGGCGGGCCACCTACGGCGGCGGTTCCTGGTCGCCGCAGCAGCCCGCGGTCGGGCGGTCGAGCCACGGGCCCGCGCTCGGCCGGGTCGACAACCGCGTGGTGATGGTCTGGAAGGGCGCCGGCGCCGACGAGCGCCTCTGGTGGTCGTGGGACGGCTTCCGCAGCCAGCAGGCCGTGCACGACGGCTACACGACCAGCGAGACTCCCGCGTTCGTCGCCGTCGAGTTCTACTCCCTGTGAGGCTCAGGCCGGTGTCGCGAATGACTCATTCGGGACGTGCGAGGTCCCCGATGACCCATTCGCGACCTTCGGAGCCGCGGGCAGGCGGCAGCGGAGGCTTCACGCCGGCGGAAGCCATTCCGCCGGCAGCGGCACCAGGTCGACGAACGGCGAGCGCTCGTTCAGCTCCGGCGTCACGACGTCCTCGGTGGCGCCGGGCAGGTCGATCTCCCGGACGCGCAGGCGCAGGGGGCCCGCGCCGCCGAGCCGGGACAGGTCGACCGTGGTGGTGACGCCGTCGGTGGCGGTGAGGCCCTGGACCGGGACCCACCCCGGGACCTCGGGGCCGCCGCCGAGCAGGATCAGGTCGTGCTCCCCGGCCGCGGGGACGTGCTCCTCGACCACCACGTCCAGCCCGGTCCGCGGTTCGGGCATGGTGCCGGACAGCTCGACCCGGGCGACGTCGCCTTCCTTCGTGACGACCAAAGTCCGGTCCGGCAGCACGGGAACCAGGTCCGTGGCGACCACTGTGGACAGTTCGAGGCCGCGGAGGCTCTCCGGCTGGTACCGGGCGACGGCGAGCTGGACGAACGGGTTGTAGGACGGCGTGGGCAAGGTGAGCTCGACGTCGGCGAACCAGCGGTCGCCCGCCTCCGTCACCGCGAACGGGACGGCGTGCACCCGGGCGGGGATTTCCGGGAGGAAGACTTCGCCGGCGTGGCCGGTGAACCAGTCCGCGGCCGGGAACAGCGGCAGCTCCGGCGAGGCGAAGAGCGGGTCGCGGCCGATGCGCGTGACGAGCCCGGCGTGCTCCTCCGGTGGTTCCTCGATCGCCGCGACGACGGCGAGCTGTTCGCCGTCGCCGGTCTCGAACCACGGCCGGGCCAGCTCGACCCGCAGCAGGCCGCCCCGGCGGACGTGCTCGATCCGGCCGGCGGCCGTGGTGCGTTCCCACCGGAACGCCGGCCGCACCGCGAGCACCACCGGCGCCGGCGGCCGGGCGCTCGACACGATCGACACGGGCTGCTGGACCTTGGTGACGTGGAACGCAGAGTCGGGTTCGCCCGCGTCGTAGAACTCGCGGAACCGGCTGACGGCGGTCAGGGTGTAGGTGACCACCCGGTGCCTGGTGTCCCCGAAGGAGTGCCGCATGGGCGAGAACGCCGGCTCGCCGCGGGCGATCGGCTCGGTGTGCAGGTGGTCGACGGTGACCTGGTCGACGCCCGAATCCGAGCGGACGGTCCACTGGGCCGCGACGTCCAGGGCGACCGTGCTGTCGGTGTTCAGGCCGTCCGCGGCGAACCGGGGGCTCAGCACGGCCGTGGTGTCGTTCTCGTCGCGGGAGATCGCGTCCGGCGGCAGCCGCCACTGCGGTTCGGCCAGCGGACGGCGCACCGCGTGCACGAGGTGCAGGACCCGCGGCGGCGAGAGCAGGGGGTGCCCGCCGTTCTGGGCCTCGACGAGGGACACGTCCGGGACGTCGGCGCGGGCGAGCCAGTCGAACATCGCGAAGTGGTCGATGTAGCCGTCGCGGATGGTCGAGGAAAGCGCGATCCGCACCTGCTCGGCCTGGGCCAGCCGGACCACGAGCCGGTCTCCTGCCCAGTGCAGGGAAATCGGGTCGTCGGCCGGTCCCTCGACGAGCTCGATCGCCTTGTCCGCCTGCTCGGGCCAGGCCGGTGCCCAGGCCGACCGCTCGCTCAGCGGTTCCGCCACCCCGCCCGGCTCGGCGGCCAGGACGGCGTTGACACCGTTCACCGCCGGGTCGGGCAGCCCGCGTTCGGCGGCGTCGCCGGTCTCGGAGAACACGGTCAGCGCCCGTTCCGCCCAGTCCCGGGTCCGCTCGTCTTCGGGGTGGTCGAATTCGCCGTGCTGCTCGGCGATCGCGAACGTCGTCTGCGGCGGGAGCAGTTCGCGCCGGTCGGCCGCCGGGTAGCCCGGGTTGCCGGCGGAGGTCTCCGCGACGCTCTTGCCGAAGTCGCTGCGGATGACGAGCCGGTCGACGGCCGCGCCGGCGGCAAACTCCGTCCGCGCCTGGAGGACGGGGGCCGCGAGGGGTTCGTGCCGCAGGTAGAGGATGGTCTCGGTGGTGTCGGAGCTGGTGCTCTGGTGGTCGGCGCCCAGACCGCCGCCGGCGAGGTCGGCGATCCGCGCGCGCATGCTGTAGCGGCGGGAGAAGCGCAGCGGCGGAAGGCTCGCCGGCCGCAGGCGGTAACTCCACTCGAAGTCGTACGGCAGCTCGACGCCCGGCTTGCGCGCGGCGCCCGCGGTGTTGTCGAGAAGGTTGGGCCGCGGCACGGCCAGGCTCCACCCGTCCCAGCGCACGACGACCTGGTCCGCGCGCAGGGTCCGGTCCGGGTCCCGGATCGCGGCGTTGGCCTTCACGTGGCCTTCCTCGTCGTGGAAGCCGTCGCCGCCGGCCGCTTCGACCGGGGCGATCGGCAGGCCGTTGACGCCGTAGCGGGCCTGCCGCGCGCACAGCGGGTGCCAGTGGGGATCGTCGCCCATGCGGACGTCCACGCGGTAGCCGAGGACGAGGTCCTCGGCGTGGAACTCCGCGTCCGCGGCGGATTCGAGGCGGGCGTTCGCGGCCGCCGTGGCGACCCGCCCGGCGAAGTCGTCCGCCCGGCCCGGCCGCACGAGCATCAGCCCGCCGGTCCGGATGTGCGGCAACGCCGGCGCGTCGTCGGCGTCGCTCTCATGGGCGGACTTCGCGGCGTCCCGGAGCCGGCCGACGATCCCGTCGACGTCGAAGGTGGACACCGCCCAGCGCGGCGGGGGCGGCGGCTCTTGCTCGTCCGGCGCGGGCGGGGCGACGATCGCCGAGGCCCGGCCGAGGTCGAGCAGGCCCGCGCGGATGTCCGCGGCCGCGCCGGGCGACGGGGCCGGCACGAACTGGCCCGACGTGAGCAGGTAGTGCGTCCACGGCGCGGTGACCAGGAAGCTGAGCGGCGGGTCCGGGCAGCGGACCGACAGGAACCGGGTGTCCGGCGCGCCCACGTCGAGCGCCGACCGGTCGAGGGTGACGTCGAAGACCAGGCCGAGCTTCCGGAGCACCGCGGGGTGCTCGCGCAGCATCGCGACCGTGCCGTGGAAGTCGGCGGGTGTGTGCGGCGGGATCGGCGGCGACGGCGGCGGGGGCGGCAGCGGCGCCGGGTCGAACCAGGTGTCCAGCTGCTGCCGGACCATGGCCGGCGTGTTCGCGTCCGGGACGGCCAGTGCCTTCGCCGACGTCTGGTACGTGCCGACGACGTCGCTCGCGTCCCGGTAGGTGTCGGCGACGTCCGGCGCGGGATAGGTCTTCTGGCCGAACTCGTTCACCAGCCCGGCGTCCCCGTCGAAGAACGCCTGCCAGAGGCCGGATTCGGCGACGTTCCGGTACGTCACGGCGGCGTCGACGGTCTGGATGCCCTCCGACGTCTTCGTCCGGACTTCGAAGGCCGCCGATTCCAGCACCGCAGGCCAGTCCTGCATGCCGAAGTCGGCGAGCCGGCCGCCCTGCAGCCGCGGCACGACCAGCACCTGGACGACGGCCTGCGTGCCGTCGAGCCCGCCGGGGACCGGCACCCACAGCACCTCGCTCACGGCCTGCCCCCGACCACGCGCAGGATCCCGTCGTCGCAGGCGGTGACGAGAAGTCCGCCGTCGGCGGTGAACGCCAGGTCCCGGACCGGCGCGGGATGCGCGACGCGGTACTGCTCGAACCCCGTTGCGACCTCGAAGGCCGTCACCATGCCGCTTTCCGTGGCCACGGCGATGGTCTTGTCCCCAGCGCGGAAGACCACTGTCCTGATCGGAGCGTCGCAGTCCAGGACGCGGGGCTCGCCGGGCGTCGCGCCGGTCAGCGGGAAGATCCGGACTTGCCGGTCCACGCCGCCCGAAGCGAGGAGCAGGCCATCGGTGCTGAAGCTCACCGCGGTCAGCGCCCGGGGATGGGGCACCGTGGCGGTGACCGTGCCGGAGCGGGAGTCGACGAGCCGGAGCCCGTTCTCGTCGGCGATCGCGAGGAGACCGTCCTTGCCGAACGCGAGAGCTCGCACCTTCCCGTCGCCGTCGATCCGGTGGGCCGCCTGCCCGGTCCCGGCGTCGACGAGGACGGTCGACCGGTTGCTCGCGGTCGCCAGGACCGAGCCGTCCGGGCTGAACACCACCGCCGTGACGCCGCTCGGGTGCGGGCACCGCCAGCGTTCGGCGCCGGTGGCGAACTCGAGCGCCCGGGCCGTCCGGTCGGCGCAGCCGGTGGCGACCAGGTCCCCGGCGGGGCTGATCGCCACCGCGTTGACCGCCTGGCCGTGGTCGATCTTCCACACCAGTCCGAACAGCGCTTTGAAGAGCCGGGCGTGGCCGTCGAGGCAGCCGCTGACCGCGGACAGGCCGTCCGCGCCGATCGCGACCGAGGTGACCGGGCTGGGGTGCGGGCCTTCGACGAGCGGATCCCCGCTCGCGTCCACCCGGTACATCCGGACGTTCTGGTCGGCGGTCCCCGTCACCGCCACCGGGGCCGTCCGGGCCAGGGCGAGCTGCGTGATCGTGCTGCCGTGGTCGATGCGGAGGAGCTCGCCGCCGACCTCGTACAGCCGGAGATACCCCTGCCCGGGATCGATGATCCCGCCGACGGCGATCCGGCTGCCGTCGGGGCTGTAGGCGAGGTCGCGGGCGATGTCCGGGCCTTCGTCCGACCACAGCACGGCGCCGGTCGCGGCGCTCAGCACGGCGATGCCCGGCCGCGGCGTGTCGCCCGGGATCTGGTTCACCGCAATGGTTCTCAGGTCCGGGCCGTAGACGACCTTGGTGCACTCGCCAAGGTCGGGGAGCGGACCGAAGCGGAGCTCACCGGTGGCGGTGCCGAACACCGCGGGCCCCGGTTCGACGACCGCCGCCGCCCACCGGCCGTCCCGGCTGACCGCGACCGAGCCGAGCCCGACGACGTCGTGGACCTTGGCGACCACGGTGGCCCCGGACGCGACGTCGATCATCCGGGCCGTCCCGTCGGTCATCCCGGCGACCACCGTCTTCGAATCCGGCGTGAAGGCGACGGACTCCACGAAGTCGGGCAACGCGCGGAGCAGGTCGCCGCCGACCGCGTCGAAGACGAAGGATTCGCCGCCGCGGATCGCGGCGAGCAGGCGGGAATCCGGGCTGTAGGCCAGCTTGCCGAACTGCCGGAACTCGTCGAACGGTCCCGTGCTCCGCCACTTCGTCTCGCCCGTGGCCGCGTCGAACACCCAGACCTGCAGGCCGCCGACGAACCCCGTGCTGGAGCCCACGGCCGCGACGAACCGCCCGTCCGGGCCGAACAGGACCTGGTCGGCGACGGCGAACTCCGGGTTGGTGCACCGGGGGTTGGCGTCCTCGACGGCGAGCACCCCCTTGGCGTCCTGCCCGGACACCGCCATCCACAGGCCGTCGGCGCTGACCGACACGCTGTCCGTGGCCGGGTCGGCCTGGTTCAGCACGAAGTCGACCGTGCCGTGCGAGGCGTCGACGATGGCGACCTTCCCGCCGCTGGAGTCCCCGGCGAAGTTCGTCCCGGACACGGCGAGGTGCTTGCCGTCCGGTGTCCAGCCCAGCGAGCTCACCGGCATCGGCAAGATCACCTCGTGCAGCCGCGTGCCCGGCACACCCATGCTCACTCCTCGGTCAGTGCGCGAAAACCGCGCGATAGTCGCGCCACCGCTGCAGGTCCAGTGCCGGGCCGTCGAGCTGCCGCAGTCCCCGCGGCCCGGGCACCGCGGCCGTGCCGCCCGCCAGCACCCACTCGCCGCTGTCCAGCTCGACGCTTTCGGACCACAGCGTGAGGTCCACCTCGACGACCAGGGTCGCGCGGCCGACCAGGGCCTTGCGGTCGGAGTGGTAGGTCAGCCCGATGCGCATCTCGACCGACACCGAAACGAGGCCGAGCACCTCGACGCAGCCGCCGATGCGCAGGTAGCCCTCCAGGGACACCGAACCGTCCTGTTCGAGGGTGAAGCGGACGCCGCCGAGTGCGTGCACTTCGCCGCTCGCGACGAGGAAGTCGATCGCGACCAGTGCCCCGAACTCGAGCGCGGCCTCCAGGCGCCGCAAGCCGTTCCGGTCGAGCACGACCTCGATGTAGCCGCCCCCGCCGAGCATCAGCACGCTGAGGTTGAACGGGTTGGCCCGGCTGCTGAACCCCAGCGTCACCTGCACCGGCCGGGCGTCGAACGGCACCTCGACCGCGGTGTGCACGGCGATGTTGCGCAGGGAGAAGGCGCCGGCCGACACCGAGGGCACCGGCAGGGAGTACCGCGCGGTGATGCCGGACGGTGTGACGTCCAGGAAGCGCGCGGCGCCGGCGAGGTCGACGGCGTTCTGCAGTTCCTCCAGCAGCTGCAGCAGCCCGAGGAACTCCGCACGCAGGCCGTCGATCCGCAGGTCCGGCTGCCGGCCGGTGACCTGGGTGAACTCGATCCTGGCGAACGAGAGTTCCAGCAGCGCCCGTGGACCCGGCGGCAGGACGAGCGCGAAGTCGTTGACGGTGCAGGTCGTGTGGGCCTGCGGGGCGCCGGCCGGCCCCAGCCCGGTGGTGACAGTGAGGTTCATCCGCGTCGCGGCGGTCGGGGTGAAGGGGCCGAGCGCGGAGAGCTTGACGTCTTCCCACCGCATCGTGACCGCCGGCGGGCGGCCGGTCCGGACGACCGACGTGATCTGCGGCGGCACCCGCACCTGCGAGACGAGGTCGCGGATCGGGAAGCCGAGGATGGTCGCCTCCGGCGGGAACACCCGCTTGGGGTCGAGGAGACCGGTGACCGGGTTCGGCAGCCCGGCCAGGTTGACCGGGCCGAACGACCGCGACAGGCCGTTCGCCGCGAAAGCGGGCGAGACCAGGCCACCGGACCGCTGCGCGCAGCGGGTGAAGTCGACGCCGATCGCGGCGCCGGTCAGCTCGAGCAGCACGTCTTCGGTGTCCCCGCGGGCCAGGTAGTTCGCCGCGAACCGGACCGGGGTGGGCGCGTCGAACCCGGTCAGCGAGCGCAGGGCCGGGACCCGGACTTCGAGGCCGGCGAGCGCGGGCCGGTAGCCGTCGCCGGTCAGCCGTCCCGCGATGTCCAGCGCGTGCACCTCGTGCACGTCGCCGTCCCGCGGGTTCGGCGACCGCACCAGATCGAGGTTCGCCCCCGGCAAGCGCACCTCCTCGGCCCCGTAGGCCCCGGCGAGCGCGTCGGCGAGGGTCGGATCGGTGAGGGAGTCGTATTCGGGGGACAGGTCGGCGACGAAGATCAGCGGCAGGTCGCACCGCAGGTCCCCGGCCGGGCTGCCCACCCGCAGCGGGAACCGGATGAACTCGCCGGCCAGGTTCGTGGGGAAGAAGTGCGTCCGCAGGGGCGGGCGCCCGTCCGGCGGGGCGTGCTCCTGCCAGTCGGGCTCGCCCAGCCCGGCGTACACCCGGGTGAGGATTTCAACGTCGTCGAAGGGGAAACCGCGCCGCAGGGCGAGGTCCGCGGGCGGCCGGCGCACCGGTTCGGTGACCGTCAGCACCGACCACCGCCGCAGGACGGCGGCGTTCCCGGCGTTCGGGTCGAACTGGCGCTCGCTGAAGACCTCCAGGACCGCGCGGTGCCCCAAGGGGTAGAGCCGGCCGGTGACGGCCGTCTCCACGCTCAGGTCGCGCCCGAGAACCGTGCGTTGCCGCCACCGGAAGTTCTCCCACACCCCGTCCGCGCTCAACGTCCCGCCGAGGGCACCGAGCTCGAGCCGGCTCGCCGTCGCCGGGTGGGTCGCGCTGTTGAGCACGATCAGCGACCGTTCCGGCGCCGCCAGGGCCACCTCGAAGCCGAGGTCGTCGTCCCGCCCGGCCAGGTCGCCGTCGACGGGCCGCAGGCTCAGCCCGGCGTCCAGCGGCGTCGCGGCGGAACCGGTGAACTTCGCACACCAGAGGCCGGTCACCCCCGAGGCGGTGACCGGAGCCGTTGCCTGTACACAATGGACAGTCGCGCCGGCGCTGTCGAGCGGGGCGAGGACCAGCCGCCACGGCAGCTCGATCGCGGTGTCTTCGTCGCCCGGCGGTACCGAAGGCGGCCGGACCGCCGCGGCGCCGATGGCGTCCAGGACACCCGCGACGGTCGGCACGATCGTCGTGCCCGGCTCGACGGAGAACGCGACGCGGCTTCGGCCGGCGAGTACGGACCGCCACACCGGAACGGGCGGATCGAACGGGACGAACGGCGCCGGCGTGTCCGGGAAGGAGGCTTCTTCGGCGACGTGCTGCGGTGGGAACGTCACGATCAGGCGGGCGTTCTCGCCGGCGACGAGCCGGGGAGACCCGTCGGGGCCCGCACCCACGCCGAAGCCCGGGAGGCTCACCCCGGCGATGACGTGGTCGTCGGGTCGTACCAGGAGCAGCTCCGGCATGGACGGTCACCTCCCTCGCCAGGCTCGCCGAGCTGATCGACGTCTGTCATCAGGGCTAGCCCTGATCAGGTCTCGTCCGGTGCCAGCCGGTCGGTCGCGATCTCGGTCGCGCCCACGCTGTCGCCGGCGAGGCGGACGCCGTCCGTATCGGCTTCCACGGTGAGCGAGATCGGCGCGACGCCCGGCCGGTCGACGGCGAACAGCGGGATGCTGATCCGGCCGCCGTCGATTTCGCCGCCGTCGGGATGGCCGGTGAAGACCGGCCGGCCGTCGGGCTGGTACAGCGTCACGTGGACCCCGTCGCCGCCGTCGGGCTGGGTGAGGATCAGGTACCGGACCGAGAACCCGGTCCCCGACGGGTCGAGCACCGCGACGACCCCGGCCAGCGCCGGTGCCTGCAGGAGCGTCTCCGGGACTGCCGCGAGCACGTCCGGATCCAGGCAGACGAGCAGGTGGTCGTCACCGCAGTCGACGGTCGTGGTCGCTTCGCGGGCGGGCGTCAGCAGGTACAGGTCGCCGATCGAGGAGTTCGAGAGCAGCTCGAAGTCCGCGTCGGTGGTGTCCGACCGGGTGATCGATCGGGTCTCCGCGCCGTCCGCGATGGCGATGATGTCGGTGTCGTCGAGGACGGGAAGTTCGAACCCGGTCAAGCCGGCCCGGTAGGCGATCACCGACAGTGTGAAGGCGGCTTGGTCGCCCACGACGTCGCCGGGCGGCGGTGCCACCTGTGCGAGTTCGTCGAGCACGTCGGACGTGGCGACCTGCCCGAGCGTGCGCCAGGCGGCCAGTGCGACGACGGGATCGCCGGCGGACGCGGCGCCCTGGATCAGCGCGGTGGCGTCGGTACCCAGGGGAGTGGCCAGGCAGATCGCCGCGGCCACGTCGAACGGATCGGCGTCTCCGGTGGCCAGGACGCTGCCGATCGCCGCGCCGAGCGGCGGGCGCGTGTCGGGGTCGGTCGCGGCGAGCGCCGCGAGGAGGCCGATCGTCCGGATCCGGTCCGGGTCGGCGGGGTCGAGGGCCCGGCGGAGCGCTTCGGCGCGGTCGGCTTCGTCGAGTTCTCGGAGCCGTTCCTGGCCGAACCCGTCCTTGGCGGCGAGCAGTTCGTCGATGAGCTGGGGCAGCGGCACGTCGCCTCGATTCTCACGGTCTGACCTGGCAGTGCCCGCGCATCCGGACGGCCTGGGCCTGCGTGACACTGGTGTTGGAGTTCGACGACGCCTTGATGAAGTTCACCGGGTCGGTGCACAGCGACGTGTCCGCTTCGCAGTGGGGCAGCCCGAGGAAGTGCCCGAGCTCGTGCGCGAACGTGTTCCCGCTGTTCGCGGTGGTGCCGTTCAGGGAGACCACCGGTGCCCGCAGTCCTTTGGTGCGGCGCTTGGTGCACGAACCCCCGACCGGCGACCACCCGTCGGCTTTCGGATCGGACATCACGGCGACGACGAAGAAGTCGAGGGCGTCGTTGGCCACGCCCCACCGGTCGGCCAGCGCCTGGGCGTCGGCGAGACTGCGGACGGTCGTCAGGGCGCCCGCGTCGGCGGACTTGATCCGGAATCGCCGGATCGTGCCGATCACCGGCCCGTGCACGGCGAAGATGCCGGTCATGATCGCCAGGGAGTCGGTGAGCTGCTGGGACTTCCCGGGTGCGAACCGGTCCTCGCCCACGGCGATGACGTTGAGATCCACGTGCGGGGCCATCGGGAACCTCCGGTGCCGTCCGGGTCAGAACACCAGCGTCCAACCCTCGTCGTGACTTTGCTCGGCCGTGTACGACACGCCGTGCACCTTCAGCCCCTGCGGGTTCAGCAGGGTGATCGCGCCGCCGTTGTTGCCCAGCTGGACCCCGTCGGTGAGAGGCACCGCGAGGGTGGTCCCGGCGGCGAGCCGCGTCGCCGGCAGCGCACAGGTCTTCTTCGCCCGGTCCGCCAGCCGCCAGCCGGTGAGGTCGACCTCCGCCGGCGAGGCGTTCAGCAAGGTGACCTGCTCCGCCTCGGGCGCGGGACCGACCGGGTTGACCAGTGCCCCGACGACGCGCACCGGGATCTGCTCCTGCGGGCCGGGCCCGCCGTCGATCGCGTGGCCGGTCGTGTCGTCGGTGTGCCACGACTGGCTCTGGAACGCGAGGAAGATCGCGACCCACCGCGACTCGGCGCCGAAGTGGAGCAGCAGCCCGCCGTCCTGCCACACGCCGTCGTCGCGACGGAAGGCTCCGCTGTTGCCCTGATTCATGTGCACGTCGTGCACGCCGTTGCCGGGCAGGAAGCCGAAGACCTTGTCCGGGACGCCGTCCTCCGGGCCCCAGCGCTCGCCGAACGCGTAGAGCCGGACGTCCGGGTCGCGCTGGGCCCGGAGAACGTAGTGGTCGAGCAGGTCGGCGAGATCGTTGTCGGGGCCGGTCACGTCCGGCGGCAGCACCCTGAGCGTCGCCGGATCGAACAGGTTCGCCCGGATGAAGTCGAGCCCGGCGCCACCCGGACCGGGCGGCAGCGGGGTCCACCCGGCTCCCGCGGGCAACGCCGCCGTGACCGGGTGCCGGAAGTCTTCGACCACGCAGTACCGAAGTTCGGACGGCGTTTCCTGGGATTCGACGTTCACCGCGACGCGGTAGCGGACATCGTCGGCGGCGAGTTCTATCTGGTAGTGCGGCGTATCGGTCTTTCCTTCGCGCTGGGTGCCCACCACCGCGCCGGAAAGCACGCCATAGGACTTCAACGGCACTGTTCGTCCCCTCCCGCTCGGTGGGCCACCTCGCCAGGTTCGCCGCCCGCGCGCCCCCGTGTCATCAGGGTTAGCCCTGATGACACGGGGTGCCGGTCGGCAGTGGGTCGGGATGCGCCCCAATGTGGCGTTGGGTGCGTTGGACGCACCGAACGCCACATTGGGGTTTTGTCAGTGTCTTGAACGAGTCGTTCGAGACGCCCCAGGTCCTGAACGACTCGTTCAAGACATGAGGGGGCCGCGGCAGGCCGAGTGGCCTGCCATGCCCGCCCCCACGCAGCCCGCAGTGAGAAAACCTCATCGGGGCGCTCGGTCCCACGACCTGCGACGCGCGGTGCCATCCGGCGCCGGCGTGGTACGCGGCGGCGGCTTCGGTGCGTGAGACGGCTCCGAGCTTGGCCGCGGCAAGATCGCCCACCTGACCGCCAGGTGGGACGGCGCGCGGGTTCCCGGACAGCTTGCCCTCCCCGGCGGGCCGGGAGATCGGATCGTTACACAACTTCGGGCGGGGTGGGGCGTCTGATGATCGTGAGAGTGATCCGTATCGCCGGGCTCGGCTTGGTGGGCCTGTTGCTGGCTGCGTGTAGTGGACAAACCGAGACCGCGGGGACCGCGCAAGCGGTCGGGGCGGTCGGAGCGGCCGGGACGGCGACCGTACCCGGGGTACCGGCCGCGACCGTCGCGTTCGCCTCCGAGGAGCTGAGCCCGAAGGACCCGATCGTCGTCAAGGCCTCAGGTGGCACGTTGCAGGCGGTCACGGTGACGAACCCGCAGACCGGCAACGCCGTCAAGGGCGACCTCTCGCCGGACAAGACGACGTGGACCAGCAAGGACCACCTCCGGTACGCGGCCACGTACCAGGTGGTCGCCACGGCGGTGAACCAGGCGGGTGCGGCGACCGAGCAGCGCGGGGAAGTGCACACGCTCAAGCCGTCCGGGGTCGCCACTCCCGCGCTCTTCCAGCCGGCGTCGGGCGACTTCGGCGTCGGCCTGATCATCGGCCTCAAGTTCGACCACGACATCACCGACAAGGCCACGGTGGAGAAGTCCTTCAAGGTGACGTCCTCGCCCGCCCAGGACGGCGGCTGGTACTGGGTGAACAAGCGCGAAGTGCACTACCGGCCCCAGGAGTACTGGAAGGCCGGCTCGACCGTGAAGCTCGAGACGACGACCTTCGGCACGCCGATCGGGGGCGGCCTGTACGGCGGCCAGGACGTCTCGGCCACCTACAAGGTGCACGACTCGTGGATCGCCAAGGCGGACGGCAAGACGCACCAGATCAAGGCGTACCACAACGGGCAGCTGGTGAAGACCGCGCCGACGAGCATGGGCAAGACCGCCAACACCCCGCCGCGGGGCCCGACGCCGACCTTCAACGGCACGCACGTCGTGCTGGGGAAGGAGGCGCACAAGATCATGGACTCCTGCACCTACGGCGTGTGCGAGGGCGACCCCGGTTACTACAGCGCGCCGGAGAACTGGAACGTCCGCATCTCCAGCGACGGCGAGTACCTGCACGAGAACCTGAAGACGGTCGGCGTGCAGGGCAGCGACAACGTCTCCAACGGCTGCCTCAACATGAACACCGAGAACGCCAAGTGGTTCTTCGACACCTTCGACGTCGGCGACGTCGTCGAGGTCACCAACTCCGGCGGCCCGCAGCTGGCCATCAACAACGGCCACGGCGACTGGGCCATCAGCTGGAGCGCCTGGCAGGCCGGCAGCGCCCTGCGCGGCTGAGTGCTCTTCGAAGGGGCCTCCGGTTCGCCGGAGGCCCCTTTTGCCGCCTTGACGTGTGTCAGGTTCCTGACATACGGTGGTTCATGTCAGGAACCTGACATGAACCACGAAGGAGCAGCACCATGCCCGCCACCGGCCCCGACTTCATCTCGCTCCAGGCCCGCGACCTGGCCGCTTCACAGGCGTTCTACGAGCGCTACCTCGGCCTCGTCCGCTCGCCGGCCGGACCCCCGCACGCCGTCGTCTTCGAGACGAAGCCGATCGCGTTCGCCCTCCGCGACGTCATTCCCGGCACCGACCTCGAGTCGGTGGCCCAGCCCGGCATCGGTGCCGCGATCTGGCTCCACGCCACGGAGGTCCAGGCGATTCACGACGCCCTCGCCGCCGACGGCCACCCGATCGTCTCCGCCCCGATCGACGGCCCCTTCGGTCGCACGTTCACCTTCGCCGACCCCGACGGCTACCACGTCACGCTCCACGACCGCACCTGATCAGCCCGGCGCCGGATGTCTTGAACGACTCGTTCAGGACGTCCGATGTCCTGAACGACTCGTTCAAGACATCGCAACCGCCGCCGCCGGACGAATCAGCCCGGGGACTGGTCGCCGAGCAGGGCCGAGGCGATGACGGCGACCGCGCGGTCCTCGTCGCCCGACAGGTGCCGCAGGAGGTCGTGGGCCAGCGTGCCCGGAAGCTCGGCCAGCGCCTGGGCCACGCGGATCCGGACCGCCGGATCTCCGGCGAGTCCCCCGGCCAGCGCGTTCAGGATCCGCTCGCCGTGCCCGGGGTCCAGGGCCAGCGTGCCCAGGACTTCCGCCGCCTCGACGTCGTTCACGCCCTCGATCACCATGGCGACGAGCACCGGCACGGCCGCGGTCGTGCCGCGCGGGCCGGCGGCGAGCGCCGCCTGCCGGCGCACCTGCGGGTCCGGGTCCTCGAGCGCGGCGGCGAGCACCGCGGTCGCCTCGTCGCCGGGGAGCTCGGCGATCGCCCGCACCGCGCGGCGCCGGACGTCGACGTCGGGCGAGCGCATCCCGGCGGCCACGGCCGCCACGCCGTCCTCGCCCGCGCGGGCGAGGGCCCAGCGCAGGGCTCCGGCGACGTTCGGGTGCGCTTCGGTCAGGACCGCCTTCGCCAGCGACGGCACGTCTTCGACCGGCGCCAAGGCGGCCTGCTGACGGCGGGAAGGGCTCGGCGAATCGAGCTCGTGCAGGAGCTCGACGACGTGCAGGACGCCGTCCCAGCCTGCCGGTTCCGAGGCGTCGATGGCCCGGAGCCGCTCGAGGAGCTCCTGTTCGCGCTTCAGCCGGTCCTCGGTCCGCCTGATGAGATCACCGACCAAAGTGGACGGTGTGAAGGCCGGGTCCGCCAGGGCGCGGCCGATCTGCCGCAGCGACATCCCCAGCGACCGCAGGCCTTCGACGTGGAAGATCCGGCGGATGTCCGCTTCGGAGTACTCGCGGTAGCCGCCGACGGTCCGGCCGGTCGGCCGCACCAGCCCGAGGGAGTCGTAATGCCGGAGCATCCGCGTACTCACCCCGGACCGGCGGGCCACCTCGCCGATCAGCACGCCGCGGCTTCCGGGCCGAGCGCTACGATCCGCTTCGCCTCGTCGACGGCCAGGTCGAAGCCGGCGTCCGGGTCCTGCAGGAGCCGTTCCGTGGCACGGGCGTGGGCGCGCACGGCCGGGTCGGCGCTCGCCAGCCCGGTCCGCAGCGCGGGTTCGGCCGCGTCGCCGAGTGCGACGAGGGCCCGGCTGAGGCTCAGCTGCACGTCCCGGTCGCCCCGGCCCAGCTGGCGAGCCAGGTCCGCGGCCAGTTCCGCGCGTTCCCCGGGCGGCACGAGGACGACGGCGGCACGCCACGCGCTCCGGGCGACTTCGTCGTCGGCGTCGTGCAGCAGCGAGGACGTGATCGCGGGCCACGCCGTCCGGACGCCGATCTTGGACAGCGTGTGCAGCGCTTGGCTGCGGGCCTGTGCCCGTGCGGACCGGAGTTCCGTGACGAGCCTGGGCACGGTGACGTCCGCCGGGAGCCGGGTCAGCGCCCAGGTGAGCATGTCGCGCACGAAGAAGTCGGGCTCGACCGCGCACCGCTCGACGAGCGCGCCGGCCAGCCCGGGGTCGGCCCCCGTACCGGCCGCCAGCGCGGCCTGGAGCCGCGTCGACGAGTTCGCTGCGCCCAGCGCCGCGAGCAGGTGCGTGTCCGATGTGTGTTCGATGGTGACCACCTCCTCCCCGCAGTGAAGACCTTGTCACAGTGTCAAGGTCAAGGCAGGAGGACCGCCCGGCCCTGGATGCGCCCCGCCCGCAGCCGCTCGAACGCTTCGCCGGCGGCCGCCAGCGGGAAGAGTTCGGTCTCCACCCGGATCTTGCCCGCCCCGGCCAGCGCGATCACCTCGGTCAGCTCGCGGCGGGCGCCCCAGAACGGGAGCGACACCGACGCGCCCTGGGGGAGGGGGCCCGGCTTGGTGACCGTGAGCTTGCCGCCGCCGCTGCCGACGAGCACCAGGTCGCCGCCCGGCCGCAGGACGCCCGCGGAGAGGCGCAGCGTCGGGTCGCTGCCGACGAAGTCGAGCACCGCGTCGGCGCCGCCGGTCTCGCGCCGCAGGACCGTCTCGGTGTCGGCTCGCGCGAGCAGGGTGCGGTGGGCGCCTGACCGGTCGGCGAGGGCCAGGGCGTCCTCGCGGACGTCGACGGCGATCACCCGGGCCGGGGTGATCGCGCGCAGGATCTGGATCGCCACGTGCCCGAGCCCGCCGACGCCCACGACCACCACGGACGCGTCGCCGGCCAGGCGCAACCGGGCCACCGCGTGGTACGGCGTCAGGCCGGCGTCGGTCAGCGGCGCCGCCTGGGTGGCGTCGAGGTCGCCGATCGGCACGAGGTGGCGGGCGTGCGGGACCAGCACGTGGCCGGCCATGCCGCCGTCGCGGCCGAGCCCCGCGCCGGCCCAGGCCAGCTCCGCGCGCCGGTCGCAGTAGTTGTCCTCGCCGGCCGTGCACCTGCGGCACGTGCCGCAGCCCCAGGGGCCGTGCACGGCGACCCGGTCGCCGATTTCGACGCCGGTGCCCGCCACCACCTGCCCGGCGATCTCGTGGCCCAGCGTGAACGGCGGCCGGTAGGGGAGGGCGCCCGGCGCCGCGTCGAGGACGTGCAGGTCGGAATGGCAGATCCCGGCCGCCTCGACGCGCACCAGCACTTCGCTCCCCGTGGGTTCGGGCACCTCGAGGTCGGTGAGCGTGGGCGGTTCGCCCCACGCGCGGAGCCGCAGGGCCGGGGTCTTGCGCACCGTACTCACAGCGCTCATTCTACAGAAATGAACTCAGTTCAGGAAGCGTGGTTCGAGGGCAAGGTGGCGCTCGTGACGGGCGCGGGCTCGGGGATCGGCGCGGCGGTGGCGCGGAAGCTGGCCGACCGCGGTGCCGGGCGTGTCGTGCTCGCCGACCGGGACCTCGTCGCCGCGGAGAAGGTCGCCGCGCCGCTGGCCAACGCCCAGGCGGCCGAAGTGGACGTCTCGGACCCGGATCGCATCGACTGGCTGGTCGCCGGGATCGAGCGGGACCACGGCGGGCTCGACGTCGTCGTGCACGCGGCCGGCGTCGACGATCCGCAGGCCAAGCAGTGGATCGCGGATGCCTGGGAGACCGGGCGGCCGCCGGAGATCACCGGAAGACTGGACGTGCGGTCCTGGCGGCGGGTCATGAGCGTGAACCTCGACGGCACGTTCCACGTCCTGCGCGCGGCGGTGCGGGTCATGGTGCCGCGGCGGTCCGGTGCGGTGGTCGTCGTCGGCTCGTCGTCCGCCTTCGACGCCCCGGCCGGCTATCCGCACTACTCCGCGTCGAAGGCCGGGGTGCACGCGCTGGCCCAGGCGGTGGCGAAGGAAGTGGTGCCGTTCGGGGTCCGGGTCAACGTCGTGGCGCCCGGGCCGACGGAGACCGGGATGGCGGCGCGGACGCCGGACGCCCTGCGCCGGGCGTTCACCGAGTCCGGCGGCGGTGCCTACGCCACCCCGGACGAGATCGCGGACGTGGCCCTGTTCCTGGCCGGCGAGGGTGCGGCCAACCTGGCCGGCGCGGTCGTGCTGGCCAACGGCGGCCGCTTCACCGCCTGACGGGGTTGCCAGGCTCGGGCCGGGCGGCTACCGTCACCTGAACTGAGTTCACTTTGTCCTCAAGGGAGAGGGTCGACGTGGATCAATTCCTGCTCGTGCTCGTCAGCGGGATCGCCAGCGGGGCGATCTACGGCCTGATGGGCCTCGGCCTGGTGATCGTCTACCGGGCCACGGACGTCGTGAACTTCGCGCTCGCGAGTCTCGCGACGCTCGGCCTGTACGCGGCGATCACGTTCCACGACAACGGCGCGGCGGTGCTCGTCGGCGTCCTCGGCGCGGTGGTGGTGACCGTCGTCGCCGGGCTGCTGGTCCGCGAGGTCGTGATCCGGCCGCTCGGCCAGGGCCGGCTGTTCGCCGCCCTCGTGGTGACCATGGGCGTCGCGCTCATCGCCGAAAGCGTGGCCGGCTCGATCTGGGGCACGCAGCCCAAGTCGTTCCCCAGCATCGTCGACGGCACGGTCCGCCTGGGCGGCCTCGCGATCCCGGCGCAGAGCCTGCTGACCATCGCGGTGGCCGGCGTGGCGATGGGCCTGGTCGCGTTCCTGTTCGGCCGGACCACCACCGGCTCGGCGATGCGCGCGGTCGCGGAGTCCGCCGACGCCGCCCAGGTCGTCGGGATCAGCGCGCAGCGGATCGCGCGGCTGGCGTGGGCGCTGGGCCTCGGGCTCGGCGCGCTCGCCGCGTGCCTCTACGCGCCGAAGGTCGGCCTGGCACCCGCCGTGCTGTCCGCGCCCCTGTTCCGGGCCTTCGCCGGGATCTTCCTCGGCGGGCTGAACAGCATGTACGGCGCGGTCGTCGGCGGCCTGGCCGTCGGGGTGCTGGAGAACCTCGGCGCGAGCTACGTCTCGGCGAGCTTCCGCGACACCTTCGTCTTCACCTTCACCGTCCTCGTGCTGCTGATCCGGCCCCAGGGCCTGTTCGGCACGCGCACCTTCCAACGGGTTTGAGGTACGCCATGTCCTTCCTCGGCTCCCGCGTGCCGCTCGCGCTGCTCGGGCCGCTCGCCGCGGTCGCCCTGATCGCGCTGCTGAACTCCGGCGCGGTCCCGCCGTACCAGGCCTATTCGGTCGCGCTGGCCGCCGTCTACACGATCGTCGTGCTGTCGGTCGGCCTGCTGGCCGGCTGGTCCGGCGTCTGGTCCGTCGGGCACCCGGCGTTCTTCGCGCTCGGCGCTTACTTCGCCGCCTACGGCAGCGGCCACGGCTGGTCGCTGGAGACGATCGTGGTCGGCACGGTCGTGGCCAGCGCCGTGCTCGGCGGCTTCCTCGGCTACGCCGGCGCCCGGTTCTCGACGCTCTACATCGCCTTGCTCACCTTGGCGTTCAGCCTGGTGTCCTTGGAGGTGATCAACCGCTGGACCGACGTCACCGGCGGCGACCAGGGGGTTCCGGTGTCGCAACTGGACACTCTGGCCGGCGTTCTGCCCAGTGGCGGAACGGAAGCGCAGACCCTGGCCGTCGCCGCCGCCGGGGTGTGTCTCGCGATCGCCGTGCTGGCCAAGGGGTCCGCGCTGCGGATGCGGCTGGTGGCCGCGAAGTCGCACCCGCTGGTCGCCCAGTCGATCGGCATCGCGCCCGAAGCCCAGTCGGCGCTCGCCTTCGCCGTCAGCGCCGCCTTCACCGGGTTCGCCGGGGTGTTGCTGGGCCTGCTCAGCGGGTTCGTCAGCCCCGACCCCTTCTCGCTCAACCTGGGCATCTCGCTCATCGCGTCCTGCGTGCTCGGCGGGGTCGGCAGCGTGCTCGGCGCCGTGGTCGGGGGCGGCTACCTGGCCTGGTCGCCGACGCTGGCCTCGTCCGTCGGCCTGCCGCAGCCGGTGGTCCAGGGCCTGGTCCTGATCGCCGCGCTCATCTTCCTGCCGAGCGGGGTGGTGCCGTCGCTCGCCAAGCTCGCCCGGAAACTGGCCCGGCCGCCGCGTCCCCGTCCGGTGACCGTGCCGGAACCCTCGGTGGGGCAACGGGTTCTCGACGGATCGCCGTTGCTGACCCTCAAGGACGTGTCGGTGCGCTTCGGCGGGTTGAAGGCCCTCGAAGGCGCGTCGCTCTCGGTCCGCCGAGGCGAGGTGCTGGCGGTCATCGGCCCCAACGGCGCGGGCAAGACCACGCTCATGAACGTCCTTTCCGGACTGATCGGCGGCGGCCGCGTCGGCGGGACCGCGGTCTACGACGGGAAGGAACTGTTGAAAACCCGCGCCACCGCCCGGCGGCGGCTCGGGATCGGCCGCACCTTCCAGCACGCGGAGACGTTCGACGAGCTCACCGTCGCCGAGAACGTCCTGTGCACGCACCGCCGGATCACGCCCCGGCAGCGGCGGGTCGCGAACGAGCTGCTCGCTCGCGTCGGCCTGGCCGAGGTCGCCGACCGGTACCCGGCCGAGCTGCCCTTCGGGCTGCAGAAGCGCCTGGACCTCGCCCGCGCGATGGCCGAAGAACCCGCGCTGCTCGTCCTGGACGAGCCGTTCGGCGGCCTGGACGCCGACGAGCGCGCGACCGCCGCCCGGCAGATCGAGCGCCTGCGCGACGGCGGCGCCGCCGTGCTGGTCATCGACCACGTGCTGGACGACCTGTTCGCCGTGGCCGACCGGGTCGTCGCCTTCGACTTCGGCAAGCCGATCGGCGAGGGCGCGCCGGACGAGGTGCTGCGCGACAGCGCCGTGCAGGCGTCCTACCTCGGCACCACGACCGCCCGCGCCGCGTTGCCCTCTCGAGCGGAGGACAGCCCGGTCGTGCTCCGGCTGACCGGCGTCGAACACCACTACGGCGGCGTCGCGGCGCTGCGCGGGATCGACCTGGACGTCCACGAGGGCGCCGTCCTCGGCGTCGTCGGCGCGAACGGCGCGGGCAAGAGCACCCTCGGCCGCGTCCTGCACGGCTCGCTTCGGCCCTCGGGCGGGACGCGCGAGGCGAGCGACACCGGCGTCCGGACGGTTCGCACCAGTCTCGTCCCGGAAGGCCGGGCGCTGTTCAAAACCCTGTCCCTGCGCGAAAACCTCGAAGTGGCCGCGTACTCCGTGGGTCTCAAGGGCGCGGCGCTGCGGGCGAAGCTGGACGAGACGGCCGAGTGGCTGCCGCCGCGGCTGCGGGACCGGCTTTCGGTCCAGGCCGCCGGGCTCAGCGGCGGTGAGCAGCAGATGCTCGCCATCGCCCGTGCCCTGATGGCCGGCCCGGACGTCCTGGTCGTCGACGAACCGGCGCTCGGGCTCGCCCCGGCCCTGGTCGACGAGGTGTACGGGCGGCTCGGCGAGCTCGCCGAGGGCGGGCTGACCGTCGTCCTGCTGGAACAGCTGCTCAGCCGCGCGATGGCGACCTGCCACGACGTGGTCGTGCTGCACGAAGGCGTGGTGGCCGCGCACGGCTCGGCGGCCGATCCCGCGTTCGCGACCAAGGCCGAGTCCGCCTACTTCGGCGGCGAGCACGCGGTCGCGCTGGGCGTGCGTGACGTGACGACGTTGGAGGCGTGATGTTGATCGATCCGGCCCTGCTGACCGAAACGCCGGAGCAGGGCGAGCTCCGGGCCGTGACCAGGGATTTCTTCGTCGCGCACGGGGAAGACTGGAAGCGGATGGCGGGCGAGCTGGGCGTCCAGGGCCTGGCGATCCCCGAGGAGCACGGCGGCGCCGGGTATTCGTTCGCCGAACTCGCGGTGGTGATCGAGGAGGCGGGCCGCGCGTTGTGCGCCGGCGCGCTGCTCCCGACCGTCGTCCTCGCCGGGTACACCCTGCTGCTCTCCGGAGACGACCGTTATCTGCCGGGTATCGCCGACGGCACCCTCCGTGCCACGGTCGCCTTCGACGGCGACGTCCAAGCACGCGACGGAACGCTGTCGGGAACGGCGGACTTCGTCCTCGACGGCGCCGACGCGGACCTGGTCCTCGTGCGAGCGGGGGACCGGCTGTACGCCTGCGAGGGCGGGACGCGGACGTCGTTGCGCGTGCTCGACGAGACCCGGCCGCAGGCGCGGCTGGAGTTCCGGGACACCCCGGCGACGCCGATCGGGTCCGCGGACGTCGTGCCGCGGGTCCTCGACATCGGACGGGCCGCGCTGGCCGCCGAGCAGCTCGGCGGCATCGGGCACGCCCTGGAGGCGACCGTGTCCTATGTGGAGCAACGTCGGCAGTTCGGCCGTCCGATCGGGTCGTTCCAGGCGGTCAAGCACCGGCTGGCCGCCCTGCTGGTCGAGTACGAGGCCGCGCGCTCGGCCGCGGCGTACGCCATCGCCTGCGTCGCGACCGATTCCCCGGAACTGCCGGTGGCGGCCGCCGCGGCGGCGACCGTGTGCACCGGCGCCTACCGGCTGGCGGTCGCCGAATACGTCCAGCTGCACGGCGGAACCGGCTTCACCTGGGAACACCCGGCCCACCGATACGTCCGTCGTGCCCGTGCGGACGAGGTGCTGTTCGGCACCCCGCAGGACCACGCCGCGCGAATCGCCGTCGCATTGGGACTTTAGCCACCCGGACGCGGGTTGACAGCGGACCTGCCCGACCTATTCAATCAAACTGAAGTCAGTTCAGTTAGGAGAACGAGATGGCCGTGGAAGACGAGATCCAGTTCGAGCGCGACGGGCACGTGGCCCGGGTGTGGCTGAACCGGCCCTGGAAGAAGAACTGCGTCACCGTGCCGATCCTGGAGCGGCTCGACGAGATCATCACCGAGGTCGACAAGGACCCGGACCTGCGGGTGCTGGTCCTGCGCGGCCGCGGCGGCACGTTCTGCTCCGGCTTCGACCTCGACAGCCTGCAGGCCGAGTACATCGGCAGCTCGACGGCGATGGAGGTGGCCGTCATCTCCGCGAAGATCTGCGACCGCCTGTACTCGATGAACACGCCGTCGGTCGCGGTCCTCGAGGGCTACGTCACCGCCGGCGGGTTCGAGCTGATGATCTCGTGCGACTTCGCGATCGCTTCGGACGACGCCAAGATCGGCGACTTCCACATGCGCCGCGGGCTGTTCGGCGGGGCGGGCCCGATCTACCGCGTCCCGCGGATGATCGGCATCCGCAAGACCAAGGAGCTGATGCTCACCGGCAAGCTGCTCTCGGGTGTCGAGGCGGCCGACTTCGACCTGATCAACAAGTCCGCGCCGGCCGACAAGCTGGACGAGACGGTCGAGGAGTTCATCAGCCACCTCACCGACAAGAGCCCGTTCCAGATGCGCATCACCAAGATGACCATCGACCGCAGCCTCGACGCCGACACGCAGTCGCTGATGGTCATGGAGCACCTCGCGGTGGGCGTGACGCTGAACTCCGACGACGCGGCCGAAGGCGTCGCGGCGTTCCTGGAGAAGCGCGAACCCAAGTGGACGGGGCGCTGAGCGATGAACCCGACGGGGGTGACCCTGCCCGCCGAGGGCGTGCTGTGGAGCTGGACCGTGCAGCGGTTCGCGCCGAAGTCGCCCCCGTACGTCCCGCCGGCGGACGGCTTCCGGCCGTTCGCGCTCGGGTACGTCGAGCTGGACGGCGGGCCGCGCGTGGCCGCCGTGCTCGACGTGCCCGACCCGGCGGGTGTCCATATCGGAATGCGGTTCCGCGTCGAGGAGACGACCGGGGTGCCGCACGCGAAGCCGGTCGAGGAGGATTCGTGACCGACGTCCTGATCTGCGGCGCCGCCCGGACGCCGTTCGGCCGGTCCGAGCGGTCCGGCCGGGAGCACGCCGTCGCCGCGGCGACGGCGGCACTGGCCGACGCCGGGATCCCGTGGTCCCGCGTCGGGGCCGCGTTCGGCGGCAGTGACGCCGCCGGGCTCGCCGACACCCTGGTCGCCGACCTCGGGCTGACCGGGCTGCCGTTCGTCAACGTCAAGAACGGCTGCGCGACCGGCGGCAGCGCGCTCGTCTCGGCGGTCAACGCGATCCGCGGCGGGATGGCCGACGTCGTGCTCGCCGTCGGGTTCGACAAGCACCCGCGCGGCGCGTTCGACCCGCGTCCCGCGGACTGGGGCCTGGACGACGCCTACGGCCGTGACGGGCTCATGGTGACCACGCAGTTCTTCGGCATGAAGATCCAGCGGTACGCGCACGACTTCGGCATCACGCCGCGGACCCTCGCCCTGGTGGCGGAGAAGGCGTACCGCAACGGCAGCCTGACCCCGGAAGCCTGGCGCCGCAAGGAGATCGGCGCCGACGAGATCCTGGCGTCGGGCATGGTCAACGACCCGTTGACCCGGTTCATGTTCTGTTCTCCGGGGGAGGGCGCGGCGGCACTGGTCCTGTGCTCTCCTTCGGTCCCCACCCGCGACGCGGTCACGCTGCGCTCGGCGGTCGTGCGGACCCGCCGCCGTGGCTCGTTCGAGGTGTTCAGCCCGGTGCTGGAAGCCGGTGAGCCGACCAGCGTCAGCCGGGACGCGGCCGCGGCGGCGTTCGAAGCGGCCGGCGTCGGACCGTCCGATGTGGACGTGGCTCAGCTGCAGGACACCGAAAGCGGCGCCGAAGTGATGCACCTGGCGGAATGCGGGTTCTGCGAGGACGGCGAGCAGGAGAAGCTGATCGCTTCCGGCGCCACCGAGATCGGCGGCACGCTGCCGGTCAACACCGACGGCGGCTGCATCGCCAACGGCGAGCCGATCGGCGCGTCCGGGCTGCGGCAGGTCTACGAGGTCGTGCAGCAGCTGCGCGTCCGGGCGGGTGCCCGTCAGGTGCCGGGCGAGCCGCGGATCGGGTTCACCCACGTCTACGGCGCGCCCGGGGTCAGCGCGTGCACGGTGCTGGCCCGATGACCGGCCCGGCGGAGTTCCGCGCCCAGGTCCGGGCGTGGCTGTCCACAGTGGCGCGACCGCGCACCGAAGCCACCTGGGGAACGGGCGACGACTCGGTGGCGGTGTTCGACAACTGGACCGAAGAAGAGGAACGCGCGCACACCGCGCGGGGCCAGGAGTGGGAGCGCACCCGCTTCGACGCCGGCTGGGGTGCGCTCAGCCGCGCTCCCGAACACGGTGGCCGCGGGCTGCCCGCGTTCTACGAACAGCTCTACCGGACCGAGGAAGCCGCGTTCGACGTCCCGCGCCGCAGCGAGATCTTCCCCGTCACCCAGCACCTGGTCGCCCCGGCGATCGAGATCTGGGGGACCGGCGAGCAGAAGCGGCGCTGGCTGCGGCCGATGCTGCGGACCGACGAGCTGGCCTGCCAGCTCTTCTCCGAAACCGAAGCCGGGTCCGACCTGGCGGCCGTCCGCACGAAAGCGGTCCGCGACGGCGACCACTGGGTGCTGCACGGCCACAAGGTGTGGACGTCCGGGGCCCGGGTCGCCACCTGGGGTGTCGCGGTGTGCCGCACCGATCCCGAGGCACCCAAGCACGCCGGGATCACGGTGTTCCTGGTGCGGATGGACGCTCCGGGCGTCACCGTCCGCCCGATCCGGCAGATGACCGGCGGCGCCAGCTTCAACGAGGTCTACCTCGACGGCGTCGTCGTGCCCGACACCGACCGGCTCGGCCCGGTCGGCCAGGGCTGGAAGGTCACGCTGAGCGTGCTGGCCGCCGAACGCCTGGACTCCGGGTCGCTCGGCCTGGACAACGCCGACCGGGCGATCGAACTCGCCCGGCACGGCAGCTTGACCGACGTCGAGCGGCAGCAGACCGCGGACCTGTACGTTCGCACCCTCGTCCAGCGGCTCATCGGCCTGCGGGTCACCGCGGCGCTGGCGGCGGGACGGGAGCCGGGCGCGGAGGCGTCGGTCGGGAAGCTGTACGCGACCGAGACCATGCGGCGGACCAGTGACCTCGTGGTGCAGCTGCTGGGCCCGCGGCTGGTCGCGGACACCGGCGAATGGGGCACCTTCGCCTGGACCGAGCACCTGCTCGGCGCGCCCGGCTACAGCATCGCCGGCGGCTCCGACGAGATCCAGCGGACCATCCTCGCCGAGCGGGTGCTCGGCCTGCCGAAGGAGCCGTCGCGATGAGCCTCGCCGACCAGGTCCGCGAACGCCTCGGTGGTGAGCTGGAAGTCCTGCCGGGCGGGCATTCCGGGCTGACCTACACGGTCGGAGGCAAGTACGTCGTCAAGGCCGTACCGCCGGGCCAGAAACCGGTGGGGCGCAACGACGTCCTGCGGCAGGCGCGGGTCCTGCGTGCCCTCGCGGATTCGGCGGTCCCCGTGCCGCGCGTGATCGTGACGGACGAGACGTGGTTCGCCATGGAGTTCGCCGAGGGTGCGGCGATCGAGCCCGTCCTCGACGAGCACACCCTCGCCCCGGAGCTGTGCCGCACGCGGATGCTCGAGGCGGCCCGGCTCCTGCGGCTCCTCCACGACGCCGGGCCGGTGCCCGGCGAGCCGCCCGCCACGGCCGCCGGGGAGCTGGACCGCTGGAGCCGCACGATGTACGCCGTGCCGGCCGAGCTGCGGCCGGGCGCGGAGGAGCTGCTGCGGCTGCTCGCCGGCGGCGTGCCGGACGACCTGCCGCCGGTGCTGGTGCACGGCGACTTCCGGCTCGGCAACGTGTTGTTCGCCGGCGAGCGGGCCACCGCCGTCGTGGACTGGGAGATCTGGAGCACCGGCGACCCCCGCACCGACCTCGGCTGGTTCCTGCTCTTCGCCGACCACCGCAACTTCCCGGCCCTGGGCACCCCGGTGCCCGGCCTGCCGAGCGAGGCGGAGCTGCTCGAGGTTTACGGCGGCCCGCTGCCGGACATGGCGTGGTTCCGGGCGCTCGGCCGGATGAAGATGGCCGCGATCATGGGCCACAACCTGCGCCGGCACCGCGAAGGCAAGCACCACGACCCGGACCAGGAGCGGCTGCCCCCGACCATCGCCGCGATGATCCGGTCCGCCGCGGACATTCTGAGGAGCTAGGCATGGATTTCGCGTTTTCGGCCCGCGCCACCGAACTGCAGGACCGCGTCCGGTCCTTCATGGACACGCACGTCATCCCGGCCGAGCCGGTGTACGACCGGCAGATCGCCGAGGCGGACGACCCCCACGCGTTGCCGCCGGTCATGGTGGAGCTGAAGGAGAAGGCCCGCGCCGAAGGGCTGTGGAACCTGTTCCTCGCCCACGGCGGCTGGGGCGCCGGGCTGACGAACCTCGAGTACGCGCCCCTGGCCGAGCTGATGGGCCGGTCGATCATCGGCAACGAGGTCTTCAACTGCTCCGCCCCGGACACCGGCAACATGGAGCTGCTGGCCCTGTTCGGCAGTCCCGAACAGCAGGAACGGTGGCTGAAGCCGCTGCTGGACGCCCGGATCCGGTCGTGCTTCGCGATGACCGAACCCGACGTCGCCAGCTCGGACGCCCGCAACATCCGCACCCGCGTCACCCGCGACGGCGACCACTACGTCGTCGACGGCCGCAAGTGGTACACCTCCGGCATCCTCGATCCCGACTGCGAGCTCATCATCCTGATGGGCGTGAGTGACCCAGCCGCGCCGACGTATCGCCAGCAGAGCATGGTCCTGATCCCGCGGGACGCCCCGGGCGTCACCGTGCTGCGCGACCTGCCGATGTTCGGCTACACCGACCGGCTCGGCCACGGTGAAGTGCTGTTCGAGAACGTCCGCGTGCCCGCGTCCAGCCTGCTCGGCGGCGAAGGCGAGGGGTTCGCGCTCGCCCAGGGCCGGCTCGGTCCCGGCCGCATGCACTACGCGATGCGCGCGGTCGGGTTCGCCGAACGCGCCCTCCAGCTCATGTGCGAGCGGACGCTCTCGCGCGTCGCCTTCGGCGGCCCGCTGGCCGACCAGGGTGTCGTGCGCGAGTGGATCGCGCGCAGCCGGATCGAGATCGAACAGCTGCGGCTGCTGGTCCTCAAGTCGGCGTGGCTGATGGACACCGTCGGCAACGCGGCCGCCCGGCTGGAGGTCGCCGCGATCAAGGTCGCCGCGCTCGACGTCGCCCACCGCGTCGTCGACCGCGCGGTCCAGGCCCACGGCGCGGCCGGGGTCAGCGACGACACCGTGCTGGCCCGGCTGTTCTCGATCACCCGCGCGCTGAAGATCGCCGACGGCCCCGACGAGGTTCACCTGCGCACGGTCGCCCGCCAGGAACTGGCCCGGTACAAGGAGAAGGCCCGATGAAGGTTCTCGACGGACAGGTCGCCGTGATCACCGGCGGCTCGCGCGGCATCGGCCTCGGCATCGCGCGCGCGTTCCGCGCCGCCGGGGCGCACGTCGTCATCGCGGCGCGCAAGGCGGAGGGCCTCAAGGACGCCCGCGCCGAGCTGCTCCGAGGCGAAGGCACCGGCGATGTCCTGGACGTCGTCGCCAACGCGGGGGAGCCCGAGCAGGCCGAGCGCTGCGTCGCCGACACGATGGTCCACTTCGGACGCGTCGACGTCCTGGTCAACAACGCGGCCACCAACCCGTACATGGGCGACCTGCTCGAACTGGACCTGCCGCGCGCGGAGAAGACCGTGCGGGTCAACCAGTACGGCATGATCGCGTGGAGCCGCGCGGCCTGGCACGCGTGGATGAGCGAGCACGGCGGCACGATCGTCAACATCGCCTCGGTCGGCGGGCTGATCGTCGACCCGCAGATCGGCTACTACAACGCCACCAAGGCCGCGATGCTGCTGATGACCCGCCAGCTCGCCTACGAGCTCGGCCCGAAGGTCCGGGTCAACGCGATCGCCCCCGGGGTGATCAAGACCGAACTGGCGCGGGCGGTGTGGGAGGCCCGCGAGCCGGTCCTGACGGCCAAGCTGCCCCTGCGCCGGCTCGGCACCACCGAGGACGTCGCCAACGCGGCGCTGTTCCTGGCGAGCGAAGCGTCGTCGTGGATGACCGGGCAGGCCCTGGTCCTGGACGGCGGCGCGACCGCCCTCCCGATCGCCGTGGACGCGTGATGTTCTCCCTGGCAGGGAAGACCGCGGTGGTGACCGGGGCGTCTTCGGGCCTGGGCGCGCGGTTCGCGTCGGTCCTGGCCTCGGCGGGGGCCACGGTGTTCGCCGCCGCGCGCCGGACCGATCGGCTGGCGGCTCTCGGCCCGGACATCCACGCCGTGACCTGCGACGTTTCGGTCGCGACCGACCGGGAGCGGCTCGCCGAGACGGCCGGCCGGATCGACATCCTGGTCAACAACGCGGGGGTGCCGGGGGAGCGGGAGGCCACGAAGGAGAGCCCTGCGGACTTCGCGGATGTCCTGGCGGTGAACCTGGTGGCGCCGTTCCATTTGTCCCAGCTGATGGCTGAGAGCGGCGACGGCGGCAGCATCGTCAACGTCGCTTCGATCCTCGGGCTGGTGTCGGCCGCGCCGCTGGGCGGGGCGAGCTACGCGGCGTCGAAGGCCGGGCTGATCGGGCTCACCCGGGAACTGGCCGGTCAGTGGGGTGGCGCCGGGATCCGGGTCAACGCGCTGGCGCCGGGCTGGTTCCGGTCGGAGATGACCGACGACCTGTTCGCCGACGAGCGTTCCCGCAGGTGGGTCGAGCGCAACACGATGCTGAACCGCGGTGGTGACGTCGGCGAGCTCGACGGCGCGTTGCTGTTCCTGGCCTCGGAGGCCTCGTCGTACTACACGGGCCAGGTCATGGTGGTCGACGGCGGCTGGACGGCGCGATGAGCGTGTCGGTGGCCGTCGAGAACGGCGTCGCCCACGTCCGGCTGACCCGCGGCCGCGGCAACCCCATCGACCTCGCCACCGCCGAGGGCCTCCACCAAGCGGCCAACCGCTGCGAAGGTGCCCGAGCACTCCTGTTCACGGCAGCCGGACCGGCGTTCTGCGTGGGCGGTGACCTGCGCGAGTTCGCCGCGGCCGCCGACCTGCGCGCCCACCTGGACCGGGTCACCGGTGCCCTGCACGAGGCACTGCGGATCTTCGCCGGCCTCGATGCCCCGGTGGTCGCCGCCGTGCAGGGCGCGGTCGCCGGAGCCGGGCTCGGGCTCCTCGGCGTCGCCGACCTCGTCGTCGCGTCCGAGGACGCCACTTTCACCGCGGCCTACACCGGGATCGGCTACACGCCCGACGCGGGCGTCTCCTGGTCGCTGCCCCGGCTGGTCGGGCCGCGCGTGGCCCTCGAGCTGCTGCTGACCAACCGCCGCCTGACCGCGGCGGAGGCGTGCGCCGCCGGCCTGGTCACGAGCGTCGCGGCGGACCCGGAAAAGACGGCGGCCTCGCTCGCGGAACGGCTGGCCGGAGCCGCTTTCGGCGTCACCAAGCGCCTGGTCCGGGACGGGCGGTCGGCGTCCTTCGCGCAGCACCTGGACACTGAAGCCCGGGCCATCGCCGAGGCGGCGGTTTCCCCGGCCGGCCGGGACGGCGTCGCGGCCTTCCTCGCGCGGCGGTTGTGACATGAATTCAGGTGAGGACTACGCTCGGGGGTCGCAACGTGACGCGCACGAGAGGGCAGGCGATGACGGGGGCGAGGCTCGTGGAACCGGACGAAGGACCCCGGTCCAAGCGGGGCGCCATCCTGGCCGCGGCGGTCGAGTACTTCGGCGAGACCGGGTACGAGGCCACCAAGTGGTCGGCCGTGGCCGGCCGCGTCGGGATCGGGCAGACCGCGCTCTACCACTACTTCGAGTCCAAAGCGCACTGCCTGCTGACCATCATGCGGCTGGAGCTGCAGCGCTCGCGGGACCAGTTCCTCGAGGCCACCGAAGGCGAGACCGACCCGGTGGCGGCGCTGCGGGCCGCGGTGCGCGCGGCGTTCGCGGTGTCGGAGTCCGAGATCCTCCAGATGCGGATCCTGCAGAACAACATGGTGCTGCTGGCCGGCCCCCGCGCGTCCAAACGCGAGGAGACCGAGCGCCGCGCGGCCCGCGAGCTGGTGCAGAGCATCGAACGCGACTGGACCCGGCTGCTCACCCAGGGCATGTCCCAGGGCGCGTTCCCGGTCCGTGACGCGCACACCCTCGCGCTCGCCATGCTGGGCATGATCATCAGCGTCTGGCGGTGGTACCGGCCGACCGGCTCGACGCCGCTCGCCGAGGTGCGGGAGCTCATCGAAGGCTGCTGCATCCGCATGGTCACGGAGTAAGCCCGCTCCGGCCCCAAACGCCCCAATGTGGCGTTGGGTGCGTCCAACGCACCCAATGCCACATTGGGGTGCTGGCGACCGGTCAACAGCGGAAGCCGCGCCCACTGGTCCACAGAGGACCGTTGCCAAGTCCTGCCCGCCGGGTCTCCCTTTCGGATAGTTCTCCGCGTCCCTTGTCCGCCCGTGAACCGGCGGCTACAGTCAAACTGAACTGAACTCAGGTTGCTAGGAGCAGTCATGCGCCTCCGCTCGACGCCCGTCAAAGTTGCCGCCGTCGCCGCGACCCTCGTTCTCGCCGCCACCGCCTGTGCGAGCGCGAACTCGGCCGGAGCCAACGACAAAGAGATCACGATCGGGGCGTGGTACCCGCTTTCCGGCGCGGTCAGCGCCTCCGGCGTCCCCCAGCGCGCCGGCGCGGACGCCTACTTCAAGATGATCAACGACCGCGGCGGCATCAACGGCCGCAAGGTCAACTGGATCGTCAAGGACAACGCGTTCGACCCGCAGCAGACCGTCCAGATCGCCCGCGAGCTGATCGGCCAGGACAAGGTCTCCGCCATCGTCGCCGCCAACGGGACCTCGCAGGCCGAAGCCGCCTTCCCGTTCGTGCTCCAGCAGTCGAAGGTGCCGATCCTCAACGAGCTCGGCGGCCTCGACTCCTGGTACAACCCGCCGCGCGCCAACCTCTTCGGCACGCAGACCCTCTACGAGGACCAGGCCGCCGCGCTCGGCGACTGGGTGGCCAAGGACGGCCGCAAGAACGTCGTCGTCGTGCACAGCGACCCGGCCGCGTTCGTCAAGGTCGCCCAGGCCGCCCAGAGCGTCGCCAAGAAGTCCGACCCGGCGATGAACGTCAGCCTGCAGCCGGTGAAGTTCCAGTCCACCGACTACAGCCCGGTCGTCAGCCAGGTGAAGGGCAAGGCGCCGGACGCGATCATCCTGATCCTCGCCTCGCCCGAGGCGGCCGCGTTCATGAAGGAAGCCAAGCTGCAGGGGCTCACCGCCCCGACGTACAGCTACGCGCCGGTCGCCGCGCAGTCCACGCTCACCCTGGCCGGCCCCGCCGCCGAAGGCGCCCGCGCCGTGCAGCTGGTCAAGTCGCCCAACGACACCGACCCGGCCGTCCAGGAGTTCCGGGACGCCATGGCGAAGTACGAGCCCGGGCAGCCGGCCGACTTCATCGCGCTCTGGGGCTGGGCCGGGGCGAAGGTCTTCGCCCAGATCGCGCAGACCGTCAAGGGCTCAGTGACGTCCGAAGCGCTGGCGAAAGCCTACGAACAGGCGAAGAATGTCGATCCCGGCGTCGCTCCCGTGATGAGCTTCGGCCCGGACCGCCACATGGGCTCGCGTGACGTGCAGCGGGTCGTCGTCAAGAACGGCAAGTGGACCTCCGAAGGGGACTTCTACACCCCGCCCGCCCGCTGAACCACCACTCAAGGGAGAGTGTCCGTGGCGTTGCGAGAATATCTGTCCTGTATGGACGGCCAGGACCCGGCGAAGGCCCTCGAGCTGATGGAACCGGACCTGCGGTTCCTGATCGCGTTGCCCTCCGGCGAGGTCGCCGGAACGTCCAAAGCGGACTTCGCGGCCTACATCGAGGGCCGCAACCCGGTAGACCGGGTGCACGAAATCCTCCGCTACTGCGCGGACGGCGACACCGAGATGGTCTACGGCGTCGTCACCGAGGCGGGTGAACCGATCGGCGCCTTCCACTCGGCCGCGGTTCTGTCGCCGAACGGCCTGCTGGCCCGCTACCAGGCCTTCTTCAGCACGACGTTCGCCCTGATCGACTGGCCGGAAGGAGCACGCCGATGACGGAAGACTTCGACGTCGTCGTGCTCGGCGCCGGACTCGCCGGGTTGTCCGCGGCCGTCACGGCGGCGGTTGAAGGAGCCCGCACGCTGGTCGTGGAACGCGCGCCCGTGATCGGCGGCTCCGCGGCGATCTCCGGGGGCTACGTCTGGGCCATCGAGGACGAGGCCGCGTTGCGCCGGGAGGACCCCGGCCCGTACCAGCGCCACGGCATGCTGGTCGTCGACGGCTACCACGACGCGATCGCGTGGCTGTCGTCGTTCGCGCCGCCCCTGACCGGTGTCGAACGGGCGCTGGCCGGGCGCGGGCACAAGTTCGACATGCCCGTCCTGCTCGCCCACCTGACCCGGGCGGTCACCGCGGCCGGCGGCCATGTCCTCGTCGACGCGCAGACCGAACAGCTGACCCGGGACGGCAGCGGCTACCGGGCCGACGTGACGACACCGGCCGGGCCACGCCGCATCACCGCGCGGTCCGTCGTGCTCGCGACCGGCGGACGGCAGGCCGACCCGGACGTCCGGGCCGGACTCGTCGGCGGCGGGTTCGTCCCGCCCCTGCGCGGCAACCCGTGGTCCCGCGGCACCGGCGCGGCCCTCGCGGCCGGGCTCGGCGCGTCGGTCAACACCGCGAACACCGGCTTCTACGGCCACCTGTTCGCCGACGGCGCCGAGCCCCTCAGCCCGATCGACCACATCGCCTTCGCGCTCTACCACAGCGACGACGGCGTCCTGCTCGACCCGGCCGGCCACCGGTTCACCGACGAGACCCGCGGCGACCACAACAACGCCATGGCACTCGCCGCCCACGGCGGCCGGGGCCTGCTCCTGTGGTCCGAAGCCGTCCAGCACGCCGCCGCCGAAGCCCCGTTCGTCCCCGGCAGCCCCCGCCTCGACCGCTGGGCCTTCACCCGCGACCGCGGCGGCCGCGTCGGCGTCGCCGACAACGTCGACGCACTGCCGGTGCACCTGGACCCCGAAGCCCGCGCCCGCCTCGGCACCGGCCGCGTCTTCCACGCCGACGTCGTCCCGGCCATCACCTTCACCTTCGGCGGCATCGAAGCCGACACCGAAGGCACCGCCCTGGACAGCACAGGCACGCCGATCGACGGCCTCCACCCAGCCGGCGCCGACCTGTCCGATGTGTATAACGAGGGTTACGGCGGCGGTCTGTGCCTCGCCGTGGTGTCCGGCCGCCGGGCCGGGCGGCTGGCCGCCCTCCGAACCGGCAAGGAGGCCCAGCGTGTCTGAGGCGCCGTTCCTGACCAAGTGGTTCGAGATCATGGACAGCGACACGCCGTCGCGGATCCTGGACCTCATCGACGACGACTTCACGTTCTCCATCCTGTTCTCCACCGACGGCCGCGCGACCGACTTCGCCGGCGGCCGCGAGGCGATGGAGGGCTACCTCGCGCAGCGCGAGAAGGGCACGCTCACCCACCACCCCCTGGAGGTGAGCTCGGCCGGGCGCGCCGAGTTCTACCTCGGCGAGGTCCGCCGCGGCGGGGAAGTCGTCGCCAACTACGTGGCCGCCGGGCAGGTCGGCGCGTCCGGCCGGCTGGAACGCCTGATCATCGGCCGCTCGCCCGCCGTCCGTTTCGAAGGAGGTGCCGATGTTTAACCTGGTGCTGCTGGCCGCCAAGCCGCCGGACTGGACCCACGAGCGGTTCATCACCTGGTGGCGGACCGACCACGCCGAGCTGACCTACCGGCTGCCGGGCCTGCGGTCGTGGCGGCACACCGAGGTCGAGGCGGCCCTGGAGCCGCGCTCGGAGGGCTGGGACGGCGTCTCGATCCTCGGCTTCGACACCGAGGAGGACCTGCGCAAGGCCCTGGCCAGCCAGGAATGGGCCGACGCCGTCGCCCAGGTCGGCGACATGCGCGGCCGCCGGATCGCCGTCCTCGGCACCGAACGGGAGATGTTCGCCGGATGAAGGAAGCCGTCCAGGATTTCCGCAAACGCGCCGAGCAGGCCGACTTCGTCGCCGTCATCGACGACGACGGCGAGCACACCGCGCGCGCACTGCTGGCCCAGGCCGAAGTCCTCGCCGACGTCCTCGGCCCGGGGGCGACCGCGCTGGTCCAGGCCGACAACACCTGGCGCACGGTGGTCGCCGCGCTGGCCACCGGCCTGACCGGCGGGGTCCTCGCCGTGGTCAACCGGCACACGACCCGCGCCGAGTTCGCGGCCGCGTGCGACGACATCCGGCCGGACGTGGTCGTCGCCGAACCGTCCGCTTTGGACGAGTGGGACGTCACGGCGGTGCGGCCCGGGGGCGTCCGGCCCGCGCTCGACAACTGGTCCGCCGTGTCGGGTGCCGGCACCGGCGACCCGGCCCGGTGGAACGGCGGCGTGTTCATCGGCCTGACGTCCGGGTCCACCGGCCGGGCCAAGGGCGTCGTCCAGTCCGAGGAGGCCCTGCGCTACGCCTGCTCGTGCACGATCGAGATCAACGGCCTCCGGCCCGGCGACGCCGTCGCGGCGATCGTGCCGCTGTCCTCGACCGCGGCGTTCTGCTTCGGCGTCTACTGCTCGTTGCTGCTCGGCGGTCCGCTGGTCCTGACGGCCAAGTGGGACCCGCCCGCCGTGGTCGCCCGGCTGGCGGAGACGGACACCCGCTGGACGATGTGCGTCCCGACGATGGCCCTCCAGCTGGCGGCCGCAGGCGCGCTGCCGGGCGTCCGGTCGATCACCGTGGGCGGCGGGCCGATGGACCGCGTCGCCCTGATGCGGGCCGAGACCGCGCTGGGCACGAAGATCCTGCGCGTGTTCGGGATGTCCGAGTGCCTCGGCCACACCTCGCCCCTGCCGGAGGAGCCCGCGGAGATCCGGCTGGGCCACGACGGACGGCCGTTCCCCGGCACCGAGGTCCGGGCCGTGTCGCCGGACGGCGCCGTGCTCGGTCCCGGCGAGACCGGCCGGGCGCAGGTCGTGGGGCCGTCGCTGTTCCTCGGGTACGCCCGCGGCGGCCGCGTCGAGCCGCCGGAGCTGACCGCGGACGGGTTCTTCCCGACCGGCGACCTCGTGGTGTCCGATGTGGACGGCCTGATCACGATCATGGGCCGGGAGAAGGACGTCATCATCCGCGGCGGCCGCAACATCGACGTCACCGAGATCGAGCGGGCCGTCGCCGGCTACGAACGGCTGGAACAGGCCTGCGTGGTGCCGGTCCGCGACGACGTCCTGGGGGAGCGGGTGGCGCTGCTCGCCGTCCCGCGTGACGCCGCGTCCGTCGCGCTCGACGACGTCACCGGCTACCTGCGCGAGGCCGGGCTGTCCAAGACCAAGTGGCCGGAGTTCGTGTACCTGGTGGACGCGCTGCCGCAGACGAAGGTCGGCAAGCTCGACCGCGCGGGCGCGCGCGAGCTCGCCGAAGGCCTGCACATGGGGGTCTCATGAGTCTCGACCGCGGGAAGTGGGCCACCGCCGGGCCGGAGACGGTCGCGCCGGGCGTGCACCGGATCCCGCTGCCCCTGCCCAACGACGGCCTGCGCGCGATCAACGTCTACGCCCTCGAGCAGCCGGACGGCCTGGTCCTGATCGACGCCGGCTGGTCGATTCGTGAGTCCCTGACCGTCCTGGAGGCGTCGCTGATCGGGCTGGGACACCGGCTCCACGACATCACCGACGTCTACGTCACCCACATCCACCGCGACCACTACACGCAGGCCGTGGAGCTGCGCCGCCGGTACGGGACGCGGGTGCACCTCGGGGTGGGCGAACGGCCCGGCCTCGAGCTGCTGACCACGCTGCGCACGGACGTCCCCGTGACGTCGCTGGACGTCCTCCGCCGCGGCGGCGCGCCCGAGCTGGCCGCGCGGATGGCGGAGGGGTACGGCGAGTTCGACGCGTCCGGCTGGGAGCCGCCGGACCGCTGGCTCCACGCGGGCACGGTGCCGCTGCGACACCCCCTGGAAGTGCTGCCGACACCCGGCCACACGCGCGGGCACGTCGTGTACCGGGACGCCGGCCGCGGACTGCTGTTCTCCGGCGACCACGTGCTGCCGCACATCACCCCGTCGATCGGCTTCGAGCTGGGGGAGCCGGGCCTGCCGCTGGGCGACTACCTGGACTCGCTCGACCTGATGACGGCGTTCCCGGACACGCGGCTGCTCCCCGCGCACGGCCCGGTCGCCGCCAGCACGCACACGCGCGTCGAGGAACTCCTGGATCACCACGACAAGCGGCTCGCCGAGACGGAAGACGCCCTCGGCGCCGGAGCCCGCAGCGGCTACGCCGTGGCGGAGCGGCTCTCGTGGACACGGCGGGCGGTCCCGTTCGGCGACCTGAACGACTTCAACCGGATGCTCGCGGTCAACGAGACCGTCGCCCACCTGGACGTCCTGGTCGCGCGAGGCCGGGCCACGGTGTCCGAAGTGGAGGGTGTGGCGCGGTACGCGCTCACCGGATGACGGTCCAGTAGAGGACGTCGGGAACGATGATCAGCAGGGCCACCGCGAGCCAGTAAGGGCCTGCTTTCAGTTGGGGTGCGCGGAAGGCGAACAAGGCGTTCAGGCCGAACACCACCAGCCCGGCCAGCAGAAACGCGACCAGGCCGAACAAGATCTTGACGTCCGCTTCACCGGCGGCCTCGGCCTCGGCCAAGCCGAGCTCGCCCGCGAGGATCTGCAGACCGAACATCCCCAGCGCGACCGGGAAGGCGCAGGGGATGGCCAGGAGGAGGTTGAGCGGAACTCCGATCAGCCAGACTTGGTCGGGGCGAAGCTCTCGGCGGGGCATCCGGTCATCATGCCGGAGACGTCAGCGGGCGGTCCAGCCGCCGTCGACGTACAGCTCGGAGCCCGTCACGAAACTCGCGTCCTCCGACGCCAGGAACGCCACCGCGCCCGCCACCTCGGCGGTGCGGCCCAGGCGGCCGAGCGGGGTGCCGTCGACCATCGCCGTGTGGCGCGGCGATCCCTCTTCCCACAGCTTCCGGGACAGGGGTGTCTCGATGAAGCCGGGGTGCACCGAGTTCACGCGCACGCCGCGTTTTCCCCAGTGCAGGGCCGCGTTCTTGGTCATCAGCCGGACCGCGCCCTTCGCGGCGTGGTAGGAGAAGTGCGTCCCGAACCCGCCGACCGTGCCGAAGATCGACGCGATGTTGACGATCGAGCCGCCGCCCGCGCGTTCGATCGCCGCGCCCGCGTGCTTCATGCCGAGCCAGACCCCGCGCTGGCTGACCGCGATGACCTTCTCCCAGGACTCCAGGGTTTCCGTCTCGACCGTCGCGGGCTCGCCGATGCCCGCGTTGTTCACCAGGATCGTCAGCCCGTCCAGCCGGGAGACCGCCGCCTGCCAGGCCTTTTCCGACGTGACGTCGAGCGGGAGGCCGAGCGCGTCGGGCAACTCGGCAGCCAGGGCCTCACACCGTGAAGCATCGACGTCGGTGACGACGACCCGCGCGCCCTCCTCGGCCAGCCGGCGCGTGATCGCCTCGCCGATGCCGCCCGTCGCGCCGGTGACCAGCGCGACCTTTCCGGACAACCGCATGAATCCTCCTAGGTGAGCAGGTCGAGACCCGCGTCGATCAGGCCGGGCACGGCCGCGCCGACGTCGTCGAAGCCGGTGCCGACGGACTGCCCGGCCCGGTGGCGGGCGTGGATGCCTTCGGCGATGACGGCGAGCTTGAACCAGCCGAGTGCCTGGTAGAACGCCAGTTCCGTGAGGTCGCGGCCGCTGTGCCGGGCGTACCGCCCGGCGAGGTCCGCCGCGGCGGGAAAGCCGGGGTGCGCGGTCGGGACGTGCCGGACGCCGAGGACGGGCGCCACCCGCGGGTCCCAGTACACCAGCAGCAGCCCGAGGTCGGTGAGCGGATCGCCGAGCGCGGCCATCTCCCAGTCGACGATCGCCGCGATGCCCGAATCCGGCCCGAGGATCGTGTTGTCCCAGCGGTAGTCGCCGTGCACCAAGGCCGCGCCGCTCTCCGCCGGCGCCGCCTTGACGAGCCGCTCGTGAAGTTCGTCTACTGTGGACAAATCACGCGTGGCCACCCGGTCCCACTGGCCGCGCCAGCGCCGGAGCTGGCGGTCCAGGAAGCCCTCGGGACGGCCGAACGCGCCGAGGCCGATCTCCGCCGGGACGAGGGCGTGCAGCTTCACCAGCTCGTCGACCAGCGCCGTCGTGTACCGGCGGACGTCGATCTCCGGCAACGCGGCGCCGTCTCGCAGCACTGGCCCGTCCACATGCGACACGACGGTGAAGGGGACCCCGAGCACCGCCGGGTCTTCGCACGAGACGACCGTGCGGGGGACCGGGACGTCCGTCGGGCCGAGCGCCGCCATCACGCGGAACTCCCGCCCGACGTCGTGCGCGGTCGGCGTGAGGGGGCCCAGCGGCGGCCGGCGCAGGACCCAGCGGTGCGTCCCGTCGGTCACGGCGTAAGTGAGGTTGGAGCGGCCGCCGTGGATCAGCTCGACCGCCAGCTCGCCGCCGAACTCCGGGACCTCGCGCTCGAAGTAGCGTCGCAAGGACTCGACGTCCACGGTCATCGGAGCGCCGCGCGGGCCTTGGACGCGCGCCGGGCGATCGCCCACCGGTGCGTCTCCGACGGGCCGTCGTAGATGCGGAACGGCCGGACCTCCCGGTACAGCCGGGAAAGCGGCGCGTCCGCGGAGATGCCGAGCGCGCCGCAGATCTGGACCGCACGGTCGACCACCCGGTGCACGGCCTCGGCCACGAACGTCTTGGCCATCGACGTGTGCTGCGCGCCGGGACGTCCCCGGTCCAGCTCCCAGCAGGCCCGCCACAGCAGCGCGCGAGCCGCTTCGAGGTCGATCTCCGAGTCGGCGATCAGCTGCTGCACCATGCCGAGCTCCTCGAGCGGGCGCCCGAACGCCGAGCGGCTCGCGGCGCGGTCGAGGGCGACGTCCTGCGCCCGGCGGGCGACGCCCAGCCACCGCATGCAGTGGGTGAGCCGCGCGGGCCCGAGCCGGACCTGGGCGTAGTCGAAGCCGCGGTCGACCTCGCCGAGCACGGCGTCGTCGCCGACCTCGCAGCCGTCGAAGAGGACTTCGCTGTGGCCGCCGAAGAGGCCTTCGTCGAGGGTCGCGATGTTCCGGACGATCTTCATGCCCGGATTGCCGGCGTCGACGAGGAACATGGTCGCGCCGCCGGCGTCCCCGGGGTCGCCGCCGGTGCGGGCCATGCAGATCGCGAAGGCGGCCCCGTCGGCGCCGCTGATGAACCACTTCCGGCCGTCGATCCGCCAGCCGCCGGCGATCCGGGTCGCCGTCGTGCTGAGGGCCCGCGGGTCCGAGCCCGCGCCCGGCGCCGGTTCCGTCATCGCGAAGCAGGACCTCACTTCGCCGGCGGCGAGCGGGGCGAGGTAGCGCGTCCGCTGGTCTTCGCCGGCGACCTTCGCGAGCAGGTGCATGTTGCCCTCGTCGGGCGCCGCGATGTTCAGGGCGAGCGGGCCGAGCAGGGAGTAGCCGGCGGCTTCGAACACCACGGCCTGGCCGCGCAGGTCCAGGCTCAGCTGCGGGGCGAAGACGCCGGCGTCGCGCGCGGCCTGCTGGAGCCGCCGCCGGAGCGGTTCCGGCCCGTCGTGCAGCACGCCGTCGCAGGCCTGCTCCTCGGGGATGACGACGTCCCGGACGAACTCCCGCACGCGTTCGGCGAGCCGGGCGACGTGGTCGTCCACAGTGAACTCGATCGGCATCGGCGCCTCCGTTGGCTAATGACTATTAGCCAGGAGAACGCATGATCTGGACCGAAGTCAAGACGATGTGGCTAATCAGCGCTAGCCTGACGGCATGAAGGTGGAACGTCCCCATCGCCCCGGCGACGTCGCGGCCGGCCTGCCGGCGGACCGCGCCGCGGCGATCCGCCTGGCGGCACTGCGGCTGTTCGCCGCGCAGGGCTACCGGGCGACGACGATGGCCGACATCGGCGCGGCGGTCGGCATCCGCGGGCCCAGCCTGTACAAGCACGTGTCCGGCAAGCAGGTGCTGCTGGCGGAGATCATGCTGGGCACGATGGACACGCTGCTGGCGATGCACGCCGAGGCGGTCGACGGCGTCACCGACGTGACGGAACGCCTGCGCCGCGCGGTGGAGGCCCACGTCCGCTACCACGCCCGGCACCGCCTCGAGGCGTTCGTCGGCAACCGCGAGATCGGCAGCCTCGAGCAGCCCGGCCGGGTCCTGCGGCTGCGCAGCGCCTACGAGCGCGGGTTCCGCGAGCTGATCGAACGGGGGGTGGCGGAGGGCGTCTTCACGGTCCGCTCGGCCCGGCTGGCGTCGTACTCCATCCTCGACATGGGCATGGGTGTGGCGAACTGGTTCCACGACAGCGGCGAGTTCTCGGTCGACCAGCTCGCGTACCAGTACGGCGACCTGGCCCTGCGGATCGTCGGCCGCTAGGGCCGCGGCTGCCGGGCCAGTTCCGCCGCGCCGAAGGAGACGCTGAAGCGTTCGCACCAGATGCTGACGCTGGTGTAGCCGGTCAGGTCGGTGCCGGCGGGCAGCGGGTAGTTCTGGTTGCCCTTGTTGCCCTTCAGCTCGCCCGCGTCGAGGTGCTTGCCGTCGTCGAAGACGTCCCAGCCGTCCTTGCCGGGTTTGACCGGGGCGTCGGTGAGCCAGACGTGCACGTCGGGGCCGCTGCTGGTGGCGAGGTCCTCCAGGCGCAGCACGAGCGACCCGTCGGCGGCGCGCAGGATCCGGACGGTGCCGGTGGTGTGGTGCTCGTGGCTGATCAGCCTGCCGCTCGCGAGTTCGGCGGGCGCGGCCACGGCGGACGGCGACGACGGTCCGGACGGCGACGGCACGGACGGCGACGGGGGTGCGGCGGCGGGCGGGGCTTCCTGCACGGTCTCGTCCACCACCAGCTGCCACGGCTGGAACCAGTACAACCCCGCCGCGACGGCGACCAGGCCCGTGACCAGGACGGCCAGTATCCAAGGCCGGGTGAGCAGGCGCCGCGCGCGGTTCATGTGGTTCTCCTCCGTCTTCGTCTCTTCCAGTCAACGGGACGAATCGCCCAGCGACGTCCGGTGCGCGGTTACCGATCTCTTACGCCGCGGCAGGCTGCTTCGGCCGTCCGGATGGGTTACCCGGGTCGCCGGCTCGTCAACCGCCGGGGGCTGGAGGTCCTGGTCAGGACGCCTTGATGAACGCCGCGGCCCGTTCGCCGATCATGATCGCGGGGCGGTGGAGCGAGGGGCGCCGCACTACGACCTCGAGCCCGCGGAGGTCCGGAAGCAGGCCTCCGGCTCCGGCGAACCGGTGAAATTCGTGTTGCCATCGGTCGTATCCGCGGCCGATTTCGGAGGATTTTCGAGGCCATTCACCGGAACGCGTCGTAACCAAACCAGGTGTTCCGGCGATGTGACATGGGACTGTTGCAATCGGCCTCACCCACCAGGATGCGACGGGGACATCATGGACGAAAGGACACCGCGGTATCGGGCGTTCGCCGATCTCACCCACGATCAACAGGACAACCTGCTCGCCGAGGTCTACGCGCGCGGTGCTTCGCTCGCCGAATTGTCGCGCCTGACCGGGCTCAGCTACTCCTGGCTGCGCAGACGGCTGCTCAAGGCCGGTGTCGAGCTGCGCTCCAGGCCGGGACCGCGGGAATCCCCGGTCCCCGCGGAAATCCTCGTCGAGGAGTACCGCGCCGGGGCGAGCATCCTCGCTCTCGCCGAGAAGTACGGGCTGTACTACAAGCGCGTCCGGGAAATTCTGCTGCGGGAAGGCGTCGAGCTACGACCGTCGACGCGAGCCAAGCCCGAAGACGGCTGAAATGTGCCCGGAATCACAAAACGTTCCGTATAGTGATTTCGCTGTTTTCGATACTGTCCGCTAAGTCCGCGTGCACGCGACGGTAGAATGAAAAGTTCGAGACCTACGGGGAGATCTCGGATGGACGACACGCACGAGCGGCCGCCGCCGGTTCAGCTGCCGGCTCCGGTGGACGGCTTCGTCGGCCGGGAGGCGGCACTCGACCTGCTGGACCGCACCTGGCAGCGCCGGGCGGACCGCCCGCCCGTCGTCGTCCTGAGCGGCATCGGCGGGGTGGGGAAGACGGCGGTCGCCGTGCGCTGGCTGAGCGATCACCGCGACCGGTTCCCCGGCGGTCTCCTCTACACCCGGCTGACCGAGCCCGGCGGCGATCCGGTGCCCACCGGCGAGGTCCTGTTCGGCTTCCTCGTCACCATCGGCGTCCCCGCCGACACGATCCCGCCGCAGGCCGGGCAGCGGTCGGCCATGTTCCGGGCCGCCGTGGCGGACCGGCTCGTCGGCATCCTGCTCGACGACGCCGTCTCCGCCGGCCAGGTGCGTGCGCTGCTGCCCGCGTCCGCCTCCGCCATGGTCGTGGTGACGACCCGGCGGCAGCTCACCGGCCTCGCGATGGACGGCGCGGAACTGCTCGACCTCGCCCCGCTGACCCCCGGCGAGGCACGGCGGCTGCTGGGCGAGCTGGCCGGACACGAGCGGATCGCCGCGGAACCGGAAGCGGCCGGCGCGATCGTCGAGATCTGCGGCGGCCTGCCGCTCGCGCTCGGGATCATCGGCGCGCGGCTGCGGGCCCGCCCGTTGCGCAGCGTGGCCCGGGAGGCGAACACCTATGCGCGTCACCTCGGCACGGGGGCCGGCGCACCCGACGACGTGCTCGAGGTGCGGGCGGTCTTCGACACGTCGTACACCGAACTGCCCGACAGGGCCGCCCGGGTGTACCGCACCTGCGGTCTGCACCCCGGCCCGGACGTCTCGGTCGACGCGCTCGCCGACGTCCTCGGCGAGCCGGTCGCCCAGGTCGAAGACGCCGTCGACGCGCTCGTGTCGGTCAACCTCCTCACCGATGCCGCGGACGACCGCGTCACCCAGCACGACCTGCTGCGCCGTGACGCCCGCCTGCGCGCCGAGTGGGAACTCGAACCCGCCGACCAGGCCGCCGTGGTCCGTGGCTTCACCCGGTGGTACCTCGCCCGGGCGCAGGCGGCCGACGACCTGATCCATCCGCAGCGTCCCCGGTTCGGCGTGACCCCGCCCGGCGCGCATCGCCAGGCGTTCCCGGACCGCGCGGCCGCGGTGGCCTGGTGGCGGCGTGATCGCCGCTCGATCCGGGCGGTGGTCGCCGAGGCCGCCCGGCGGCACTGGGACGAAGAACTCTGGCAGTTCTGCGAAGCGTCGTGGGGATTCTTCCTGCACCACCGGGACTACGAACCCTGGCTGGCGATGCAGACCGCGGGGGTGGCCGCGGCCCAGCGGTGCGACGTCCCGCTGGTGGAGGCGAGGCTGCGTTCGCAGCTCGGTTTCGCGTACGCGAAACTGCGCCGCTTCGACGACGCCGTCGCGGAAAACCGGATCGCCCTGCGCCTCGGCGAGCAGCAGGCGCACGGTCCCACCCGTGCGACCGCGCTTTCCCAGCTCGGCCGCGCGGCTCGCGGCCAGGGCGACCTCCCCGCCGCGCTCGGGTACTACCGGCAGGCCGCACAGCTGCAGGAAGACCTCGGCATCCCGCGCGGAGTGGCCTTGTGCCGGCGCAGGTCCGGCGAGGTGCTGGCCGAACTCGGCCGTGACGAGGAGGCGATCACCGAGCTGGCCGCGGCCGCGAAGGCCATGGCCGAGCTCGGGGATCCGGTCCAGCACGCCAGGGCCGCCACCGCCGCCGCCACGCTGCGATCGCGGCAGGGCCGGCACGACGAAGCCCGGCGGGTCCTCGTGGACGCGCTACAGGTCGTCCGCGATCTCGACTCGCCCTACTACACGGCCGAGGTGCTGTCGGCCCTCGGCCAGGCCGAGCTGGAAGCCGGCCACCAGGAGGACGGCCGCCGCCACCAGGCCGAGGCCCGCGAGCTCTACCTCAAGCTCGGCGACCCCCGTGCCGGCGAAATCGCGGCCACGGGCCGCCCAGACGCAGCCCCCGGGGAACACGGCGATCGCGGCCTCGGCTCCGGCGGCCGATGACAACGCCCGTGGTGCGGCCAGGGTCGCGGCCGCCCGGTCACGGGACGGCCGGCACACCAGCACGTCACCCGCCTCCCACCAGGCGACGGGCGCGTCCGCCGCGACCACCAGCACGTCGGCGGCCCAGCCCGGCCGGGTCAGGTGCAGGTGTGCGACGCCCGGCACCCGGCGCTCGCGCCGGACCACGACCGCGAGCACGCTCCGGCCGGTCACGCGACGTCCCCGAGCGGGTCCGGTGACGGCAGGAACCGGGTGCCTGCCGCGCCGTCCGGCTCGGGCAACGCGAGGAGCTCGTACATGGCGCGCCGGAGGATGGCCGCGGCCTGCCCGGGCCGGGACGTGATCGCCGCCCGGACGACCCGGGCCAGCCGGGCGCTCGCCCTCGAAGCGATTTCCTCCTGCAGGGGCAACGCCATGTCGTACCGCAGCCCGGGAGCGTTGCGGCGCACCAGGTCCGCGATGCTGCCGGAACGGATCGCCGAGCCGCCGTCGGCGGCGACGGTGACCGGGCGGCCGAGCGCCGCCGCGTAGGCGGTGGTCGAGCCGTAGTCGCCGATCACCCAGTCGGACGCCACCATGGTCGCCTGCCAGCCCTGGTCGGGCGGGATGAGCAGCAGGCCGTCGCGGAGGCAGTCCGCGAACCACGCGGTGACCTGGCGACGGCCGTGCACGGTCCACACGTTGGGGTGCAGGACGGCCGCGACGGCGTAGCGGCTGGACGGCAGCGCGTCCCGCAACGCACGGCAGAGCCGGGGGAGCCGGCCGAACACCGAGTCGGCCGACCACGTCGAGCTGACGGTGACCAGACGGCGCCCGGGCCTGACGCCCAGCTCGTGCCGGTAGGTTTCGCGCAGCGCGACGCTCTCGAGCATGTCGTCCAGGCAGATGTCCCCGACCACCAGCGCCCGCGGCAGCGCCTCCGGGCACGACCGCCGCAGCGCGGCGAGTTCCGCGTCGGTCGCCAGCCCGAGCACGGCGGGCAGGATCCGCCCGCGGTAGGTGAGCAGCTCACGGTCCAGCCCGCTCGCCGGGTTCGTGGCGGCGCCGGCCTTCCGGCTGTAGCGGCGGGATTTCGCCGTCCCCGCTCCGTGGGCGAGGAGCAGGATCGGGCCGTGCAGCTCGTCGAGGTGCCGGTGGCTGGCGGCCAGCACCAGGTCGAAGCGGTGCTGCACGGCCTGGTGCCAGGGCAGCACCAGCCCGTGCTGTGCCCGGACGAACTCCTCGACGCCGTGCCAGCCGTCCCCGGTGTGCGGCACGGTGAACACCGTCTGCACCCGGTGATCCGCCTCCAGCAGCGGCAGGACGTCGAGCAAGCGAGTGCCCGCGGTCATGGTGGGCACGACCACCACCGCGTTCCGGCAGCCGGGTCTGGTGACCCGGCGGTCGGCGTCCAGCCCGATCGGCCCACGAATCCACCTGTCCATGTTCGCGCACCCTCCCGTATTCGTCGCGACCATGAAGCACAGCGTGCGGCGGCGGTTCGACAAGGCCCGCGCGCACTTCGGACAAAAAACTGACAACCACTCGACGGACCGTTTTCGGTGCCCGTTGTTATCCGGTTGTCATGGCGTTCCCGGTCCTCGGGTGCAAAACTCGTCAGGGAAGCGGCCGTCGTGCCACCTCTGCGGGGAGGGGACGCAGAATGGAGATCACGTTCGGAATTCTCGGGCAGACTACGATGCGAATGCACGGGAATCTGAGCGTGAGGTGGACGCACCGGCGCGAACGCAACGTCGTCGCCGCGCTGCTGACCCAGCCGGGCCGGCGGATGTCGATCGGCGCCTTGGTCGACTGGGCCTGGAACGAGGACGAAGTCCGGCCGCGGGAGCCGCGGGGCGCGCTCTACAAGTGCGTCGGCCGGATCCGCCAGGCGCTCGACCAAGCCGGCGCGCCCGCGAAGATCGTCGCGATCAGCGGGGGATACCAGCTCGAGATCGACCCCGAGCTGATCGATTTCCACGCTTTCCGCTCGGCAATGCGGCGCGCCCATGAACTGAGTGACCAGGACGAGCATCGGAAAGCGTGCGAGGTGGCCCGGGCCGCGCTGGCGTTGTGGCGTGACGAACCATTGGCCGGTATCACGTCCGAACCGGCGCGGAATTGGCGGACCTCGGTGACCGCGAATCATTGGATTCCCGCCAATACGTTCCTGCTTTCGGAACTGCTCGCGGTCGGGCGCCCGGACGAGGCACTGCTCCTGCTGGACGAGCTGAGCCAGGAGTGCGCCACCGAGCTCTGGTTCGCCATGCTGCGGTTGCAGGCGCTCACCGCGGTCGGCCGGTACGCGGCTCGCAACGAGTACTACCTCGACATGTACCGGTACTTCCGCCGGACCGGGGACGACCAGGCCGCCGAAGACCTCCGTGCCCTGCAGGACCACCTGCGTGCGCCCGAACCGCTGGCCGCGGGAACGGATCCGGTGCCCGTGAACCGGTCCGGCGCCCCACCCGCGCCGTTGCGTGAACTCCCGCGTGACGTGGCGGGTTTCACCGGCCGCGCGGACGTCCTCGCGGACCTCGACTCCGCGTTGACCCCGGCGGGCGAGGCCTTCGTGCCGACCGTCTTGGTGGTCACGGGACCCCCGGGAGTCGGGAAAACCAGCACGGTCGTGCATTGGGCGACGAAGGCGGCTTCGCGCTTCCCCGGCGGCGTCATGCTGATCGACCTGCACGGGGTCGGCCCGGCGCCGCGCGTGGAGCCCGCCGACGTGGTCGGTGCCCTGCTGTCCGCGCTGAACTACCCGGTCGACCAGATCGTCGGCGCGGCCGGACGCGCCGCCCGGCTGCGCAGTCTCCTGAGCGATCGGCCGATGCTGGTCGTCCTGGACAACGCCGAGGACACCACGCACGTCGAGCCGCTGCTCGGTGTCCTGTCCGACTGCGCGGTGATCGTCACCGCGCGGCGACGGCTGAAGGCCCTCGCCCGGCGGCAGCAATGCCCGACGCTCACCCTCGCCCCGCTCTCCGACGAGGTGTCGGCCGAGCTGCTCCGCCGCCGGCTGGGCGAGCGGTCGGCGCGGGAACCGGACGCGACCGCCCGGCTCGCCTCGTTGTGCAACGGGTTGCCCCTGGCCCTGACGATCGTCGCCGAACGGGCCGCCAGCCGGGCGGGCAGCCGGTTGCAGACCATCGTCGAGCAGGTTCGCGACCCGGCCACGCTGCTGACGATCGGGGACGACGGCGACGGCGAAGAGATGAACCTGTACCTGGCGTTCTCGTGGTCCTACCAGTGCCTCGAACCGGCCGCGCAGCAGGCTTTCCGGGTGTTCGGCCTGCATCCCGGGCCCGAAGCCGGCGTCGAGGTGCTGGCCTCGGCGGCCGGTGTCCCGGTGACGGAGGGCCGGCGGGCCCTGGACCTGCTCGTCGCGGCCCACCTCGTCCAGCAACCGGGCGACGGCGACCGCTACCGCATCCACGACCTGTTCCACCACTTCGCCCGCGCGCTGAACACGCCGGGCACACCGGTCGACGGGCCGCGCCGGCGGATGGTCTCCTACTACCTGCACACCGCCCACAACGCGCACCGGATCGTCCACCCGCGCGAGGGCGCGCCGAAGATGCCGCCCGTCGAACCGGGGTGCCGGCCCGACCGGTTCACCGATCCGCTCGCCGCGATGCGCTGGTGCCTGCGCGAACGCGCGAACCTCACGGCGATGGCGGGCTACGCGGCCGCTCACGGCCTCGATGAGCTCGCCTGGCGGTTTCCGCACGTCACCGGACCCATCCTGAACCGCTTCGGATTCTTCGACGACGTGATCGCGACCCTGACCGTCGCCGTCCGGTCTGCCGCCGCTTCGGGCGACGACCTGGCCCGGATGGCCTGCCTCAACGACCTCGGCTACCTCCACCTGCTCACCGGGCACGACGCGATCGCGGAGACGCACCTACGGCAGGCCCTCGAACTCGCCACGGCGCACGACGTCCCGGTCGCCGTGCTCTCCGCCAAGCTCAACATGGGACACCGGCACCGGCACGCGGGCCGGCTCGCTCAGGCGGCGGCGTTGTACGAGGAATGCGCCGTCACCGCCCGCGAGATCGGGGACGAGGAGCGCCAGGCCAAGGCCGCGCACAACCTGGCCAAGACCCTGGCCGAGCTCGACCAGCCGTTCCGCGCGCTCGAGCACCTGCAGCAGGCTCTGCTCTTGCGGCGCAAGCTCGGTGATGCGCCGGGGCTCGTGGAGACGCACATCGAACTCGTCGGCGTCCACACCGACCTCGCCGAGTTCGGTGCGGCACACGCGCACTGCCGTGCGGCGATTCCCCTCCTCGAACGGGTCCGCGACCTGACGGCGGTCATGCGGCTGCACACCGCGAGGGCCAACCTGGCCCTCGCCGAAGGCCGGCTCGGCGAGGCGCTGCGGTTCGCGCGGGAAGCGGTGGTCTTCGCCGAGCGGTCGCACACCGCCACCGGAGAAGCCCGGGCGCTCACCGCTCTCGGAAACGTCCTGGTGCGCCGGGGCGAAGTGGAACCGGCACGGACGGCCTGGAGCCGTGCCGCGGGGCTGTACCGCGACCGGGAACGCCACCGCCGCGCCGATCGGGTCGAGCGGCAGCTGGCCGAGCTGGCGGCCGTCCCCGACATTCCGGACGCCCGGGTCGGTGACGAGGACACGGTCGCCCTGCCGGCCCCGCCCGGCCGTCACTCTTCATAGCGCTCTAAAGGGTGAATTACCGACCGTTGGCGCACTCTCACTAGGTGTCCCGAAGGTCAAACATGCAGGTGTTGACCACGATCGAGAGGCTTGATCCCGCGGGTGGCCTTACCGACACGACTGTTCGTAAGTAGAGGTCGTCGAGCGGGGTTGCGCCGGAGGGGATGCCTCCTCTAGCCTCCGCGTCAACACGGGATCCCCCATTGCATCCCGATTCGAATTATTTTCTAGACGTGTGCGACGCGGAAGGAAATAGGTGTTTTATTTTCTTTGGTTTTGGTGTTAGTGCGGTCGAGGTGCCCGGCGACGCCGGGCACCTCGCGGCTACCGCTTGCCCGCGGCCAGCCGGACCGTCCGGAACCCGGTCGCTTCGGAAATCAGCCGGCCGATGACCGGCCCCAGCGGCAGGCGAGCACGGCGAGTGCGGCGGTCACGCCGAGGACGACGCCGCGTCGTTCGCGGAGCTTCAGGATCAGCGCGACCGTCGCGGCGGCGGCGCCGGTGCCGAGGCTGGCGAAGGCGCGACCGGCCATGAGGAGCCCGCCCGCGTTGGCGAAGGCGGCCAACAGGACGCCGAAGAACAGGAAGCCGAGCGCGGGGATCGTCACCGCCGTGGGGAAGCGGGCGCCGAGCAGGAGGCCGGCGGGCACCGTCAGCGCCGTCCCGACCAGGTAGGCGACCAGCCCGATCAGGAGTAGGCCCTGGTCGGACAGGTGGAGCGCGTGCTGGATCTCCGGCAGGCCGTCGAACCGGTAGATCACGGTCAGCATGAACAATCCGATCAGTGCGGCGGCCCCGGGCCCGAACACCTGCCACCAGGCACCCGGGCGAGTGACATGCGGTGGCGACGGCGTCACGTACATGCGGTCACCGTAGAGCTTCGGAAGCGCGTGTCGTCGCAGCCGCTGACGGCGTCCATCCCCGCCGGCTTCACGGTTTGCCAGGGCAAGTGACACGTCCGCTTCCGGCCCGCTCGGGCCGCGGGCCGGAAGCGGCTCTTCGAACCCCGCCGGTGGTCAGCTGACGGGGGCCAGCCGTGGATCCGGCAGCCGAGGTGACTGCGGTTCGCCCGGGCCGGTGGGCTGCCCGGTGAGGAAGGCGTGCCTGGCTTGGGCGAAGCCGCGGCGGTCGTCGAAGATGTCGTGGCTCATCTCGGCGAGCTCCCGGACCCGGTAGGTGTCCAGGGGCCTGCGTTGTTCGTCGGCTTCCCGGGTGGTGCGTTTGCGGTCGAGCAGAGCCTGCCCGCCGGCGGCCAGTTCGGTGGCGTAGTCCAGGACCGCCGAGACGAATTCCGCGCGGTCGTTCCCGGCGAGGTGGTCGACGAGCCCGATCTCGGCCGCTTCGGCGGCGGTGACCGGCTCGCAGCGCGTGGTCAACCGGTCCGCCTCTTCGTCGCCGACCCGCTGGGGCAGCACATAGGTCCAGTACTCCGAGCCGTACAGGCCCATCTTCCGGTAGTGCGGGTTGAGCAGGACGCCGTCGCGGGCGATCACCTTGTCCGCGCCGAGGGCCAGCATCACCCCGCCCGCGCCCGCGTCGCCGGTGAGCGCGGACACCACCAGCTGGCTCGTGCAGGCGATGATTTCCCGGCAGAGGTCGTCGATCGCGGTGATGTTCCGCCACGCTTCCGCCGCCGGATGCGGATGGGCGTCGATGACACCCAGGTGCAGGCCGTTGGAGAACACCTCGCCGCCCGCCAGGACCAGGACGGCGGTGTCCTGCGCGGCGGCGTGGCGCACGGCAGCGGTGAGCCGGCGGCACTGGGCGGTGGACATCGCGCCGTTGTAGAACGCGAACCGCACCAACCCCACCTTGCCCACCCGCCGGTAGCTGATTTCCCGCAGGGACGACGGGATCGTGGACCGCGGCGTGCGGGGAAGGCTGCCGCCGAGAGCGAGCGCGGCGGGGAGCTTGACCGTCGCGTCGGGCGCCAGCCGCCGCGCCTGCCCGATCCACAGCGCGCCGTCGCCGGTGCGGACCAGGACCGCGTCCTGACGGCGTCCCGCGATGGTGCCGGGTTCGCCCGGCGAAGCGTCCCCGTAGTGGGCGTCGAACACCGCGACCGGCACCCCGGCCAGCTCGGTGTGCACGCCGGGACGGCCGTCCGCGGCGCGGATCCGGCGCAGGATGTGGTCGGCCGGGTCACCCCACGAAAAGGCCCGGTCGGCCTGCCGGACCAAGGGGCGGACCACGCCGGCCCGGGGGTCCTGACGCCGTGGGGTGAACCCGGGGTCCCCGGCTTTGCGCACGACCTCGCCGATCAGGCTCATCGCGGCGTCGGTGACCTCGGTGTTGTAGAGCGTGCTCTTGCGCGGCGGATCGGCCGGCATCCGGAACGTCCGCGTGCCCCAGATCGGCCCGCCGTCGAGGTCACCGGTGGCCTGCAGGGCGGTCACCCCCCAGGTGGGCTCGGCGTCCATGATGGCCCAGTCGAGCGCGGACGGGCCGCGGTCCCCTTCCGGGCCGGGGTGGATGACGATCGTGCGGTAGCGGCGCCAGACCACCTCCGGCACCCGGCGCCGCAGGAACGGGCAGATGATCAGTTCGGGATCGGTGGCCACCGCCGCGGCGGCGATTTCCTGGGGATCGCGCACGATCCGGATCGCGACGCGGTGGCCGCGGGCGCGCAAGTGGAGCCAGGCGCGCTGGCTGAGTCCGTTGAACGCCGAGCACAACAGCAGAATTTTCACCGGGCCTCCGTCCGGCTATTCGACAATGGTCGACGATACGACCGGTCGACGGTACCCGAAGCGGCGACGGATGCGACGCTGCCAAAGGTGTAAGTGCATTCGGCCAACCGGGCTCTTCGGCTGGTTGATCCATTTCTCTGAGTGAATTATTCGTCCGGAACAAACAATTATGACGATTGTTTGGAGATATTTCTTCGTGGCTCGTGCTCGGCGATGGGACCGCCCCAGCCCGGCCAAAGGCGCGCAAGCCGGTGGACGCTAAGGGAAAGCCCCGCCGGGCGGGGTGGGGGAGCGG
>NZ_JBFACT010000030.1:0-100616 GCF_040640995.1 Amycolatopsis sp. NPDC021455 | reverse complement strand
GGGCAACCGCTACGACGAGACCGTTCACATTCGCAACCGTCAACGAGCCCTCAGCCCTCGAACTGCAGCCTGAGGTTGACAGAGGATGTCTCATCCGACGGTCACCTGCTCTCTCAGTCGCTCGAACTTGTTTTCGCCGATCCCGTCGACGTCCCGCAGCTGCTCGACCTTCGTGAAGCCGCCGTGGTCGGTGCGCCACTGGACGATCCGCTTGGCCATCACCTCGCCGACGCCGGGCAGCGTGTCCAGCTGGTCCGCGGACGCCGAGTTGAGGTCGACCTTGCCGCCCGGCGGCGCATCGGAAACCGCGGCGGGAACGGGGATCCCGACGGCGAGCTGCTCGCCGTCGGTCACCTTCCGGGCGAGGTTCAGCGCGCCGAGGTCCGCGCCGGGCTCGGGGCCGCCTGCCGCGCGCAGCACGTCCGCGACCCGGGCGCCCTGGGGCACGGTGACCAGGCCCGGTGACCGGACGCGGCCGACCACGCTGACGACGAGGCCGGTCTGGGGCGCCGCCCGCGCCTCCCCCGCCGGTTTCGCGCTGGGCAACGCGGGCGGCGGCTCGGCCACGGGACGGCCGCCGGCGAGCACGACCGCCCCGAGGACGATCACCACGACCGCCGCGAGGACGCCGGCGAACGCCCACCGGCGGCGGCCGGCACCGGCCGGTCCGCCCGGCAGCCAGCGCCGGACCAGCCGGCCGCCGGGGCCGACCGTGCTCGCATCGGGCGAGAGCTGGTCGGCCAGCCAGGCGAGCCGGTCGTTGACGGGAGGGCCCGGATCCCGGGCGGACTGCTCGAACACACGATCGACGTTAGGGCCCGCGGTGAGGCGTCCGACAGGGGTGCCGCCGCGTCTTGTGGACAACCGGGGTGTTGTGGACGGATTCGCCCGGGACGGCCCGGGACCGGCCGTTTCCGTCGTACCCGGGTGGCATGCTGGAGGGTTCGGCGCGCCACCCGGCGCCGGCTAGCGCCGGGGCGGGACCGCGCGCTGGACGACCACGCCGAGCACCCCGGGGCCGGTGTGCGCCCCGATCACCGCGCCCAGCTCGGAGACCACGCAGCCGGCCGAGCGCGGCACGGCTTCTTCGAGCCGGTTCGCGAGCTCGACCGCCCGCTCCGGCGAGGCGAGGTGGTGGACGGCGAGCTCGACGTCGTCGTCCTGAGCGGCCACCGCGGCCAGTTCGACCAGCCGTGCCATCGCCCGGTTCATGGTGCGGACCTTCTCCAGCGGCACGATCCGGCCGTCGAACATGTGCAGCACCGGTTTCACGGCCAGCGCCGTGCCGAGCAGCGCCGCCGCCGGGCCGATCCGGCCGCCCCGGCGCAGGTGGTCGAGGGTCTCCACGACGAACAGCGTCGACGAGCAGCCGGCCGCCGTCACCGCGGCGGCCTCGACGGCGGCCGCCGAAGCTCCGGCGGAGGCGGCCGAAGCGGCGTGCAAGGCGGCGAACCCGAGCCCCATCGCGGTGGTGCGCGAGTCGACCACGCGGACCCGGTCCGGTCCCACTTCCTGCGCCGCGAGCACCGCCGCTTCCCAGGTGCCCGACAGTTCGCGGGAAAGGTGCACCGACACGATCGCGTCCGCGCCGTCGGCGAACGCCGCTTGGAACTCCTTGACGAACTCGGTGGGCGTCGGCCGCGACGTCGTGACGATCTTGCGCTGCTTCATCGCCTCGGCGACCGCCGCCGGACCGGTCTCGACGCCGTCGAGGGACACCACGCCGTCGACCAGGACGTGCAGCGGCACCACCCGGACCGAGTGCCGTTCGGCGAAGCCCTCCGGCAGGTGGGCGGTGGAATCCGTGACTACGGCGACCGACACGCCGTCAGCCTACGTGGCCGGGGGCCAGCACCGGCGCCATCAACACGGACATCGCCTCGCCCACCGCGGCGTGCCCCGGCCAGCCCCAGTGCATGCCGTCCGGGTTGCCCGCGCCGCTGAGCACGTGCTCGCCGACGACGGCTTCGAGGTCCAGCAAGGGAACTCCGGCCCGCGTGCCCCAGGCCGCCATCGCGGCCGCCGCGGCCGGACGCGCGGTGTGCACGCCGCCGTAGGCCGCGGCGCGGTGCACGGACGGCAGCATGCCGAAGATCGGCAGCTCGGGCCGCAGGACGCGCAGCGCGCCCACGGCCGTGTCGAGGTACTGCACGGTGAGCTTGGCCGGCAGCACGGCGGGACGGCCGCGGAAGGCGACCGACAGCCGCGGCTGGGCGGCGAGGTAGGCCTTGCGCACCACCCGCCGCACCGGGTCGGGCCGCAGGTAGCGCAGGCCGGTGCGCAGGTAGGTCGGCAACGGCGAAGGCAGCGTGTCCATGCTGCCGACCGCCAGCACCACCGCGTCGACGTGGTGCAGATCGGCCCAGACGCGCGGATCGCCGGTCAGCGACCACCAGGCGTCGCGGGCGGTCCAGCCGATCCCGGCGACCAGGTCGGCGGTACCGCCGAGCGCGGCGGCCGCGATGTTGGGCCACAGCCGCGGCTCGTCCGCGGCGCAGGGTCCCTCGGGACCGTGAAAGCTCAGCGAATCGCCGAACACCAGCAGGCGTGGCCCCATCGGCTAGCCGTGCATCCCCGCGTTGTAGGCCTGCAGCCGCCACTTGCCGTCGCGGCGGCCCAGCTCGACCCAGTGGCAGTTCGCGATCCCGCCCAGCGACGGCCAGACCGCCACCGGCAGGTTCAGCAGCCGCGCGGTGAGGGCGACGATCAGCCCGCCGTGCGCGGCGAGCAGCACGGTCTCGCCCGCTTCGGAGTTGGCCTGCTGCAGGTCGGTGACCACTTCACTCGCCCGGTCGGCGACGTCGACGCGGCTTTCCCCGCCCGGCGGCGCCCAGGTCGCGTCGGTGCGCCAGCGGTCGCGTTCGCCCGGGTAGGCCTGGTCGACCTCCTCGCCGGTGCGCCCCTGCCAGTCGCCCAGGTGCGTCTCGCGCAGCCGCTTGTCGATCCGCAGCGGGACGCCGATGGCGTCGGTGAGCACGGTGGCGGTGTCGGTGGCGCGGCGCAGGTCGGAGGCGATGACGAGGTCCGGGGAGAAGCGGGCCAGCGCGGGCACCGCGAACCGGGCCTGGTTCCAGCCGCGCGGCGTCAGCGCCGAGTCGAGGTGCCCCTGCATCCGCCCCGCGGCGTTGTAGTCCGTCTCGCCGTGACGCCAGAGCACCAGCCGCCGCGGGCTCACGGGACGTCCGGGTCCTCGTCGGCGGGTGGCTCCTCGAGGCCGGCGACCTCGATGCGCGGGCAGTCCTTCCACAGCCGCTCCAGGCCGTAGAACGTGCGCTCCTCGACGTGCTGGACGTGCACGACGACGTCGACGTAGTCGAGCAGCACCCAGCGTCCTTCGCGGGCGCCTTCGCGGCGGACCGGCTTGTGGCCGCTCTCCCGCAGCTTCTCCTCGACGTTGTCGACGATGGCGCCGACCAGGCGCTCGTTGGAGGCGGAGGCGATGACGAAGGCGTCGGTGATGACGAGCTGCTCGGACACGTCCAGCACGACGACGTCGCTGGCCTTCTTGTCCGCCGCCGCGTGGGCGGCCGCTACGGCCAGCTCTCGTGCCTCGGACGTGGCTGCCACGGTGCTCCTTCACAGATCGGGTTCGCCCGAGAAGGGTACCCGCCGGGACCAGTGGCGCTTCAGTCGCTCTTCCCGTACAGGTCGTTCTTGGCGATGTAGCGGACGACGCCGTCGGGCACGAGGTACCAGACCGGCTCCCCGCGTTCGACCCGCTCGCGGCAGCCGGTCGACGAAATCGACATCGCCGTGACCTCGACCAGGCTCACCTTGCCGCTGGGCAGGTGGTGCGAGTTGAGCCGGTAGCCGGGCCGCGTGACGCCGATGAAGTGCGCGAGGTCGAACAACTCGTCGGCCTTGTGCCAGGTCAGGATCTGCTCCAGCGCGTCGGCGCCGGTGATGAAGAAGAGCTCGTCCTCGGGGTGCTCGGCGTGCAGGTCGCGCAGGGTGTCGACGGTGTAGGTCTGGCCGCCGCGGTCGATGTCGACGCGGCTGACCGAGAACACCGGGTTGGACGCGGTCGCGATCACCGTCATCAGGTAGCGGTGCTCGGCCTTGGTCACCTGGCGGCCGGTCTTCTGCCACGGCTGGCCGGTCGGGACGAAGATCACTTCGTCGAGCCCGAACCGGGACTGGACCTCGCTGGCCGCGACGAGGTGGCCGTGGTGCACGGGGTCGAACGTGCCGCCCATGACCCCGATCCGCCGTGGTGACATGACCGGAGAGCCTATACAGCGGGGCCGTGGGACGCCGGGTGCTGTTGGACACCCCCACCCGTAGCTGTGATTCAGGTCACATAACCACCCGTATTCGTCGCGAACGGTCCGTTCGTGACGCCGCCGATTCCCGGTCTGTCGGTGCCATGGGGTAGACGTGGGGACGTGGACACGACCAGCACCACCTCAGCCCTCCGCGACCGCGCCGAGACCCTCCTCCGGGCATTGGCCGGCGACTCGGCGAAGCTGCGCGAAGACCAGTGGACGGCCATCGAAGCCCTGGTCGCGCAGCGGCGTCGCGCGCTGGTCGTGCAACGCACCGGCTGGGGCAAGTCGGCGGTGTACTTCCTGGCCACGGCGTTGCTGCGCGAGCAGGGCAGCGGGCCGACGGTCATCGTCTCGCCGCTGCTGGCCCTGATGCGCAACCAGATCTCGGCGGCGGCCCGGGCCGGGATCCACGCGGCGACGATGAACTCGGCGAACCCGCAGGAGTGGGACCAGGTCCAGGCGGCCGTCGCGGCCGGCGAGGTCGACGTGCTGCTCGTCAGCCCCGAACGGCTGAACAACCCGGACTTCCGCGACAACGTGCTGCCGAAGCTGACCGCGAGCACCGGGCTGCTGGTGGTCGACGAGGCGCACTGCATCTCGGACTGGGGCCACGACTTCCGGCCCGACTACCGGCGGCTGCGCACCCTGCTGGGTGATCTTCCGGAAGGCGTGCCGGTCCTGGCCACCACCGCGACCGCGAACGACCGCGTGGTCACCGACGTCGCCGAGCAGCTGGGCCTCGGCTCCGGCGCGGACACGCTGGTCCTGCGCGGCAGCCTCGACCGGGAAAGCCTGCGGCTGTCGGTGTGCCGGCTGCCGACGTCGCAGGCGCGGCTGGCCTGGCTCGCCGAACACCTGGCCGAGCTGCCCGGTTCCGGGATCATCTACACCCTCACCGTCGCGGCGGCGCACGACGTCGCGTCCCTGCTGAAGGACCGCGGCTACCCGGTGGCGGCCTACACCGGCAAGACCGACCCGGCCGACCGGCAGGCGGCCGAGGACGACCTGCTCGAGAACCGCGTCAAGGCCCTGGTGGCGACGTCCGCGCTGGGCATGGGGTTCGACAAGCCGGACCTCGGGTTCGTCGTCCACCTCGGCGCACCGTCGTCGCCGATCGCCTACTACCAGCAGGTCGGCCGCGCGGGGCGTGGCGTGGAACGTGCCGAGGTCGTCCTGCTGCCCGGCGAGGAGGACAAGGCGATCTGGGCGTACTTCGGGTCGCTGGCCTTCCCCGACGAGCTGCGGGTCACCCAGGTGCTGAACACGCTCGCGTACGCCGACCGTCCACTCTCGACGGCCGCGCTCGAGCCGTCGGTCGAGCTTTCGCGGTCCCGCCTGGAAATGGTGCTCAAGGTGCTGGACGTCGACGGCGCGGTCCGGCGCGTGAAGGGCGGCTGGGAGAGCACGGGCGGGGACTGGCAGTACGACCGCGGGCGCTACCGGCGGGTCGCGGAGGCGCGTGACCGCGAGCAGGACGCGATGCTCGGGTACCTCGCGACCGAGGGCTGCCGGATGGAGTACCTGCGGCGTCAGCTCGACGACCCCGAGGCGGCGCCGTGCGGGCGCTGCGACAACTGCACGGGCCGGCACTGGGACACGTCGGTGGCCGACGAGGTCGTCGACGCGACGCGGGAACGCCTGCAGCGGCCGGGCGTGGAGGTCGCGCCGCGGAAGCAGTGGCCGACCGGGATGTCCTCTTTGGACGTTCCGGTGTCCGGCCGGATCTCCGCCGACGACCAGGCCGAGCCGGGCCAGGTACTGGGGCGGCTCACCGACGTCGGCTGGGGCAACCGGCTGCGGGAGCTCGTCGGTCCTCAAGCAGCCGACGCCGAGGTGCCCGACTCGGTGTTCAAGGCGTGCGTGCAGGTGCTCGCCGGGTGGCAGTGGGCCCAGCGGCCGGTGGCGGTGGTGGCGGTGCCGTCGTCGACGCGGCCACAGCTGGTGTACAGCCTGGCGACGCGGCTGGCCGAGATCGGCAGGCTGGACTTCCTCGGCGCACTCGACGCGGACGGGCCGCCGCCGCGCCAGGCGAACAGCGCCCAACGGCTGGCCGACCTGTGGCGGCGGCTGAGCATGCCGGCCGACCTCGCGGCGACGCTGCCGTCCGGGCCGGTCCTGCTGGTCGACGACGTCATCGACACCGGCTGGACCATGACGCTGGCCGCGCGTCTGCTGCGGCGGGCCGGGGCACCCGCGGTGCTGCCGTTCGCGTTGGCCAGTACGGCCTGACTTCGGCCGGCCGAGCGCCGGATCTCGGCCCTGTCGCGTGCTTGCGGACCGATCTCGCGTGATCGGAGGCGGATCTCGCGTGATTGGACCCGGGTCTCGCGTGCCTGGAGGGTCGGCTCGCGTACCTGGAGGGTCGGTTCGCCGGGAACGGCATTGGTGAGCGGTGGGGATCTTTCGCACTGCGAAGGAATGTGGCAAAGTCCCGTTGCACCTTCGGGTGACGTGGAGGCCGCCATGACCGAGTCCACCGTCCGGGCGTCGCAGCGCCACCGGCTGCCGGTGCGCAAGCTGTTCGCGGCGAGCGCGGGCAACGCGCTGGAGTGGTTCGACTGGACGATCTACGCGACGTTCAGCATCTACTTCGCCAGTGCGTTCTTCCCCGCCGGGAACGACACGCTCGCGCTGATCAACACCTTCGCCACGTACGCGCTGGCGTTCTTCTTCCGGCCGCTCGGCGGTGTCCTGCTCGGGCGCTTCGCCGACACCCGCGGCCGGAAGCCGGCCATGATCCTCACCATCCTGCTCATGGCCGGCGGGTCGGTGGCGATCGGCCTGCTGCCGACGTTCGCGCAGGTCGGCTGGCTCGCGCCGATCCTCCTGCTGCTCGCCCGCGTCGCGCAGGGGCTCTCGCTGGGCGGCGAGGTGTCGAACGCGTCGGCGTACCTGGGCGAGATCGCGCCGCCGGAGCGTCGCGGGCGGTACTCGGCGTTCTTCTACATCTCGACCGGCTCGGCGGTGCTCGTCGCGACCGTGCTCGGCTTCGTCCTGGCCCGGACGCTGGACAAGGCACAGCTTTCGTCGTGGGGCTGGCGCCTGCCGTTCCTGCTGGGCGGCGTCTTCGGCCTGATCGGGCTGTGGCTGCGCCGCAGCATCGCCGAAACCGAACTGTTCGAGCAGACGAAGACCAAGGCGCGGAAGATCGAACGGCCGTTGCTGACGACGCTGACCCACCACCCGAAGGCCGTCGGCAGGCTCGTCGGCTTCACGATGCTGTCGACCCTTTGCTACTACACGTTCTTCAGTGCCCTCACGTCCTTCGCGGTGAAGAACCGGCATGCCGGCGCCGACGCCGTCTTCCTCGCGCTTTCGGTCGGCACCCTGTTGTTCATCGCGCTGCAGTACCCGCTCGGGGCGTTGTCCGACCGGTTCGGGCGGAAGCCGCAGCTGCTGGTGTGGTCCGGGGCGACCGCGGTCGTCATCGTGCCGCTGTCCACTTTGATCGGACCCGCAGTCGGCGGCCTGCTCGTGGTGTTCTGCGTCGGGCTCGGGCTGTACACCGCGATGACGTCGATCGCGCCGGCCATCATGAGCGAGCTGTTCCCCACCGAACTGCGCGGGCTGGGCATCGGGGCCTGGTACAACCTGACCGTCGCGATCTTCGGCGGCACCGCCCCGCTGCTCATCACGCTGTTCGGGACCGTGTCCCAGACGCTCTACTTCTGGTACGTCGCCGCCGGCGCCGCGATCGCGTTCGCGGTGATCCTCACGCTCCCGGAGACCAAGGGCAGCGAGCTGCGGTAAACCCTTCGTCATCGGCCGGTCACGCTCGCTACGCTGCGCATTCCGTGACCGAGCCGAAGGAGGGACACCGTGCAGACCGCCGACGTTACCGAGGAGCTGGCGCGCCGCGTGGTGGCCGCCGCCGGCCGGGCGCTGGACGTCGAACTGACGCCGGACCAGGCGCTGATCCAGGCGTCGCCGCGCGAAGGCGTCGACTACCAGGGCAACCTCGCGATGAGCCTGGGCAAACGGCTCGGCCGCCCGCCGCGCGAGGTGGCCAGGCTGATCGCCGGGGCGCTGAAGCTCGACGGGATCGCCGATCCGCCCGAAATCGCCGGGCCGGGCTTTCTCAACTTCGTGCTGCGCACGGAATGGCTCGAAGCGCGTACCGGCGCGCTGCTCGGCGATCCGCGTCTCGGCGTGCCGGAAACCGCGGCGCCGCGGCGGGTCGCGCTCGACTACAGCAGCCCGAACGTGGCGAAAGAGATGCACGTCGGGCACCTGCGCTCGTCGGTGATCGGCGACGCGCTCGCCCGCCTGCTGCGGTTCGCCGGGCACGAAGTGCTGCCGCACAACCACCTCGGCGACTGGGGCACGCCGTTCGGGATGCTCATCGAGCACCTGCTCGACGTCCCCGCGGAGCAACGCGCGATCGCCGACCTCGACGCCTTCTACCGCGAAGCGCGCCGGAAGTTCGACAGCGACGAAGCGTTCGCGACGCGGGCACGCACCCGCGTCGTCAAGCTGCAGAGCGGCGACGAAGACACGCTCGCCGTGTGGCGGGAGCTCGTCGACGAGTCGACGCGGCACTTCGACGAGGTGTACGCGCTGCTCGGGATTTCCTTGACGGACAAGGACATCTACGGCGAAAGCTTCTACGACCCGTACCTCGCCGCGGTCGTCGAGGACCTGGAAAAGACCGGTCTCACCGAGGTCAGCGACGGCGCGGTCTGCGTGTTCCCCGAAGGGTTCCGCAACCGCGAAGGCGATCGGCTGCCCCTGATCGTCCGGAAGCGCGACGGCGGCTACGGGTACGCCGCCACGGATCTGGCGACGGTCCGGTACTGGACAGCCGAGCGCGGCGCCACCGACCTGCTCTACGTCGTGGGAACGCCGCAGGCGCAGCATTTCGCGATGCTGTTCGCGATCTGCCGGGAGGCCGGCTGGCTGACCGGGCACGCCGAGCACATCGGGTTCGGGACGGTGCTCGGCGCGGACGGCAAGACCATGCGGACCCGCGCCGGCGAGACGGTCAAGCTGGCCGACCTGCTCACCGAAGCCGTGACGCAGGCCGCGGCAGTCGTCGCCGAACGCAGTGAGCTGGACGCGGCGGGACAGGCGGAAGTCGCCCGCGCGGTGGGCATCGGCGCGGTCAAGTACGCGGACCTGTCCGGCGACCGGGAACGCGACTACGTCTTCGCGTGGGACCGGATGCTGGCCAAGGAGGGCAACACCTCGGTGTACCTCCAGTACGCGCACGCGCGGACTCAGTCGATCCTGCGCAAGGCAGGCGGGACGCCCGAAGGCACGCAAGTGATCCTCGAAACGCCGGTGGAGCGGGCACTCGCGTTGAAGCTGCTGAGGTTCGGCGAAGCGGTGAAGGCCGCGACGAACGGGTACGCGCCGCACAAGCTGTGTACGTACCTTTACGAGACCGCGGTCGCATTCTCACGGTTCTTCGAGCAATGCCCGGTCCTCAACGCGTCCGCACCGGAACTGCGCGCGTCGCGGCTGAGGCTGACCACGCTGACGGCGCGAACGCTCGTCCTGGGGCTCTCGCTGCTCGGCATCGAAGCGCCGGAACGGCTTTAGGGAGTTCGCATGATCATCGTGGCCGGCTGGCTCGAAGTGGCGCCCGAAACGCGGGACGCCTACCTCGCGGGCTGCGCGGAAGCCGTGCGGCTGGCGCGGGAAGCGCGTGGCTGCCTCGACTACGCGCTCGGCGCGGACCTGCTCGACCCCGGGCGGATCACGGTGTACGAGCGCTGGGAGTCCGACGAGGACCTGGACCGCTTCCGCGGCTCCGGGCCGTCGGACGAGCAGGCGGCGCAGATCCTCGGCGCCTCGGTGAGGCGCTACCGGATCTCGGCCGTCGAGGCGCCGTGACCGGCTAGCAACGTCACCAGTTCGCCGGCCAGGCCGCGGCCGACCGGTTCGCGCGTCGCGAGGAGCCGGTACCAGAGCGTGCCGAACACGACATCGATCACCGTGCCGGAGCCGACGCCCGCCGGGAGTTCGCCGCGCTCGCGGGCGCGCTCGACGATCCGGCCGAGCGCGTCCCGGCGGCGGAACAGGAAGTCTTCGCGGAACCGCTTGCCGAACTCCGGGTCGATCTGCGCCTGCGCCATGAGCGCCCGCAGCGTGTCCGCGACCGGGGACTTCTCGCCGAGTTCGAAGGTGTGGCCCAGGAACTGGGCGAGGTCGGCGCGGAACGATCCCTCGTCGGGAATCGGGATCTGCAGGTCCGCCTTCGTCGCCAGGGCGTCGAGCAAGACGTCGGCCTTCGACGGCCACCAGCGGTAGATCGTCTGCTTGCCGACGCCCGAGCGCGCCGCGATGCCTTCGATGGTCAGCGCGCCGTAGCCGGCTTCCGCGACCAGTTCGAGGGTGGCGGCGAGGATCGCCAGCCGGCTCTGTTCGCTGCGCTTGCGGCCGGGGCGGGACTGGTCGGTCATGGGATCCGATGGTAGCGTGAATTTCGAAACGAGACGTACCGGTTCGAAATGAGGAACAAGCATGAGCATCGCTCTCGTCGCCGGCGGCACCTCGGGCATCGGCCTGGCGACCGCGCGGCGGCTGCAGCGGCAGGGCTACGACGTCCACATCACCGGGCGCGGCAAGGAACGCCTCGACGACGTCGCGGCGAGCGACCCGCGGCTGACCGGGCACCAGGCCGACGGCGGCGACGCCGAGGCGATGGCCGCGCTGGCCGGATCACTCGGGACGGTCGACATCCTGGTGGTGAGCCTGTCGGGCGCCGAAGGCATGGGGCCGATCGGCTCGCTGGACCTCGCGATGCTGCGGCGGGCGTTCGACGCGAAGTTCTGGGCGCACCTGACGACGATCCAGGCCGTGCTGCCGCACTTGGCCGCGGACGGCTCGATCACGCTGCTCAGCGCGATCACCGCCCGGGCGGCGATGGCGGGCACGGCGGGGATCGGTGCCGTCAACGCGGCGGTCGAAGCGCTGGTCAAGCCGCTGGCCGTCGAGCTGGCGCCGCGGCGGGTCAACGCCGTCTCGCCGGGCGTGGTGGACACGGCCTGGTGGAGCGGGTTCCCGGAGGAGATGCGGGCAGGGTTCTTCGCGCAGACGGCGGCTTCGATCCCCGCCCGCCGGGTCGCGACGGCGGACGACATCGCCGAGGTGGTGACGCTGGCGGCGACCAACCGGAACCTGACCGGCACGGTCCTGGAAGCCGACGGCGGAGCCCGCCTGGTCTCGCTGGGTTAGGCCCGCGCGTGTGACGGAACGGGAATCACGTGTGATCGGAGGGGCATCACACGTGATTGAGGGGGCATCACTCGTGATGGGAGGGTCGACACGGTCAGCGGCGGAGGGGGACCAGGTCGTCGGCGTGGACCACCTCGCGGCGTTGCTCCTCCGGGAGTTCCGGGGTCGAGTGGCCGATCAGCTCCGGAAGCTCTGTCGCGTCGAAGGCGACCACTCCGCGGGCCACCGGGCGGTCCTTCGCGTCGACCAGGTCCACCACGTCGCCCGCCTGGAAGTCGCCCGAAACGCCCGTGATGCCGGCCGCCAGCAGGGAGCGGCGGCGGCGGACCACCGCCGTCACCGCGCCGTCGTCCAGGTGGAGCCTGCCCGTCGTGTCCGCCGCGTAGCCCAGCCAGAAGCGGCGGGCCGACAGGCGCGTGTCCGCCGGGGCGAACGCCGTTCCCGGGGAAGCCGACGTCAACGCCGCCGAGGCTTCCGAGGCCGCCGCCAGCAGCACCGGGATGCCCGCGCCCGCCGCCGTGCGCGCCGCCGCCAGCTTCGAGACCATGCCGCCCGTGCCCAGGCCCGAGCTGGACATGCCGACCGAGATACCGTCCACATCGGACTCGGACAGGACCTCGGTCAGTTTGCGGGTGGCGCCGTTGCGCGGGTCGCCGTCGTAGAGACCGTCCACATCGGACAGCAGGACCAGCGCGTCGGCGCCGATCAGGTGGGCCACCAGCGCCGCCAGGCGGTCGTTGTCGCCGAAGCGGATTTCCTCGGTGGCCACCGTGTCGTTCTCGTTCACCACCGGGACCGCGCCCAGCGCCAGCAGCCGCGAGAACGTCCGCTGCGCGTTGCGGTAGTGCGACCGGCGGACGACGTCGTCGGAGGTCAGCAGCACCTGGCCGACCGTCAGCGAGTACCGCCCGAACGACTCGGCGTACGCGTGCGCCAGCGCCAGCTGGCCGACGCTCGCCGCCGCCTGCTGCGTCGCGAGGTCACGCGGACGCTTGCCCAGCGAAAGCGGGGCCAGGCCCGCGCCGATCGCGCCCGAGGACACCAGCACGATCTGGGTGTCGCGGACGACGCGCTCGGCGATCGCGTCCACCAGCGCGTCCAGCCGGGCGACGTCGAGCCCGCTGCCCGCGGTGGTCAGTGCCGACGAGCCGACCTTGACCACCAGCCGCCGCGCGGCGGCGATGGCTTCGCGTGTGCCGCTCACTCGTCGACGTCCAGGTCGTCGTCCTCGAACTCGCCCGTGCCTTCGCGCCGGATCCGGCGGGCTTCCTTGCGCTCGGACGCGCCGACGCGGTCGGTGCGCTCCAGCCGGACGTCCGTGCCGCGCCCGGACAGGTGGACCGCGACCGAAGGCGTCGACGGCTCCCACTCGAACTGGACGTCGCCGATCGTGACCGGGCTGCCGGGCCGCGCCCCGAGCTTCGCCAGCTCGTCCTCGACGCCGAGGCGGTTGAGCCGGTCGGCGAGGTAGCCGACGGCTTCGTCGTTGCCGAAGTCGGTTTGGCGGATCCAGCGCTCCGGGCGTGCGCCGCGCACGATGAACGCGCCCTCTTCCTCGGGGTCGACCTCGACGGTGAACCCGGAGTCGTCGACCGCGAGGGGCCGCAGCACGATCTTCTCCGGCTCCAGCACCGGCTGCGCTTCGCGGTACTTCTCCACGATCGCGGCCAACGCGAACGTCAGCTCCCGCAAACCCTTGCGCGAGGCCGTCGAAACCTCGAACACCTGCAGGCCGCGAGCCTCGAAGTCGGGCCGGACGAACTCGGCGAGCTCGGCCGCCTCCGGGACGTCGATCTTGTTGAGGACGACGACCCGCGGCCGCTCCTCGAGCTTCCCGCCGAGGCTCGGCGTGTACTTCGCGAGCTCGGCCTCCAGCGCGTCCACATCGGACAACGGGTCGCGGCCGGGGTCGAGCGTCGCGCAGTCGACGACGTGCACCAGCACCGCGCAGCGCTCGATGTGGCGGAGGAAGTCGAGGCCGAGGCCCTTGCCCTCGGACGCGCCGGGGATGAGGCCGGGCACGTCGGCCATCGTGAACACCGTGTCGCCGCCGGTGATGACGCCGAGGTTCGGCACCAGCGTCGTGAACGGGTAGTCGGCGATCTTCGGCTTGGCCGCGGACAGCACCGAGATCAGCGACGACTTGCCGGCGGACGGGAACCCGAGCAGGCCGACGTCGGCGACCGAGCGCAGCTCCAGCGTCAGGTTCCGGGTCTCGCCCGGCTCGCCGAGCAGCGCGAACCCGGGCGCCTTGCGGGCCTTCGACGCGAGCGCCGCGTTGCCGAGCCCGCCGCGGCCGCCCTGGGCGGCGACGAACGTGGTGCCCGGGCCGATCAGGTCGGCGACCAGCTCGCCGTCCTCGGTGAACACGACGGTGCCCGACGGCACCTTCATCGTCAGCGTCTCCCCCGCCGCGCCCGCGCGGTTGCCGCCCTGGCCCATCTTGCCGTTGCCGGCCTTGGCGTGCGGGCGGAAGTGGAAGTCGAGCAGGGTGTGCACGTTCGGGTCGACGACCAGCAGGACGTCGCCACCGTTGCCGCCGTTGCCGCCGTCCGGGCCGCCGAGGGGCTTGAACTTCTCGCGGTGCACCGAGGCGCAGCCGTTGCCCCCGTCACCGGCGGTCAGGTGGATGACCGCGCGGTCCACGAACCGGGACGCCATGACTTGCCTCTTTCACTCGGAGAAGGGGATACACAAAACAAACGAGGGGTGGCACCGGATATTCCGGCCCCACCCCTCGTCAGAGGTCTAGACAGAAGCCGAATCAGGCTTCCACTGGCACGATGTTGACCGTCTTGCGGCCACGCTTCTCGCCGAACTGGACCGCGCCGGCGGCCAGGGCGAACAGCGTGTCGTCGCCGCCACGGCCGACGTTCACGCCGGGGTGGAACTTGGTGCCGCGCTGGCGGATCAGGATCTCGCCCGCGTTGACTTCCTGGCCGCCGTAGCGCTTGACGCCGAGGCGCTGCGCGTTCGAGTCACGACCGTTGCGGGAGCTGGACGCACCCTTCTTGTGAGCCATAGCTCAGTCCTCTTTCTTGCTGAAGATCCGGAGAAGAACTACTTGGAGATGGCGGTGACCTCGACGCGGGTCAGCTTCTGCCGGTGACCCTGGCGCTTGTGGTAGCCCGTCTTGTTCTTGAACTTGTGGATCCGGATCTTCGGACCCTTGGTCTGCTCGACGACCTTGCCGGTGACCGAGACCTTCGCCAACGCGTCGGCGTCCGTGGTGACCTCGCCACCGTCCACGAACAGCACGGCGGGGAGGATGTGCTCGGTGCCCGGCTCGCCCTCGAGCTTCTCGACCTCGACGACGTCGCCGACGGCCACCTTGTACTGCTTGCCGCCGGTCTTGACGATCGCGTACGCCGACACGGAAGTCTCCTGCATTACTCGACAATGGGTGGGGGCTTGCGCAACCGGCCCACCTGAGGAAAAGGCGGTCCTGGACTCGCGCAGGCGACCTGCTCTGGTGGCAGGCCGTACTACAGGTTACGTGGGGTGCCCCGGTGCGTTACCACCGGGGTCCCCCTAGTCGTTCACTGACTCTGGTCCGAGGCGTGCACCGGCGGGCCCGCCGGCCGCGACGCCGCCCGGCGCGGCCGGCGCCGGGTGGAGCGCACGGCCGGTTCGGGCACGCTGACCTCGGGTTCGGCGACCGGCTGGGCCGGCTCCGAAGACTCGTTGACCGGCTCTTCCGCCGGCTCCGGAGCCGGCGACGCCTCGACCTCGGGCTCCTCTTCCTGTGGCACCGGCGCCTCGTCCGCTTCGGTGGTCACCGGGGTGCCGGCGACCTCCTGGGCGGGCTCGGCGGGCGGCTCGGCCGCCACCGGCGCCTCGTCCGCCTCCGTGGTCGCCGGGACGTCCCCGACCTCCCTGGCCGGCTCCGGGACGTGCCCGTTGCCGTTCAGGGCGCCGTGGTCGTGCTCCTTGGCGGCCTTCGAGGCGTTCGCCATCGCCGCCACCGCGGACGCGATCGACTCGCGCTTCTCGGGCGGCGGGACCGCGTGGACCTCGGCCTTCGCGGCGCCCTCGGATTCCGCCTTGGCGCCTTCGTCGCCCTTGCCGCGGCCGCGCGACCGGCGGGAGCTCTTCTCCCCGCCACCGCCACCGCCGCCGTTGCCGCCGTTGCCGTTGGACGGCGAGCCGCCGCCGTTCGTGCGCTGCACCTCGGTCGAGACGAGCACGCCCCGGCCCTTGCAGTGCTCGCACGGCGTCGAGAACGCCTCCAGCAGGCCCGTGCCGATCTTCTTGCGGGTCATCTGGACCAGGCCGAGCGAGGTGACCTCGGCCACCTGGTGGCGCGTGCGGTCGCGGCCGAGGCACTCGGTGAGGCGGCGCAGCACCAGCTCGCGGTTGGACTCGAGCACCATGTCGATGAAGTCGATGACGATGATGCCGCCGATGTCCCGCAGCCGGAGCTGGCGGACGATCTCCTCCGCCGACTCCAGGTTGTTGCGGGTCACCGTCTCCTCGAGGTTGCCACCCGATCCGGTGAACTTGCCGGTGTTGACGTCGATCACCGTCATCGCCTCGGTGCGGTCGATGACCAGGTACCCGCCGCTCGGCAGCCAGACCTTGCGGTCGAGGGCCTTGGTGATCTGCTCGTCGATCCGGTGGTCGGCGAACGCGTTGCCGGTGCCGGTGTAGCGCTTGAGCCGCTCGGTGAGGTCCGGCGCGACGTGCCGGACGTAGGCGTGGATGGTCTCCCACGCCTTCTCGCCCTGCACCTCGAGCTTCGCGAAGTCCTCGGTGAACAGGTCGCGCACGACCTTGACCAGCAGGTCCGGCTCTTCGTAGAGCATGGTCGGGGCGCCGCCCTTGCGGTTCGACCCGGCCTCGGCCTTCTCCTTGATGACGTCCCACTGGGCCTTCAGCCGGTCGACGTCCCGGCCCAGCTCCTCCTCGCTGATGCCCTCGGAGGCGGTGCGGATGATCACACCCGCGTCCTCCGGGACGATCCGCTTGAGGATGTCCTTGAGCCGGCGGCGCTCGTTCTCCGGCAGCTTGCGGGAGATGCCGGTGGCACCGCCCGCGGGCACGTAGACGAGGAAGCGGCCGGGCAGCGAGATCTGCGTGGTCAGCCGGGCGCCCTTGTGGCCGACCGGGTCCTTGGTCACCTGGACCAGCACCGAGTCGCCGGTGGACAGCGCCTGCTCGATCTTGCGGGCCTTGCCCTCCAGGCCGGCGGCGTCCCAGTCGACCTCGCCGGCGTACAGCACGGCGTTGCGGCCGCGGCCGATGTCGATGAAGGCGGCTTCCATGCTCGGCAGCACGTTCTGGACGCGGCCGAGGTAGACGTTGCCGACGATCGAGCCGGAGCCCGACTGCGTGACGAAGTGCTCGACGAGGACGCCGTCCTCGAGCACCGCGATCTGGGTGGAGTCGCCGTGCTCGGCGACGACCATCGTGCGCTCGACCGACTCGCGCCGGGCCAGGAACTCGGCCTCGGACAGGATCGGGGCGCGGCGGCGGCCCGCCTCGCGGCCGTCACGGCGGCGCTGGCGCTTGGCTTCCAGGCGGGTCGAGCCGCGGACGCTGCGCACCTCGTCGCGCGCCGGGCGCTCGGCGGCCTCGGTCTTGGCCTGGCGGACGTGCGTGACCGTGTTCGGCGGGTCGTCGGTGCCCGTGGCCTCGGCGTCTTCGCCGTCCGAGCCCTTGCGGCGACGGCGACGGCGACGGCGACGGCTGCCGCCCTCCCCTTCACCTTCGTCGGCGTCCGCGTCGGTCTCGGACGCGGCTTCCTCGGCCTCTTCGGTGTCCGCTTCGGGCTTTTCGTCCCCGTTGCGGCCCTTGCGCCGCGGCTCCTCGGCCTGGTCGTCCTCGTTCTCGGTGGTCTCGTCGCCACCCTCGGCGCCCTTGCCCCGGCCACGGCCGCGACGGCCCCGGCGGCGACGGCGGCGGCTGCCACCGTCCTCGCCCTCTTCGTCGGCGCCGGTGTCGGCCGCCGTGGTGTCCTCGGTTTCTTCCTCGGCGGCCTCGGGCTCCGGGCGCGGTTCCGGCTCCGCGAACGGGTCGGCCGGCTTGCGGGCCGGCTTGGCCGCGGGCTCCGGCGGCTCCGGGGGCAGGAAGACCGGCGACGGCGCGGCGAACACCGGCAGGTGCGCACGGGTCTTCTGCCGCGGGCGCGGCTTCTCGGCCTCGGCGACCGGGATCTCGGGCACCGGCGGCAGCCCGGCCGGCGCCGCCTGCTCCGGAGCCTGGGCGGCCTCGCCGGCCTGGCCGCCGGTCTCGGCCGGCGCGAGCGCCTCGGCCACCTTGAGCGCCACTTCCCTGGTCACGCTCGACTGCGCGCTCCGGACGCTTTCGCCCAGCTCGGCCAGCTTCGCGAGGACGTCCCGGCTGTGCGATTCGAGCAGCTTGGCCAGCGCGTGCACCCGGATCCGGGCGGGCAGGTCGGCCAGCGGGCCGGTCGTGGGTGTGGCGGGATTCCCGCCGGCGTGCTCGGCGGGTGTTTCCGCGTTCGACATATGTCTCCTCCGCCCCCGGGCGCGTCTGCCGGTGTTCACCGGCAGGGACGCGGCCGCGCAGGGGCCCCTTTCTGTTCGTTCCGCCGTGGTGGTCACCAGCGGCGGGAATCCTTGCCCGACGACCGGGCGCCGCGCACCACCGGTTCCGGCGGGGCGCAACCCGGTCAAAGGTCTGCTCGGCGGCGTGCATAAGGCACTCGCGGCCCCCGGACCGCCCGCCACGTCGTCCAGCCGCCCGGTTCGCGGGCGGCGACGCGCGTCGCGGAAGATCATGCACATCACCGGGCCACAACGCCGCAGGCAGCACCTCTCACGTGCGCCCCGCGGCCCGGTGGCCTCCCCGAGTATCCCACACCGGGTGACTGCTCGGGTGTACTCGGTACCTCCGCCCACGCCGCCGGGCGCGCCGTGGGAGTCCCCGCCTGGCCATTCGCGGCCCGCGAAACCACGCGGCCCCCGGTGACCGGCGACCAGGGGCCGAGCCGGGCAGCTCGCCCGGCGAGCGGACCCGCGTTTCCGGGGTCCGGGCGCCCGGCTTCGCCGGAACCCTGCCGGGGGAACTTGGCCACAGCGCTTGTCCACCGGGCACGGGGTGGCTACCGTGCGGCTCGGGGTGACCGGGATCTCGCGCGCCGGGCACCCGCGGTCCCTGCATCCGGTGGGAGGTCCGGTGTCCCTGCTGGCGCGGCCCCTGCGGGCGGCCGTGTGCACCGTCCTGGCGTTTTCGGGCTGCGTCACCGCCGGTCCGGCGGTGGCCGCCGAACCCGGCTGCGGCCACGGCCGGTCCCTGCGCTACGTCGTCACCTTCGACCGCGGCACCGACGAGGACGAAGCCCGCGCGCGGATCGCCGGGGCGTGCGGGACCACCACCGTCTACTACCCGCAGATCGCCGTCGCCGTCGCCACCTCCGGCGACGCGGGCTTCGGCGCGCGGATCGGGCTCGACCGGGCGTTCAGCGCCCAGGCCGAGCGGCTGGCCGCGCAGCGCGCGACGGACTCGGCCAAGCCCCAGCCGGCCCGGGCCGCGGTTCCCCGGACCGATCCCGCGAAGGTGCCGTCCGCGGACCTGAGCGCGCGGCAGTGGGACATGCGGATGATCAACGCCGGCCGGGCGCGCGGGGCCGCGGACGGCAGCCGCGACGTCGTCGTCGGCGTCCTCGACTCCGGGATCGACCCGGACCACCCGGACCTCGCCGAAGCCCTCGACGCGGGCGACTCCGCCGGCTGCCTGACCGGCGCCCCCGACCGCTCGCCGTCCGCCTGGGCGCCGACGACGTCGGTGCACGGCACGCACGTCGCGGGGATCATCGCGGCGGCCGACGACGGGCGCGGCGTGACAGGGGTGGCTCCCGGGGTGCGGGTGGCGTCGGTGAAGGTCATCGACGACCGCGGCTACGCCGATCCCGAAGCCGCGGTCTGCGGGCTGATGTGGGCGGCCGCACGGCACATGCGGCTGACGAACAGCAGCTACTTCGTCAACCCGTGGACGCTGTCGTGCATCCGCGGCGACGACCGCGGGGTCGTGCACGAGGCGCTGGCGCGCGCGGTCGAGTACAGCACTTCGGCGGGCACGCTGAACGTCGCGGCAGCGACCAACGAGGCCGTCGACCTGCAGCCGTCGGCGCGCTCCGGCACGCCCGGAGCGGGCTCCGGCTGCGAAGCCCTGCCGGCCGGGCTGCGGGACGTCGTCGCGGTGTCCGCCGTCGGCGCCGACGGGGTGAAGGCGGGCTACAGCTCCTACGGGCTCGGCGTGATCGACGTCACGGCGCCGGGCGGGGAAACCGGCGAGTGCGTGCTCTCGACGGTGCCGGGCGGGTATGCGCCGCTGTGCGGCACGTCGATGGCCGCGCCGCACGTCACCGGGGTGCTCGCGCTGCTGGCCTCCGCCGCCCCGGACGCCCGGCCGCGGCAGCTGCGCCGGACGCTCGAAGCGCAGGCGATGCCGATGCCGTGCCCGGCCGACTACGACCTCACCGGCGACGGGACCCAGGACGCCTACTGCGCGGGGTACGAGGGGTTCAACGGCTTCTACGGGCACGGCATGGTGGACGCGCTCGCCGCCGCCGCGCCGCGGGGCGGGCGGCCCGACCCGGCCCGGTGACCGCCGCCGTCACGTCAGGAGCAGCTTCGCGATCCGGCGCGTCGAGGCCCACAGGCCCACCGCGCCCAGGACGAGCAGGTAGGCCAGGTTGACCAGCATGCCGCCGGAGAGGATGCCCGTCGCCAGGCCGCGCATCAGCTCGATCCCGTGGTACAGCGGGAGGCAGCGGACCACCCACTGCAGCGGCTCCGGGTACACCGACAGCGGGAAGAACGTCGTCGCGAACAGGAACATCGGGGTCAGGCCCAGCTGGATGTAGTCGAACTGGGAGGTCGACTTCAGGAACGTCACCAGCGCCATGCCGATCGCCGAGAAGGCCAGCCCGACCAGCAGCGCGGCCGGGATCATCAGCAGCGCCCACCACGAGGTGACCAGCCCCATCGCCGCGGCGATGGCCAGGAACGCGACCGCGTAGACACCGCCGCGGGTCATCGCCCAGCCGAGCTCGCCCAGCGCCACGTCCAGCGGGCCGATCGGCGTCGCCAGCATCGCGTCGTACAGCTTCGCGTAGCGCAGCTTGAAGAACAGGTTGTACGTCGATTCGAACACGGCGCCGTTCATCGCCGACGTCGCCAGCAGCGCCGGCGCCACGAACGCGACGTAGCTCATCGGCTGCCCGCCCGGCCCGGCCACCTCCGTGACCAGCCTGCCGAACCCGAGCTGGAACGCCAGCAGGTACAGGAACGGCTCGACCGCGCCGGACAGGAAGATCAGCCAGCCGCCGCGGTACACCATGACCGAACGCTCGACGAGCATGCGCGCCCGGCCCGCGTACAGCCCGGGCGGGAGGATGCGCAGCAGCAGGCCGGCACGGGTCTCGACAGTCGTCACTCAGACCACCAGCCTCCGGTAGAAGGCCCGGTGCGCGAGCACCCACCCGGCCGCGAACAACGCCGCCAGCACCGCGAAGTGGCCGAGCATCGCCCAGCCGCCGACCCCGCCGACGCTGACGCCGCGGGCCAGCTGCGTGCCGTGCCACAGCGGGGAAAGCCAGGCCAGCCAGCGGATCGCGGCCGGCAGCTGCGAGATCGGGAAGAACGTGCCGGAGAACAAGGTCATCGGCATCACGACGAAGCGGAAGATCAGCCCGAACCGCTGCCCCTCGTCGAAGGTCCGCGCCGCCAGCGCGGCCATCGGCGTGGTGCAGGCGAGCCCGGTGACCGTGCCCGCGAGGATCACGAGCAGGACCCCCGGCCCGGTCCAGGCGCCGAAGAAGAGCGCGACGAACGCGTAGATCGCGCCCGCCAGCGTCAGCCGCAGCGCCGACCAGATCAGGTGGCCGCCGAAGACCTGCCCCGGCGACACCGGGGTGGCCGTGACCGCCAGGTAGTCCTTCTGCCACTTGAACCCGGACAGCACCGGGTAGCTGGACTCGCCGACCGCCTGCTGTGCCGCACCGGCGGCGAGCAGCGCGGGCGCGATGTACTGCAGGTAGGACAGGCCGCCGGTGACCGCGCCCGGCCGCACCTGCGAGCCGAAGCCGAGCCCCATCGCGGCGAGGAAGAGCACCGGCTGCAGCCCGGTGGAGTACAAAGTGGACAGCCAGTGCCTGCGGTACCAGGTCCAGTGCCCTTCGACGCGCAGCCAGGCGCCCTGCCACTTGCCGACCACGCGGCCGGTGGATTCGACGGCCGTCATGCCCGCCTCCCGGAGAACGCGGGGAGCGAGCGGGCGCGGCCGGTGTGCGGGGCGCCGACGGCCGAGGAACCGGACGCCGCCGGGGCAGGAGGCGCGAGGGCAGGGCGCGCGGGCAGGGCCACCGCGCGGCCGGAGTCCATCACGCGGGTGAGAGCGGTTCCCATCAGTCCACCAGCGTCCGGCCCGTGAGCCGGAGGAACACGTCCTCCAGCGAGCTCCTGCGCACCAGGCTGGACAACGGCCGCACGCCGCGGGAATGCGCGCGCTCCAGGGTGTCCTCGCCGTCGTCGCTGTAGAGCAGCACCCGGTCCGGCAGCACCTCCACCCGCTCCGCGAGCCCCTCCACCTGCCGGGCCGCCGCACCCTGCTCCCCCGACGCGAACCGCAGCTCGACGACCTCGCGCGTGGAGTACCGCCTGATCAGCTCGGCCGGCGAGCCCTCCGCGGCGATCCGGCCGTTGTCCATCACCACCAGCCTGTCGCACAGCTGCTCGGCCTCGTCCATGTAGTGCGTGGTGACGATCAGCGTCGTGCCCTGGGCCTTGAGCCGGAACAGCCGGTCCCACAGCAGGTGCCGGGCCTGCGGGTCGAGCCCCGTCGTCGGCTCGTCGAGCAGCAGCAGCTCCGGGTCGTTGACCAGCGAGCGCGCGATGGTCAGCCGCCGTTTCATGCCGCCCGAGAGCGGGTCGACCTTGTCCTCGGCCCGGTCACCGAGCTGGGCGAACTCCAGCAGCTCCTCGGCCTTGCGCCGGGCCGCCGCCCGTGACAGCCCGAAGTAGCGGCCGTAGATCAGGAGGTTCTCCCGGACGGTCAGCTCGACGTCCAGGTTGTCCTGCTGCGGCACCACGCCGAGCCGGGCGCGGATCCGCGGCCCGGCGGTCTCCGGGTCGAGGCCGAGCACGCGGAGGTCACCGTCGGTCCTCGGCGACACGCACGCGATCATCCGCATGGTCGACGACTTCCCGGCGCCGTTCGGGCCCAGGAAGCCGAACGCCTCCCCGCGCCGCACCTCGACGTCGATCCCGCGCACGGCCTCGAACTCGCCGAAGCGCTTCACGAGTGCCTTGGCCTGCACGAGTGCCGGTTCCCGCTCCTCCGATTCGTCCACGCTTCGCACCATAGGACGCACCACCGACAAAAACCGAACGGATTAGCCGCCACGGCACACCGGGAGATGGTGTGCCCGTCAGCCGCGCACGGTCACGACCAGCGTCCGGGTCACCCCGTTGACCGTGACCGACAGCCGTGCGACGCCCGGCCGCACCGCCGTCAGCACGCCCGTCGCGGGGTCGAACGCGACGACGCCCCGGCCGACCTGCCAGTCCGCGCTCACCGGATAGGACACCGGCACGTCCCGCGCCCCCTGCCGCACGGAAGCGCGCACCTCCGCGCGGTCGCCGGGCGCCATCGACGACGGCCCGGTCAGCGACAGCGAGTCGACGTTCGGCCGCGTCTCGAACCGCACCGGCTGGGCGCGGTCGGCGGGGTCGAAGCGCAGCAGCGTCCAGCCGACGAAGCCGCCGTCGCCCGGGGCGGCCGCGGGTGCCTTGCCCGAGTTGCCGTCGACCAGGTACGGCACCCCGTCGACGCGGGACAGCGAGAACACGCCCGCGTGCGAGGCGACGGCGGCGGCCGGCTTGCCGGACGCCTGCTCGAACCCGGTCAGCCACCGGGTCAGCAACGCCGCTTCCTTCCGGTCGCCGAGCTGGGAGTTCCCGGCCGGGCTGGGATCCTTCACCGGGTGGTGCATGGCGACGACCACCCCGCGCACGGACTCCTCGGCGGCCGCCGAGTCGAGCGCCGAGCGCAGCATCCGGACCTGGTCGAACCCGCCGGCCCGCAGCGAACCGCGTGAGGAGTCCAGCAGCACCAGCCGGATGCCGTGGACGTCGACGACCTGGTGCGTGACCCCGAAGACGGCCTGGAAGTTCGCGAGCCCGTTGCCGGCCTCCGCCTCGTGGTTGCCCGGCAGGTAGTACCAGGGCACCTTGCCGTCGAGCTCTTCCGCGATCACCTGCCGGGCCAGCGCGAAGTCCGGTGCCGTGCCGCGGTCGACGAAGTCGCCGTTGATCAGCACCAGGTCCGGTTTCGCCGCGACGGCTTCGCGCAGGGCGCGGCGGGCCTGGGCGACCAGCGGCCCGGCCGGGTCGTCCGCGGTGAACTGCGCGTCGCTGACCACCGCGACGCGCAGGCCGCCGGCCAGAACGCCGTCGGTGACGAGCGCCGGGTCGTGCGGGGCCGGGTCGGCGGGCACGGTCGTCGCCGGTGCCACCTCGAACGTCAGGTCGTCGAACACCAGTCGGCCCTCGTACTGCTGGTCCGGCACGTTTTCGACGGCGTAGAAGCGGGCCAGCCGCTGCCCGGCGGGCAGCCCGGCCGGGATCGCCGCGGTGACGTACCGCCAGCCCGTCCAGTCGACGCTCAGCGAAAGGTCCACAATGGACGCCACGTTCGCGGCGTCGCGCAGTTCGGCTCGCAGCCAGGCGCCCTTGCCGTCGCCGTTCACCCACAGCCCGATCTTCTGCGTCCCCGGAGGAACCGGGAGCGGCGAAGACGGCGTCACGTACGCCGCGCGCGTGGCGGTCGTGCCGGTGAGCCGGTAGTCCAGCGCCAGCCCCTGGCCGTCCCGCCCGGGTGCCGCCGACAGCGCCGCGCCGACGACCGCCGGGTACACCGTCGCCGCCCAGCCCGCCGGGCCGTCCAGCGGGGACGCCACCTGCGCCACCGTGCCGGCGGACGCGGCGAGGTGTGTCGTCAGGCCCGCGGCCGTCGCGGTGATCGCGGTCGCGCCGGAGGCGGTCAGCGCGGTCACGGCGAACCCGTCGCCCGACGGCTCGATCCGCACGACCGAGTGGTCGTAGTCCAGCTTGACGTCGTCGGGTTCGAGCCAGGTGCCGTAGCCGTCGGCGTCGTAGCCGTAGACCTCGAACGTGCTCTTCGCGCCCGCCGCCGACAGCGCGACCTGTTCGGTGCTCGTGCCGAGCCGGACCGGCTCGCCCAGCACCGAAAGCGCCGTCTTCCCGGACGCCCGGCCCGAGCGCGCGACGACGTCGACCCGGCCCGCGTGGTGACCCGTGACGACTCCCCGGGTCACCGTCGCCCGCCTGGGATCCGACGCGCTCCAGCGCGGGTCGGCGGCGACCGCGGCGCCCGTCTCGTCGTGGCCGTCGGCGACCAGGTGCCGGGAGAGGCCGGACAGCACGCGGTCGGCGCCCTCCGCCGCCACCGCGGGCGCCGGTGCGAAGCCGGTGAGCTTGCCGCTGCCCGGCACGGTCGCGAAGCCGATTCCGTTGGGCACCAGGCGTTCCCCGCCGTCGGACGGCGAGTTCCGGACGCTCGGCGCGGCTTCGCCCTCGTTGCGTGCCAGCAGCGTCGACGACCCGCCGCCGTCGAGGTTGATCGCGTCGTCGGCGCCGAGGCTCTTCAGGTGGCGCGCCAGTTCCAGCTCGGTCATCCCGCGGCTGTCGGCCTGGCGTCCGTCCACAGTGGCCAGCCACAGTTTCGTCCCGTCGGCGGAGAAGCCGACCGCCGTGCGCGGGTGCATGGCCACGTCGTCGACCGGCTGCACGACGCCGTCGCGGAGCAGCACTTCGTTGCCGCCCACCGCGACCGCGATCTTCCCGGCGTCCGAGCGCGGCGCGTAGGTGACGCCGACCGGGTCACCCGGCTTGAGCGCGGCCAGGGCGTCCGCCCCGGCTTCGCGGGCGAGCAGCAGCGTCGTGCCCGCCGCGATCGGGCCGTCCGCGGGCTGCTCGCGCACGCCGGTGACGACGCCGTCGCGCAGCTCCACCTCGAGCACGCGCGAAGCGCCGGCGACCGAAGACTTCCGGGCCGAGGCACCCCACAACGGCGTGTAGACGCCGATCGCGTCCGTGCCGAGGACGGGACTGTTGAAGTTGGTCGCTTTCACCGTGCCGCCGGGCAGTGTCACGCTCGCTTCGAGGAAGACCGACGCGAGCCGCGCCTTGCCCGCGTCGGTGATCGACGCGGTGAGGTTGTGCCCGGCCGCGGGAGCGGTCTGGAGCTGCCCGCGATCGATGCCGACGCCGATCGGCGCGCCGGTGGCGCTGATGTCGAAGAAGTCGCCGTTGACGCCGGCCACCGCGCCCGCCCGCGCGACCTGCTGCGACAACGGCGTGCGCGCGGAAACCGTGCCAGGGCTCAGGTAGGTCGGCTTGAGCACCTTGCTGCCCAGGTCGACGGCGAGGGTGTCCCCGCGGATCCAGCCGGCCGGGTCGAACCGGTCGAACTGGGTGAGGTTCAGCCCGGGGGCGACCTCGGTGGTCGCGCTGCCGGTGACGAGCCCGTCGTCGGGGGCGGCAGCCGCCACGAAGGGCCCTTCGCGGTCCGACGACGCGGCGGGCGCGGCCTCGACCGGCGGCGTACCGAGCGGCGCGGACAGGGGGTCGGCGTGGGCGGGGACGACGAACACCGTCGCAAAGAGCGCGACGAACGGCAGCGCGACGCGTGACTTCTTCACCAGGTACCCCAGTATCGAGTGAGAGCGAGCCCGACCAGCACAGCGCACCGGCACAGCCGGGGGAAGACTTCCCGGTGAACGCCGCCTGAATGGTCTAGAACACCATCACGGGGTGAGCGGTGCGGCGAGGAGCGCCTCGGCGGCCTCGCCGGTGACGCGCGGGTCCGGCCCGGTGCGCTTCCACAGGCGCAGCAGGAGATCGCGCGCTGGAGCTTCGACAGTCGCGCCAGAAACGGCCGGCCCCAGCGCGGGCGGCTCGCCGGGGTGCACGGTCCAGACGTCGCCGGTGTCGGTGGCGCGCAGGGTGACGGGCCCGGGCAGCTGGGGCACGGCGTGCCAGCGCGTCACGCGGGGCAGGAGGGTGCCGAGAACCTCATCGACGCCGTCCGCGGCCACCGCCGGGTCGGGGAGGTGGTCGCTCCCCGAGTCGGCGAGGTGGACGGCGGTTTCGTGCACCTGGCGGCGGTACCAGAACGCCTTGGTCTTTTCGGTGCCGCCGAAGTGCCAGCACGGGTCTTCCGGGTCGGCGGCGTCGAGCGCGTCGAGCAGCAGCCGGGCGCTCTCGGCGTACCAGTCGGCGCCGCCCGGGCCGTCTTCGAAGTTCTGGGGCTGGACCTGCCCGGTGGTGACGACGGTGGCGGCCCAGCGGTGGACGTTCCCGAGGTGCGTGCCCAGGCCGGCCAGTGTCCAGTCCCCGCAGTCGGGCACCTTCGCGGCCGGGTCGCCGGTGCGCAGCCGTGCGGCGAACGCGCCCGTCAGCTCGCGCAGCACGGGAAGGTAGTCACGCGCCGGGAACGGCATGGTCGTCATGGGTGCTCCGGAAGGGGGAACCGGGGCCACGCGCGAACGTGGCCCCGGTGCCGGTCACAGGTCGGGGAACCAGAGCTTCAGCTCGCGCTCGGCCGACTCCGGCGAGTCCGAGCCGTGCACCAGGTTGTACTGGGTCTCCAGCGCGAAGTCGCCGCGGATGGTGCCCGGGGTGGCCTTCTCGACCGGGTCGGTGCCGCCGGCGAGCTGGCGGAACGCGGCGATGGCGCGCGGCCCCTCGACGGCGATGGCGACGAGCGGACCCGAGGTGATGAACTCCAGCAGGTCGCCGAAGAACGAACGCTCCTTGTGCTCGGCGTAGTGCTCCTCGGCCAGCGCCTGCGGAACGGTCCGCAGTTCGAGCGCGGCGAGCTTCAGGCCCTTGCGCTCGATCCGCGAGACGACCTCGCCGACGAGGCCGCGCGCGACGCCATCGGGCTTGACCAGGACCAGCGTGCGTTCAGTCACGACGGTGTTTCTCCTTGGTGCGGTTTGTGACGGTGTGCGTGAGGGTAGCCGACCCGGTCAGCGGCCTGGGCCGAGGTCGCGAATGACTCATTCGGGACGTGCGAGGTCCCGAATGAGTCATTCGCGACGTCCGGGCCGCCCGAACAGTGCTCAGCGGCCCTGCGGGTGCAGCTTTTTCGACCACAGCGACGCGCCGGTGGCGTCGCGCAGGTCCACCGTGAGGTCGCCGCTCGCGCCGTCGATGTTCAGCTCGCCGAAGTGCTGGAAGCCGTCGATCGGGGAGGTGTTCGCCGCCGGCGGGGCGTGCACGAACACCGCTTCCGGGCCGAACGTCGGGTCCAGGACGTTGGGCCCGAACGCACCCGCGTTCAGCGGCCCGGACACGAACTCCCAGAACGGGTCGAAGTCCTGGAAAGCCGCCCGGTCGGGTGAGTAGTGGTGCGCCGCCGTGTAGTGGACGTCGGCGGTCAGCCAGACGACGTTGCGCACGCGGCGCCGCTGGATCTCCCGCAGCACCCAGGCCAGCTCCGTCTCGCGGCCGCCCGGCGCGCCGGGCAGGTTGTTCGCCACGGCTTCGATCGCGGTGCCGTCCGGAACGACCAGGCCCAGCGGCATGTCGGCCTGGACGATCTTCCACGTCGCGGTGCTGCGGCCGAGCGCGTCGGCCAGCCAGCGGGCCTGCGCGTCGCCGAGGATGTAGCCGGGCTTGGTCTGGTCCGCCGTGTTCGCGTTGCGGTAGGTCCGCATGTCCAGCACGAAGATCTCGGCGCGCGCGCCGTAGCGGAAGCTGCGGTAGACGCGGCCGTCGACGGCCTGGCGGGCGTCGATCGGGTGCCACTCGTGGAACGCCTGGTACGCCCGCGGCGCGAGGACGTCGACGCGCTTCTCGGTGTAGGCCGGGTTGTCGAGGATCTTGCCCGGGTACCAGTTGTTGAGGACCTCGTGGTCATCCCATTGGGCGTAGACCGGGACCTGCGCCGCGAAGCGCTTGAAGTTGTCGTCGAGCCGGTTGTAGGCGTGCTGGCCGCGGAACTCGTCGAGGGTCTCGGCGACCTTCGACTTCTCCGGTGTGACGACGTTGCGCCAGGTCCGGCCGCCGGGGAGCGTGACGGTTTCGGTCAGCGGGCCGTCGGAGTACACCGTGTCGCCGCTGTGCAGGAACAGGTCCGGGCAGCGGGCGGCCATCGCCGAGAAGATCGTCATCCCGCCCAGCGCGGGATTGATGCCCCAGTTCTGGCCGGCGACGTCGCCCGACCACACGATCCGGGTGTCGCGGCGGCCCACCGGCGCCGTGGCGAAGCGGCCGGTCAGCGGTTCGCTCGTGGTGCGCCCGTCGAGGGCTTCGGCGGTGACGCGGTAGTGGTATTCGGTGCCGGGCTGCAAGGCGGCGACGCGCACGCTGCCCGTGCCGCCGCTGTCCGGGCCCACCACGGGGCCGCACACCCGGCGCGCGTGCCGGAACGACGGGTCCCGCGCGATCTCGACGACCAGCCGCGACGGCCGGTCCGCCCGGGACCAGACGATCGCCGAGCCGGGCGTGACGTCCCCGGACTGGACGCCGTGGGTGAGCACGGGCCGGCCGGCGCGGACCAGCGGGACCGCGGCGAAGGCCGCGGACGGCAGGACGAGGCCGGCGGCGACGGCGGAAGCGCCGGTGAGGCCCGCCTTGAGCAGCGAACGGCGGGAAGGGGTCGGTTCGGTCATGCGCGGTTTCTATCCCGCCGCGGCCAACGCGGGTTTGCGCCCGGGTGAACGAATACTGGGGTTTTCCCCCATACCCGCACGCGATCGCCGTCGGTAGCGTGGCGATCACGACAAGGGGGTACGCATGAAGCACATGCGGAAGGCGCTGGCCGTTTTCTCGGCCGCGCTCTCCATGACCACACTGGGCGCCGGTGTGGCGGTGGCCGGGGAAGACGGCGCGAAAGCCGTTGTCCGCTACACCGAACACGGCGTCCCGCACATCGTCGCCAAGGACTTCGCCGGGCTCGGCTACGGGTACGGCTACGCGGCGGCGACCGACAACGTCTGCGAGCTCGCGAAGATCTACGTCACGGTGAGCGCGCAGCGGTCGCGGTACTTCGGCCCGGACGGCGAGGGTTACCCGTCGCTGTCCGAGGCGAAGGACAACCTGCACAGCGACCTGTTCTTCCAGCGGATCAACGACTCCGGCGTGGTCGACCGGCTGGCCGCGCAACCGGCGCCGCAGGGGCCGCGGCCCGAGGTCCGGCAGCTCGTTTCGGGCTACGTCAAGGGGTTCAACGCCTTCCTGGCCCGCACCGGCCGGTCCGGGATCACCGATCCGGCCTGCCGCGGCGCGGACTGGGTCCGGCCGATCACCGAACAGGACTTCTACCGGCACTTCTACTCCATCGCCGTCACCGGCGGCCTGGGCTTCGCCACCGAAGGCCTGTTCGCGACGCCGCCGTCCAGTACGGCGGCCGCGAGCCCGGGCACGCCCGCGCAGCTGTCCGCGAGCCTGCGCGACGGGCTCGGCAAGGGCGGCCTGGGCAGCAACGGCATCGCCGTCGGCGCCGACGGGACCGCGGCGGGCAAGGGCAGTGTGCTGCTGGGCAACCCGCACTACCCGTGGCACGACGGACGGCGGTTCTGGCAGAGCCAGCTGACCATCCCGGGCCGGGTCGACGTGGCCGGGGCGAGCCTGCTCGGCATGCCGTTCATCATGATCGGGCACACCGCGGACGCGGCCTGGACGCACACAGTGTCCACCCCGGTCACGTTCGGCCTGTTCGAGGTGCCGCTGGCACCCGGCGACCCGACGACGTACCTCGTCGACGGCAAGCCCGAGAAGATGACTTCCCGTGCCGTCACGGTCCAGGTGCGCCAAGCCGACGGCTCGCTGAAGCCGGTCCGCCAGACCTTCTGGGCGACCCGGTACGGCCCGGTGCTGGACGACGTCGGCGGCTTCCCGGTGCCGTGGACCGCGAAGTCGGCGTACGCGCTGCGCGACGCCAACGCGACCAACCTGCGCGGGTTGAACACGTGGTTCGAGCTCGACCAGGCGCGCAGCACGGCCGACGTCGCCGGCGCGCTCAGCCGGACCCAGGGCGTGCCGTGGGTCAACACCATCGCGACCGACCGGGCGGGCAACGCGCTCTACGCCGACATCCAGGTCGTCCCGCACGTCACCGACGAGCTGGCGGCCCGGTGCAGCACTCCCTTGGGGCAGCAGACGTTCCCGGGCGACCAACTGGCCATTTTGGACGGTGCGAAGTCGTCCTGCCAGTGGGGTTCCGACCCCGGCGCGGTCGAGCCGGGGATCTTCGCGCCGTCACGGCTGCCGCAGCAGCAGCGCCGTGACTACGAGCTGAACGCGAACGACAGCGCCTGGCTGCCGAACGCGAAGGCGCCGATCACGGGGTACCCGCACATCGTCGGGGACATCGGCACCGAACGTTCGCCGCGCACGCGGGAAGCGTTGCTCACCGCGGAGAAGGGCGGGTTCACCACGGACTCGATGAAGAAGATGCTCTTCGCCGACCACAGCCTGTTCGCCGACCTGGCGGCGGCGGACCTGGCGAAGCTGTGCGCGTCGTTCCCGGGCGGGCAGGCGCCGTCGTCGTCCGGCCCGGTGCCGGTCGGCCCGGCGTGTGACGCGCTGGCGAACTGGGACCACACGTACTCCCTCGACAGCCGGGGTTCGCTGCTGTTCCAGCGGTTCGCCACGCGGCTGGCCGAACTGCCCCGGTTCACGGTGCCGTTCGACCCGAGTGCGCCACTGACCACACCGAACACGCTGAACACCGGGAACCCGGGCATCCGGCAGGCGTTCGGTGACGCCGTCGCGGAGCTTCGCGCGGCGGGGCTCGCGCCGGACGCCCGGCTGCGCGACGGCCAGTCCGTCACCCGCAACGGCGAACGCATCCCGATCCACGGCGCGCAGGGGTTCCTCGGCGTGCTCAACGTGATGACGCCGCAGTGGGACCCGGCCCACGGGAACACCGAGGTCGCGCACGGCTCCAGCTACATCCAGGTGGTCGGGTTCGGCGGGCGCGCGTGCCCGGACGCCTCGACGCTGCTGACGTACTCGCAGTCGGCCAACCCGGAGTCGCCGTACTTCAGCGACCAGACGAAGCTCTACAGCCGCGGTGAGTGGGTGCAGGAGCGGTTCTGCGAAGCCGACATCCTGCGTTCGCCCGCGCTGCGGGTGGTCGTGCTGCGTTGACGCCCCGGCGGAGGCGGGCGCTCAGCCGCTCGTCTCCGCCGACAGCGCACGCAGATCGGCGAAGGCCTCGTCGAGGTGCTCGCCCAGGCTGCGCGCGGAGTCCCGGATCCAGGCTCCGGCCGCGTGGTGGAAGGTGGCCCAGCCGACGTGGGCGGCCAGCGCCGCGAGCCGGTCGCCGATCCCCCGCTCACGCAGTGCGGCCGCCAGGGCATCGGCCATCGCCGCGGCCTTGGCCGCATCACGCTCCCGCAGCGCCGGAGTCGCGGCGATGACCGCCAGCCGCGGTTCGGCGAACGGCCGGTTCCCCTCCACGACCGCCCCGGCCTTCCGGAAGGCGCGGATCAGGACTTCGAGCGGCGGCAGGCCCTCGGGCGCCTCGGCCACCGACCGGATCAGGTCGGCGCGCAGGGCGGCTTCGCCGTCGAACAGCACTTCGCGCTTGTCCGGGAAGTGCCGGAAGAACGTGCGCTCGGTGACGCCGGCCCTGGCGGCGATCTCGGCCGTGGTGGTCCGGTCGAATCCCCGCTCTCCGTACAGCTCCAAGGCCGCCTGCCGGAGGCGGCGGCGCGCGTCTTCTCCACTTCGCGGCATGGAGTCAGCTTAACGGTAGCGACAGTGACTGACACTATCCGGTAGGGTTCGTAGCGTCAGTGACTGTCACTACCCGAAAGGGAACCCATGCACGTCTTCGTCACCGGCGGTTCCGGACTGACCGGACCCGCCGTCGTCGCCGAGCTGATCCGCGCCGGTCACACCGTCACCGGCCTGGCCCGGTCGGACGCGGCGGCCGCCCGCCTGGAGTCGCTGGGCGCCACCCCGCACCGCGGCTCACTGGACGACCTCGGCAGCCTGCGCGCGGGCGCCGAAGCGGCCGACGGTGTGCTGCACATGGCGTTCGGCGGCGATTTCAGCGATCCCGACGACATGATGCGGCGCGACCGGACCGCGATCGAGGCTCTCGGCGGCGTCCTGGAGCACACGGGCAAGCCGTTCGTGAGCACGTCGGGCACGCTGGTCATGCCCGCCGGCCGGGAGAGCACCGAGCGGGACGAGCCCGACCCGGCCGGGCTCACCGCCTTCCGGATCCCGGGCGAGCGAGCCTGCCTGGACTTCGCCGGTCGCGGCGTGCGGGCGAGCGTGGTCCGGCTCGCGCCGACCGTCCACGGCCCCGGGGACTACGGCTTCATCGGCATGCTCGTCGACACCGCCCGCAAGACCGGGAAGTCCGCCTACGTCGGCGACGGCGGCAACCGGTGGCCCGCGGTGCACCGGCTCGACGCGGCGGTCCTGTTCCGCCTGGCCCTGGAACAGGCACCGGCCGGCAGCGTGCTGCACGGGACCGCGGAAAACGTCCCGTTCTCCCGCATCGCCGAGACGATCGGGCGCGGCCTGGACCTGCCCGTGGTCGCCCTGACGCCGGACGAGGCCGCCGGGCACTTCGCGAGCCCGTTCATGGCCACGGTCTACGGCTTCGACGCGCCCGTCTCGAGCACCTTCACCCGGGAACTGCTCGGCTGGTCGCCCACGCGGCCGACTTTGCTCGACGACATCGAACACGGCGACTACCTCTGAGCACTGTATCCGGATATGCGGATACAGTGCGGGCATGCGCGTTCTCGTGGTGGGACACGGCCCGGTGGCCCGGGTGCTGGCGACATCGCTGGCCGACAGCCACCGGGTCGGGTTCGCGGTGCGCGAGCGGACCGAGGACTCCCTGCTCGTCAGCACCAGCCGGCTCCGCATCGCGAGACCCGCCCGGCGGGCCGAGCAGCGGAGAGTCGCCCTGACGACGGCCGGGGAACCGGGCTGGGACCTGGTGATCAGCACGGCTTCGCCGGCCTCGCCGGGTGTTGCCGAGCTGCTCGGTCAGGCGGCGGTCGTCGCGGCGGTCACGCAGGTGCCGTCGGAGGTGGAGCTGCTTCGCGAACTGGCGGGCGACCGGCCGTGGGGCCTGGCGGTTCCCGGGTTCTGCGCCGGCGGCGCCGATCCGGCGTGGTGGTGGTCGCCGGCGCGGGTCCGGTTCACGGTCGCCGGACCCGCGTCGGCCCGGCTGCGGTCGCTGTTCGCGCGGCCGGGGTGGTCGCGGGCCGCCCCGCTCGCGGCTCCCCTGGTGTCCGCGGCGACGACGATGCCCGTGGTGGCCGGGCTGCACGCCGCGGACTTCGACCTGAAGGCCGCCCGCCGGTCCGCGCGGCAACTGGCGGTGGCCGCGACGCAGGCGCGTGCCGTGGTCGCGGCCGGGTTCGGCGGCCCGAGCCCGCGTCCGGTCCGCCCGCGAGCCGTGCTCGCGGCGCTCGCGGTGCTGCCCCCGCTGGCACCCTTCGACGTGCCGGACTACCTCCGCCGCCACTTCGGCGGGCACGGGCCGCAGACGGTCCGGATGCTGCGGGACTGGGTCGGCCTCGGCCGGCGGCACGGCCTTCCGACCGGTGAGCTCGAAGAGCTGCTGCAGCAGGTGCCTGCATGATCCAGGACGCGCTGACCACGGTCCTGCCCGTGCTGCGGGCCCTCGGCGAAGAGACCCGGGTGCGGATCGTCGGGGTGTTCCTCGACCGCGGCGGAGCCGCCACGGTCGGCGAGGTGCAGTCGGCGCTCGGGCTCCCGCAGTCCACCGTGTCGCGGCACCTGCGGATCCTGCTCGACGCCCGCCTGCTGGCGGTGAGCCGGTCGGGCCCCCACCGGATCTACCGCCTCGACGTCCCGGCCGGCGCCCTCGACGCGCTCGACGCCCTCGTCACCGAGGTGCGGGCCTGCCAGGCGGCGCCGCACCCGTGAGTCACGGCCGGGGCTGCTGGCTCGCCAGTGTCCCTGCCGCCATGCGGCGCGCGACGTCGCGGCGCAGCCACAGCAGCCACAGCCAGACCGCCAGGAAGATCACGCCCAGCACGGCGATCGCCGGCAGCCAGAAGACCAGCGCGATCAGCACCACCTGGAGCGCGAGGATGAGCGGCACCGCCCACGTCCGCTTGACGAACCCGCAGGTCAGGAGCAGCACGACGGCGACGGCGACGACCGTCCAGCCGGTGCCCGTGGAGATCCCGCCGCCGAGCCTGTTCACCACCGGGATGGCGAGGGCGACCGTGATCGCCTCCATGATCAGCGTTCCCGACATCACGCCGCGGAAGCCCTTCATCGGGTCCTTCGGCTTGGGCTGCTCCTGCGACGTCACGCCGGCTCCTTCCCGAACAGCGTGCGCGCCTCGCCCGCGGTGACCACCGAGCCGGTGACCAGCACGCCGCCGCCCGCCAAGGGCTCCTCGGGGTCGTCGCTGGTCTCCACCAGCGCGATCGCGGTCTCGATCGCCGTCTCCAGGTCCGTCTCGGCGACCACGCGGTCCTCGCCGAACACCGAGATCGCCAGCTGGTTCAGCTCGTCCAGCGGCATCGAGCGGAGCGAGGAATTCCGCGTCACGACGATGTCGGAGACCACCGGCTCCAGCGCGTCGAGGATGCCGTGGGCGTCCTTCTCGGCCATCACGCCGACCACCGCGACCAGGCGGCGGAAGGCGAACTCCTCGGCCACGGTCGTCGCGAGCGCGCGGGCGCCGTGCGGATTGTGCGCCGCGTCGAGCAGCACGGTGGGCGCCGAGCGGACGCGCTCGAGCCGTCCCGGCGTCTCGACCTCCGCGAACGCCTCGCGCACGGCCTCGACGACCAGCTGCTTGTCCTTGCCCGCGCCGAAGAACGCCTCGACCGCGGCCAGCGCGAGGGCGGCGTTCGCGGCCTGGTGGGCGCCGTGCAGCGGCAGGAAGATCTCGTCGTACACCCCGCCGAGGCCCTGCAGCTTCAGCAGCTGGCCGCCGACGGCGATCTCCTTCTCGAGCACGCCGAACTCGCTGCCCGCGCGCGCGACGGCGGCGTCGACCTCGACGGCGCGTTCCAGCAGCACCTTCAGCACCTCGGGGTCCTGCTCGCCGATGACCGCGACCGAGCCGGGCTTGATGATGCCCGCCTTTTCGCGGGCCGCGCCGAGGATGTCCGGGCCGAGGTACTCGACGTGGTCGAGGCCGATCGGGGTGATGACGGCGACGTCGGCGTCCGCGACGTTCGTCGCGTCCCAGGCGCCGCCCAGGCCCGCTTCGAGCACGGCGGCCTCCACCGGCGCGTCGGCGAACGCGGCGAACGCCATCCCGGTGAGGATTTCGAACTTGCTCATCGCGACGCCGTCCGCGGCCGCACCGTCCACCATGGACACGTACGGCGCGATGTCGTTCCACAGCTCGGCGTAGCGCGCGGCGGAGATCGGCCGCCCGTCCAGCGCGATCCGCTCGGTGACCAGCTGCAGGTGCGGGCTCGTGTAGCGGCCGACGCGCAGGCCCATCCGGGTCAGCAGCGCGTCGATCATCCGGGCCGTCGAGCCTTTGCCGTTCGTGCCGGCGACGTGCAGCACCGGGTAGCCGCGGTTCGGCTCGCCCAGCAGCTGCGTCAGCGCGGAGATGCGGGTCAGCGACGGCTCGATCTTCGTCTCCGGCCAGCGCTGGTTCAGCTCGGCTTCGACGGCCAGCAGGTCACGCCGCGCCTCGGGGCCGTCCGGGTCGCCGTACACCGCCTGCTCGCCCTGGTCGTCGAGCTCGTGCAGCTCGGCGTCCTCGGGCACGGTGAGGTCGGGCACCGGGCCGGTGGCGAGGTTGTCGCCCAGCTGGCCGACGCCACCGATCCCGCCGCGCGCGCCGCCGCCCGCCTCGAACGCGGTGTCGCGGACGTCCAGTTCCGGGTCGTGGTCGTCGGACTCTTCGTAGCCCGGCGCCCCCAGTTCGTCGACGCCCGCGAAGCTGTCCAGATCCGACAGGTCCGGCCTGCGACCTGTCTCATCCTGCGGCACTGACTCTCCTCCGGACCGGGATTCACCTGACCAGACGAGTCTACGTGCGCCGCCGGTGGCACTCTCGACGCATGCCGTTCAACCACAACGACCACTACCACCCGCTGCTGCTGGAGCTGCTGCCTCCGGGGCCGGGGATCGCGCTGGACGTCGGGTGCGGCACCGGCCGCTTCGCCCGGCGCCTGGCCGCGACCGGCATGGCGGTGGAGGCGGTCGACGTCTCGGCGGCGATGGTCGAGGCGGCGGCCGGGCTGGGGTCGCCGGGACCCGGCGAGATCGTCTACCGGCAGGCCGACGTCACCACCGACGCCCTGCCCGAACGGCACTACGACTACATCTCGTGCCTGGCGTCCCTGCACCACATGCCGTTCGAGACAGTCACCAAGCTGCGCCGCGCGCTGGTGCCGGGCGGCGTGCTCGTGGTGCTCGGCCTGGCGAGGCCCAGCACGCCCGCGGACTGGGCGCGGGCCGTCGCGGCGGTCCCGGTCAACGCGCTCGCGCGGCTGGTCGTCTACGCGGGCGAGCGGCTGAACGGCGGTCCCGAAGCGGGCCCGAAGGCCCCGGTCGTCGACGACTTCCCGACGCTGGCCGAGGTGCGCCGCGAGGCGGCCCGGCTGCTGCCCGGGAGCACGGTCCGGCCGCTGCTGTTCTGGCGCACGTTGATCACTTACCGTGAGCAAGGCGACGGTGACCCGACTGGCGGGTGAAGTCCGTCCCGTCGCCGGCCGGTGCTCGCTAGATGTGGAGGGAGCGTAACCGGAACAGAACGGGGTTTTCATGCGCATCACCCGGCTGCTCGTCGCCGTCTCCTCCGCAGCCATCCTCCTGACCACCGCGGCCACCGCGTCGGCGGCGGGGTTCCACCACTACGTCGCTCTCGGCGACTCGTACACCTCCGGGCCGTTGATCCCGGCCCAGCGGCTCGACCCGCTCGGCTGCGGGCGGTCGACCGCGAACTACCCGTCGGTCGTGGCGGCGGCGCTGAACGTCGGCGCGTTCACCGACGTCAGCTGCGCCGGCGCCGACACCGGCGCGATGACCCGCCCGCAGAAAGTGCCGTTGAACGGCACCAACGGCCCGCAGCTGGACGCCCTGCGGATCGACACCGACCTGGTCACGCTCGGCATCGGCGGCAACGACTACGGCGTCTTCGGCAGCTTGACCGCGACCTGCCCGGGGCTGCGGGCGAGCGACCCCACCGGCAACCCGTGCGAGAAGCACTTCACGACCAACGGCGTCGACACGGTGGGGGCCGCCATCACCGCCATCCGGCCGCGGATCGAAGGCGTGCTGGCGACGATCCACCAGCGTTCGCCCGGCGCGCGGGTGCTCGTCGTGGGCTACCCGCGAATCGCCCCGGAGAGCGGCTACTGCCCGGACGTCCTGCCGTTCGCCGACGGCGACTACGCGTGGCTGAACCAGGTGGAGCGCGACCTGAACCAGGCCCTCGAAGACGCGGCGGCGAACGGCGACGCGGAGTTCGTGGACACGTACGGCCCTTCGCGCGGCCACGACGCCTGCGCCCGCGGCGGCTCGGCGTGGATCAACGGCAAGGACCAGGACGTGTTCGCCGCGGCCGCCTACCACCCGCTGAAGGCGGGGATGGCCGGCGTGGCGGCGATCGTGCTCAAAGCCCTGCGCTGAGGAAGTCCAGCGCGAGCCGGGCGAACTCGTCCGGCAGCTCGGCCGGGGCGCCGTGCCCCGCGTCGATCTCGGCGGCGCGCGCGTCCGGGATCGCGGCGACCAGCTCCCGCTGCTGGTCCGCCGTGACGATCCGGTCGTGCGCGCTGCCGAGCACCAGCACCGGCGCGGTGATCCGCCCGAGCACGGGCCGCAGGTCGACGGCGCGGTCGGCCTCGATCTGCCGGGCCGCGCCGGGCTGGATCACCGTTTCCAGGGTCTTGACGAGCTGTTCGTTGCTCTCCGCGGTGGCCTGCTCCCAGTAGCGCGGCCCGAAGGCCATCAGCGGGAGCATCCGGGCGAAGGTCCCGGTTCCCAGCAGGTCGAGCCAGTAGCGGAACTCGGCGTCCTGCCGGACGTCCGTCGCGGGCCAGGCGGCGTGCAGGACCGCTTTCCGGACGCGGCCCGGGCGGGTACCGGCCAGGTGGGCCGCCACCACCCCGCCGAGCGAGTGCCCGGCGACGTGGGCGGTTTCGAAACCGGCGTGGTCCAGGACGGCTTCGGCCTGGGCGGCGAGGGTTTCGACGGTGATCGGGCCGCCGTCGTCGACGGTCAGGCCGGAGCCGGGGAAGTCGGGAGCGAGGACGGTGAACCCGTTCGCCCGCGCGGTCAGCGGCCCCCATTGTTCGCGGGACGCGGCGGTGCCGTGCAGCAGGAGCAGCGCGGGGCCGTCGCCGGTCCGGTCGTAGTGGACGACGGCGTCTTCCAGAGTCACTTTCGGCATTGTTCAGGCAATTTCTCGGAGGGCGGCGGTGAACGCGCGCGGGTTTTCCTGGTGCGGGACGTGCCCGCAACCGGCGAGCACGTGCACGCGGGCGCCCGGCGTCTCGGCGGCGCAGCTGCGCGGCACTTCGAGCGGGATCTGCGCGTCCAGCTCGCCGTGCAGGTAGGTGATCGGGGTCTTCAGGTCCTTCAGCCGGGGCCGCGGGTCGTAGGTGGTGCACTCGGTGAACAGCTCGTCGATGTAGACGCCGGAGTCGAGCAGCTGGCGGACCGTCCAGTCGACGAGCTCGCGCGCGGCGCCCGCGGCGAACCAGCCCGGCACCCAGCCCGCCACCGTGCCCGCCCGGTCGTCGACGAGCCGGCGCCGCAGATCCTGGACCTGGTCGCGCATGCCGGTGCTCGGCCAGTACCCCGGGCCGTCGACCACGACGACCCGCTCGAGGAGATCCGGCCGGGCGAGAGCCAGCTCGGTGGCGAAGACGCCGCCGATGCTCGACCCGGCGACGGTGGGCTTGATCCCGAGCTTTTCGATGACGGCCGCGAGGTCGGCGATGATCTGGGCGATGGTGTTGCCGTCGGCGGGGTGGTCCGAGCGGCCGCACCCGCGCCAGTCGAGCGTGACGACGCGGTGGTCCCGCACGAGATCGGGCAGGCAGGAGTACCAGACGCGGCCGCTGGTCCCCCAGCCGTGCAGGAGCAGCAGCGCCGGACCGCTGCCGGCGTCTTCGTAGTGGAGCCGGGTTCCGTTGATTTCGAGGTGAGGCATGAGGTTCATGGAACCTTCCGCGTTCGCGGTTTTCGATGAGCAGTCCGCACCTACACTGATCACGGAACCTGATGAACGGGGGCGTGGTGGAGCTGCGTCAGCTCAGATATTTCGTGACGGTGGCGGAGGAGCTGCACTTCGGCCGCGCGGCGGAGCGGCTGCACATCGTCCAGCCCGCGGTGAGCCAGCAGGTCCGGCGGCTGGAGCGGGAGCTGGAGGTGGCCCTGTTCTCGCGCACGACGCGCAGCGTGTCCCTGACGGAGGCCGGACAGCGGTTCCTGCCGCGGGCGCGGGCGGTGCTGGCGGCCGTGGACCGGGCCGTCGACTCGGTTTCTGAGTTCCGGCCGTCCGGGGCTCTGGTCCGGCTGGGGACGAGTGAGGGCCTGGGTGACCGGCTGGACGCGTTGCTTCGCTCCTTCGCCCGGCTTGCGCCCTCGGCTTCCTTGGAACTGGTCCACGCGCCGACCGGCCAACGGCTGCAACGAGTCCGCGACGGCTCGCTGGACGCGACCATCGTGCGCGGCTCGTGGCCCGCCGCCGGCCTCGACTTCACTCCATTGTGGATGGACGAGGTGCTGGTGGCCCTGCCCGCCTCGCATCCGCTGGCCGCTTCCGACGTGGTTTCGTTCGCTTCGCTGGCTTCGCTGCCGGCGCGCTTGAGCCCGCCGTCACGAAACCAGCCGCTGTACCACTTGGTGATTTCCTCCTGCCGGGAAGCCGGGTTCGAGCCGGTGCTCGGGAAGGAGTTCACGACGGCGCAGGACACGTTGGGCACACTGGGTTTCGGCCGTCCACACTGGACAGTGTTCTACCGGGCCCACGCGAACCTGCTGCCGGTGCCGGGCGTGGCGTTCCGGCCGCTCCGGGATCCTTCCCCGCGCATGCCGACGTACTTGGCCACCCCGGCCGACCGGCGGGTGACGCCCGAAGTGGTGGCGTTGATCGAAGCCGCACGGGCCACCGAAGCCGGCTGAGCAGCCGTCGCGGCGCGTTGCCCGGATCCGGGCTCCCCGATGGGCCATCATGTCCGGGTGGCCGACGCCGAGCCGGGCAGCAAACCTGCCGAGAAGGAGCAGAAGCCACCCGAGGGCTTGTCCCAGTTCATCGGCAAGGTGCTCGACCAGCTGAGCCTGAGCGCCTGGCTGCCGGCCGCCATGCTGGTCGGCTGCGGCGCTGTCCTCCTCCAACTGCGCAGCCAGGGCGACTTCGACCTCGGTGCCGCGGTGGTCGGGCTGACCGCGAAGCCGCTGGGCATCCTCGTCGTGCTGGTGTTCGCCCTCGTCCTGGCGGCGCTGGTCAGCCAGGCCTTCTCGTTCTCGGCCATCCGGTTCTTCGAGGGATACTGGAAGGGCCCGTTGGTCTGGCTGGGCGTGTACTGGCTGATGGTGCGGCGCAAGGTGAAGAAACGAAAGAAGCTCGCGGACAGGCTGGAGCACGAAGAGCAGTACGCGTTCGAGAGGGCCGTCCTGAGGATGCTTCTCCGCGACTTCCCGCGGTCGTTCCTCCGCGCGGTCGGGGAAGCCCGCTACTCGGAGAACGGACCGACCACGCGTGAGCAGCGGCAGGCCGCCGCGTTCGACTGGCAGACGGTTCTTCCGCCCGATGCGGTCGGCAGGTTGTCGAGGATCAAGCAAGCCAAGGAGGACTACCCACTCCCGCACCGGACGCTGCCCACGAAACTCGGCAACATCCTCCGCGCGACGGAAGATTCGATCAGCCGCGGCGCCCCGGACACCCAAAACCTCGTGCTGCGGCGGGGCGACGACATCCCCGCCCGGCTCAGGCTCCACCACGACCAGTTCCGCACCCGGCTCGACATGTACTGCACCCTGATCTTCGTCAACCTCGGGCTGGCCGGGCTCACGTCGGCGCTGCTGCTCCCCGCCCGGAACCCGGTGCTCGGCACCGCCGCGACCACCGGGATGTTCCTGCTGCTCGCCCTCGCGAGCTACTCGGCCGCGATCACGAGCGCCCGGGGCTACTGCACGACCCTGAAGGTGATCTTCTCGGCCGACCCCGGCTAGGCGGCCGGCTCAGCGCTTGCCGCCCCGCACCGGCACCATCGGCACGCCGTGTGCGCGACAGTCCGGCCGGCTGAACGAACTGCGCCGCTCCTTGCAGCCGGGCATCGGGCACAGGTACTGCTTCTCGCGCAGCTCGGAGTCCCCCGGAAGCCGGTCGTCGACCACGGTCCGACTTTCCCCCCGCGCCCCACGGGTGTCAACGCGCCGGCTGCCGTCAAAGATTGACGGCACCCCTGCCACTTCCGGCCGACTTCCCACCTCGGCATGACGAAGCCCGGCACCTCAGGCGACGGTGCCGGGCTTCGATCCACAACCTCAGGAAGCCGGGAGCGCCGCCAACCGGGCCGTGATCCGGTCGATGTCCGCCACCGCGGTCTCCTTGCGGGTCTTGATCTTCGCCACCACCTGCTCCGGGGCCTTCGCGATGAACGCCTCGTTGCCGAGCTTGGCCTCCGTCTGCGTCAGCTCCTTTTGGGCCGCCGCCAGGTCCTTCTGCAGGCGCTTGCGCTCCGCCTCGACGTCGACCGTGCCGGAGAGGTCCAGCTCCACCGTCACCACGCCGTCCGCCAGGGCCACCTCCAGCGACGCGCTCGCCGCGAAGTCGTCCGAAGCGGGCGTCAGGCGCACCAGGGAGCGGACCGCTTCCTCGTGGCCGCCCGTGTAGCCCGCGAGCCGCGCCGCCACCTTCTGGCCCGGCTTCAGGCCCTGGTCCGCGCGGAACCGGCGGATCTCCGTCACCAGCTTCTGGACGTCCGCGATCCGGGTGTCCGCCACGGCATCGGCGTACCCGGGCACAGCAGAAGGCCACGCGGCGATCACCAGGGACTCGCCACCCGTCAGCGCCGTCCAGAGCTTCTCCGTGATGAACGGGATGAACGGGTGCAGCAGCCGCAGCACCGTGTCCAGCACGTGCCCCAGGACCGACCGGGTCGCCGAGACGCGCGCGTCGTCTCCTTGGTACAGCTGGACCTTCGCCAGCTCCAGGTACCAGTCGCACAGCTCGTTCCAGGTGAACTGGTAGAGCGCGCCCGCCACCTTCGCGAACTGGAAGTCCTCGAACAGATCGTCCACTTCGGACACCAGCGCGCCGAGCCGGCCCAGGATCCAGCGGTCCGCTTCCGTCAAAGCGGAAGCATCAGGCAGCGGCGAAGCGACCGAAGCGCCGTTCATCATCGCGAACTTCGTCGCGTTCCACAGCTTCGTGCAGAAGTTGCGGGAGCCCGCCGCCCACTCGTCGGCCAGTGCCATGTCCGCGCCCGGGTTCGCCCCGCGGGCCAGGGTGAAGCGGGTCGCGTCCGCGCCGTAGGCGTCCATCCACTCCAGCGGGTCGATCACGTTGCCGCGCGACTTGGACATCTTCTTGCCCTGCGCGTCGCGGATCAGGCCGTGCAGGTACACGTGGTCGAACGGCTGCGCGCCCTTCATCTGGTGCACGCCGAACATCATCATCCGGACGACCCAGAAGAACAGGATGTCGTAGCCGGTCGACAGCACGCTCGTCGGGTAGAACTTGGCCAGGTCCTCCGAAGGCGACGGCCAGCCCAGCGTCGACATCGGCCACAGGCCCGAGGAGAACCAGGTGTCCAGGACGTCCGGGTCCTGCGTCCAGCCCTCGCCGGACGGCGGCTGCTCGTCCGGGCCGACGCAGACGACCTCGCCGTCGGGGCCGTACCAGACCGGGATGCGGTGACCCCACCACAGCTGGCGCGAGATCGTCCAGTCGTGCATGTTGTCGACCCAGTCGAAGTACCGCTTGCCCAGCTCCGGCGGGTGGATCTTCGTCCGGCCGTCGCGAACGGCGTCGCCGGCCAGCTTGGCCAGCTCCTCGACCTTGACCCACCACTGCAGCGACAGCCGCGGCTCGACGACCGTGTCGCACCTCGAGCAGTGCCCGACCGCGTGCACGTACGGCCGCTTCTCGGCGACGATCCGGCCCAGCTCGCGCAGCGCGGCGACGATCGCCGGGCGCGCCTCGAACCGGTCGAGGCCCTCGAACGGCCCGGCCGCGGTGATCTCGGCGCGCTCGTTCATGATCGTCAGCATCGGCAGGTCGTGCCGGCGGCCGATCTCGAAGTCGTTCGGGTCGTGCGCCGGGGTGACCTTCACCGCACCGGTGCCGAACTCCGGGTCGACGTGCTTGTCGGCCACGATCGGGATGCGGCGGCCGGTCAGCGGCAGCTCGACCTCGGTCCCGACCAGGTGCGCGTACCGCTCGTCGTCCGGGTGGACGGCGACCGCGGTGTCGCCCAGCATCGTCTCGGCGCGGGTGGTCGCCACGACGATCGCGTTGTCGCCGTCGCCGTAGCGGATCGAGACGAGTTCGCCGTCGTCGTCGTTGTGGTCGACCTCGATGTCCGAGAGCGCCGTCTGGCAGCGCGGGCACCAGTTGATGATCCGCTCGGCCCGGTAGATCAGGCCCTCGTCGTAGAAGTTCTTGAACACCGTCTGGACGGCCTTCGACAGGTTCTCGTCCATGGTGAACCGCTCGCGCGACCAGTCGACGCCGTCGCCGAGGCGCTTCATCTGGCCGAGGATCTTGCCGCCGTACTCGGCCTTCCACTCCCAGACGCGCTCGACGAAATTCTCGCGGCCCAGGTCGTGGCGGGAAAGGCCCTCGCCGGCCAGCTGGCGCTCGACGACGTTCTGCGTCGCGATGCCCGCGTGGTCCATGCCCGGCAGCCACAGCACCTCGTAGCCCTGCATGCGACGGCGGCGGCTCATCGCGTCCATCAGGGTGTGGTTGAGGGCGTGGCCCATGTGCAGCGAACCGGTGACGTTCGGCGGCGGCAGTACGATCGAGAACGGCGGCTTGCCCGACCCGGCGTCCGCGGTGAAGTAGCCGGCGGCTACCCAGCGGTCGTAGAGGGGTGCTTCCTCTTCGGCCGGGTTCCAGGAGCCCGGGAGGTCGGTGGTCTGCTGCGGAGCGTTCTCGGTCACAATGGACAAGTCTACGAACCCGTCACGGCGGGTCACCCAGGGGGAAGGCACTCTCGGATGGCACAGCCTCAGCAGCCGCAGGATCCGGACGACCGGCGCCTGGAGACGCACCCGGACCTGATGAACCCGGACTGGCGGAAATACGCCGAACGAGACGCCTGGCTGGGCGCGAAGAAGGACCTCAAGAAGCGCCGCAAGCGCGAGCGCCGCACCGGCGGGTACCAGCAGCCGGGGCGGAGCCGCTGGCCGGGCGTGCTGGCCCTGCTCATCGTGGTCGGGCTGGTCGCCGCGGCGATCATCGTGCACCAGCTCCAGGGCGTCGGCGTCAACGAATTCGCGTATTTCGGGTAACGCTCGTCCCCCGCGGCCGATGATCAGACGTCGGCTTGGGGGGACACATGGACGAGGAAAACCTGCTCGACTCGCACCCGGACCTGATGGACCCGGAGTGGCGCAAGCACGCGCAGACCGACGCGTGGCTGGGTTCGAAGAAGGACCGCAAGCAGTTCCGCAAGCAGCAGCGGCGCGCCGCACGCGGCCCGCGCGGGCGGTGGTGGGTGTTCGCGCTGTTCGTCGCGATCCTCGCCGTGACCACGGCGGCGATCGTGCTGGCCGGGCGGCGCCCGGCCCCGGAAACCGCCGTCGGCCCGGTCACGACCGCGCCCACGTCGGTGAACCCGACATCGGTCGCCCGGGTCGCGCACGTCGACCTCAAGCACGCGTACGCGCGGACGCCGGCCGACGTCTGGAAGAAGGGCATCGACGGGGTCGCCTCCCCGGCCCCCGCCGCGGCCGGGTCGTTCACCGCCGCACAGGTCGGCGACGCCTACGCCAAGGTCAAGCAGGTGATCGCGGCCGGCAGGCTCGACCCGGCGGTGCTCGACCGGCACGACACCGCGGCCTTCCTGGCCCTCTTCGCCAAGGACGTCCAGGCCGACATCGGCAAGACCCTGGCGGCGAAGCCGGACTTCTCCGGCTACGTGACCGAGCTGGCCGACGGCTACCACCTGCTCGACCAGGGCCCGCGCACGCTCGGCTCGATGACCGCGAGCCCCGGTCAGAAGCCCGGTGAGCTGGTCGTCGACGTGAAGTACGTGGTCGCCTACGCGTTCGACTCCCCACACCCGGACAGCCTGACCGGGCCGTGGGAGATCGTCAGCTTCGTGCGGTCGGACGAGCGCTACGTGGTCCGCCAGGGCAAGGGCTTCGCGGCGGGCAGCCGCGGTCTGTGGCCCGACAACGGCGGCGGCACCTTCTACGAGTCCATCGGCTGCGAAGCGCTCAAGCAGGGGTATCTCGCGCCGGGGTACGCCAACCCCGACGACGCCGGGCTCCCCGGCGAGGAGAAGGAGGTCCCGGGCGCGTACGACCCGAACCTCCCGCTGCCCGACGTCCACGGCTGCCCGGAAAGCTGAGTTCACAAAGCCACCCCCGGCGAGCCACGTCCCGCCCAGATGCACAGTCTGGACTGAACAGTTAGACTGTGTGCATGGGCGAAGTATCTCCGCACGTCGCCGAGAGCGCCGGCTGGATCCGCGCGGTCGTCGGGCAGCTGCACCGGCGGCTGCGCCAGGTCGACAACGCCGGCATCCTCACGCCTTCGCAGTCCGCCGTGCTCAACCGGCTCTATCGCGAAGGACCGGCCACGCAGGGCGAGCTGGCCGCCGCCGAGCACGTCCGGCAGCAGTCGATGGCCGCCACCCTCGGGGTCCTCGACGAGCTGGGCTACCTCGCCCGCACCCCCGACCCGGCCGACCGGCGCCGCGTGGTGATCAGCCTCTCCGCCGACGGCACCGACACCGTGCGCGGCATCCAGCGGCACCGCGACGAGTGGCTCGCCCAGGCGCTGGCGGACGAGCTGTCCCCCGCCGAGCTCGACGCCGTCACCCGCGCGCTACCGCTGCTGCAGCGCGTTGCCCAGCACTAGGAGTCCTCACGACCACCGTCACCGCTCCCGCCAAGTTCGGCGCCCGCCTGGTCACCCCGCTGGTGGCCGGCGCGGTGCTCAACCCGATCAACTCCACGCTCATCGCCGTCGCGCTCGTGCCGATCGGGCACAGCTTCGGCGCCGGTCCCGGCCAGACCGCCTGGCTCATTTCGGCGCTGTACCTGGCCACCGCGGTCGGGCAGCCGGTGGTCGGTCTGCTGGTCGACCGCTACGGCGCCCGCCGCGTCCTGCTCGGCGGCGCGACGCTGGTGATCGTCGCCGGGATCGCGGGCATGATCCCGATCTCGGTGGGCTGGCTGACGGGCGTCCGGGTCGTGCTCGGCCTGGGCACGTGCGCGGGGTTCCCGGCCGCGATGGCCGTGCTGAGGCACCACGCCGAAGCGACCGGGCAGGGCGTGCCCGCGCGCGTGCTGTCGGTGCTGGCGATGTCCGCGCAGACCATCATGGTGATCGGCCCGACGCTGGGCGGGGTGCTCATCGGCCTCTTCGGCTGGCCCGCGATCTTCGCCGTGAACATCCCGCTCGCCGGGCTGTCGCTGGTGCTGGCGCTGCTGTGGGTGCCGAAGGACGACCGCGGCGAGCGCACCGCCACCCGGATCGACGTCCTCGGCATCGCGCTGTTCTCCGCGACCCTGCTCGCGCTGCTGTTCTTCCTGATGAACCCCGGCGCGGACCTCTGGCTGCTCGCCGTCGTGGCCGCCTCCGGGACCGCCTTCACGCTGGTGGAGCTGCGCCGCGGTGCGCCGTTCCTCGACCTGCGGATGCTCGCGGCCAATGGCGCGATCCTGCGCACCTACCTGCGGCAGTCGCTGAGCTTCATGGCCATCTACGCGATCATGTTCGGCTACGTGCAGTGGCTGGAGACCGCGCGCGGGCTGAGCGAAGAAACCGCCGGGCTGATGCTCCTGCCGATGTCGGGCACCGCCGTCTGCGCCGCGGCCTTCTCCGGGCGCGCGTCCGGGATCAAGGCGCGGCTGGTCATCGTCGCCGTCGCGCTGGCCGGCGGCTCGGCACTGCTGCTGTTCGTCCACGACGGCACCGGCGTCGGCGCGCTGCTGGCGCTGGCCGCGTTGTTCGGCCTCGCCCAGGGCCTGACCAGCGTCGCCAACCAGACGACGCTCTACCGCGAAGCCCCCGCCGAGCAGATGGGCACCGCGAGCGGCCTGTTCCGCACCGCCCAGTACCTCGGCGCGATCGTGGCCTCCACGCTCATCGCGCTCTGCTACGGGCCGCACGCCGACTCCGCGGGCCTGCACCGGCTCGCCCTGGCCCTGATCGCCATCACCGGCCTCCTGTTCGTGGTCACCGTCGCCGACCGGGGACTGACCCCTGTTGCCGCGCGCGATCATCGAAGCGGACGATGAACGCATGACCCGTGAAGCGCCGGCACAGGACGTGGACGAGACCCGCCTCGAGGTGGGCAAGCCGAAGGGCTGGGCGGCCGGGATTCCCGGCGTCGCCGTGTCGCTCGCGCGCAGCGTCGAACAGATGGGCACCGGCCGGACGATCAAGGCGCTGCGGCTGCTGAACCAGCGCGAGGGCTTCGACTGCCCCGGCTGCGCGTGGCCGGAGCCGCGGGAGGTCGACGGCGAGCACCGCAAGCTGGCCGAGTTCTGCGAGAACGGCGCCAAGGCCGTCGCCGAGGAAGCCACGAAACGGCGCGTCGGCCGGGAGTTCTTCGCCGCCCACCCGGTTTCCGAGCTGCGGGGGAAGACCGACTACTGGCTGGGCCAGCAGGGCCGGATCACGGAGCCGTTCGTGCTGCGCGCCGGCGCGACGCACTACGAGCCGATCTCCTGGGACGCCGCGTTCGAGCTGGTCGCGGGCGAGCTCAAGGCGCTGACCGACCCGAACGAAGCGATCTTCTACACCTCGGGCCGCACCAGCAACGAAGCCGCGTTCCTCTACCAGCTGCTGGTGCGCTCCTTCGGCACCAACAACCTGCCGGACTGCTCCAACATGTGCCACGAGTCCTCGGGCGCGGCGCTGTCGGCCACCACCGGTGTCGGCAAGGGCTCGGTGAGCCTCGCGGACATCCACCAGGCCGACCTGATCGTCGTCGTCGGGCAGAACCCGGGCACCAACCACCCGCGGATGCTCTCGGCGCTCGAAGAAGCCAAGGGCAACGGCGCGAAGATCATCGCGGTCAACCCGCTGCCCGAGGCCGGGCTGATGCGGTTCAAGAACCCGCAGAACGTCCGCGGCGTCGTCGGCAAGGGCACGCCGCTGGCCGACGAGTTCGCCCAGATCCGCCTCGGCGGCGACCTGGCGCTGTTCCAGGCCGTCGGCCACCTGCTGCTGGCCTGGGACGCCGAAGCGCCCGGCGCGATCGTCGACCGCGCGTTCGTCGAGCAGGCCACCGAGGGCTTCGACGACTACGCGAAGCACCTGCGCGAGATCGACTGGACCGACGTCGAGCGCGCGACCGGCCTCCCGCGCGAGCAGGTCGAACGCGTCGCGCGGATGATCGCCTCCTCCGAGCGCACCATCTACTGCTGGGCGATGGGCCTCACCCAGCACAAGCACGCGGTGCCGACGATCTCCGAGATCGCGAACCTCGCGCTGATGCGCGGGATGATCGGCAAGCCCGGCGCGGGCCTGTGCCCGGTGCGCGGGCACTCGAACGTCCAGGGCGACCGGACGATGGGCATCTGGGAGAAGATGCCGCAGTCGTTCCTCGACGCCCTCGCCGCCGAGTTCGGCATCGACGTCCCCCGCGAGCACGGCTGGGACACCGTCGACGCGATCCGCGCGATGCGCGACGGCCGCGGCAAGGTGTTCTTCGCCGTCGGCGGCAACTTCGCGTCGGCGACGCCGGACTCGGAGCTGACCGAGAAGGCGCTGAGCTCGTGCGCGCTGACCGTGCACGTCTCGACGAAACTGAACCGTTCACACGTCGTCCCGGGCCGCGCCGCGCTGATCCTGCCCACGCTCGGCCGCACCGAGCGCGACGTCCAGGCGAGCGGCGAGCAGTTCGTCACGGTCGAGGACTCGATGTCGCAGGTGCACACCTCGCGCGGGCGCCTGAAGCCGGCGAGCGAGCACCTGCTGTCCGAGGTCGCCATCATCTGCCGGCTGGCCGAAACGCTGTTCGGCGCCGGGCACGCCGTGCCGTGGCGGACGTTCGAGACCGACTACGACCTGATCCGCGACCGGATCTCGCGGGTCGTGCCGGGCTGCGCCGACTACAACCGGCGCGTCCGCGAGCCCGACGGGTTCGTCCTGCCGCACGCGCCGCGCGACTCCCGCGAGTTCACCGGCACGGCCAACGGCAAGGGCAACTTCACGGTGTCGCCGCTCGAGTACCCGCAGGCACCCGAAGGCAGGCTGCTGCTGCAGACCATGCGCAGCCACGACCAGTACAACACCACGATCTACGGGCTGTCCGACCGCTACCGCGGCATCGAGAACGCCCGCCGCGTGGTGCTGGTCAACCCGGACGACCTGGCCGCGCTGGGCCTGGCCGACGGCGCCGTGGTCGACCTGGTGTCCGAGTGGCGCGACGGCGACCGCCGGGCCCCGGCCTTCCGGGTCGTCGCGTACCCGACGGCGCGCGGCTGCGCGGCGGCGTACTTCCCGGAGGCGAACGCGCTGGTGCCGCTGGACTCGGTCGCGGACAAGTCGAACACGCCGGTGTCGAAGGCGATCGTGGTCCGGCTCGAACCGCGCCCCTGAAAATCAGCCCTGGAAGTCGCGCTGCAGCGTGTTCGCCATGTCCGTGACCACGGCCTGCACGTTGTCCAGGGTCGCGGGCGGGATCAGCGCGGCCTCGGTGCCGCCGTCGGCGATGACCAGGCCCAGCACGACGTTGCCGGTGCGCACGGCGGCCCACTGCTCGGCGAACCCGGCCTCGTCGCCGACCCCGGTGGCGAGCCGGACGCCCGAGTGGTCGCCGAGCGCGTCGGTCATCAGCTGGCTGGCCTTGGTGGCGGCCTGGTCGGCGTCGGCGTCGGTGAACCGCACGACGGCGATCGTGACCAGCCGGTAGTCCTCCAGGTCGGGCTTCCCGCCGCCGAGGTCCCGGGCGAACAGGCGCTTGCAGTGGGTGACGTCGGTGCCTTCGCCGGGCTGGTCCTCCGGCACGACCTTGGCGTCGGCGGTCTTGATCGAGTCGGGCGGGATCTCGACGGTCCCGGGCGCGAGCTGCGCCGCGGCGTTGGGGCCGGGCAGCCGGCAGGCGTCTATCGCGCCGGGGTAGTGCACCGAAGCGGACGCCGACTGGCATCCGGCAGAGAGAACGGCTGTAGCGAGGATCGGCAAGATCCACCCACCGCGGGCGACGCTGCTGCGCATAAATTCCGGACTTTCCGTATTCCTTGAAATTGTCTTTCCGGAGCGCTCACCGGTCGGGTGAACTTCCCGCGCCGTCGGCCGGTAGGGCCGCCGACGGTCCCCGCACCCTGCCTCACCAGGGCCACAGCGTCAAGACCAGTGACCCGCGTGGTCCACCGTGGTCCAGCGGGCGGAAAGCGGTCCGGCCCTCACGGAATTCCGGGGAGAATTTCCAGGAATCAAACGGAAATGGTGATGATCAATACACGCAGGCGACTCCGTCCGAAGTGATCGGCTCGTCGCCGGCACCCGCGGGCGCGCCCCCGCCGCCGTCCGCCACGCCGGGACCGGAGTACACCGTGCCGAGGATCACCTCGATGTGGCCGGCCGGGACCGACGCGGACTGCTGCGTCGCCAGCCCGCCGAGCAGCTTGGCGACCTCGGCGCCGCGCTCGGCGAGGTCCGGGCCGAAGCGCACCAGCGACGTCCGCCGCGTGGCGGACGTCTTGGGCGTGCCCTGGGCGAACCCGTGCTGCTCCAGGAACCCGCCCACGCGGGCCGCCAGCCCCTCCCTGGGGCTCGCGTTGGAGACGTCGACGGTGACCGGGGCGGCGGCCGGGGTCTGCGTCTTGGGCGCGGCGGAGCCGATCAGGCTCGCGGCGAAGGCCTTCACCGCGGCCGGGTCGACCTGCACCGCCGTCGCCCGCGGGTTGTTCTTCGGGTCGTACCGGTAGTCCACGTTGACCACGGGGATCGTCGCGAACTGGATCCCGCCGCCGCTGACTCCGCGCATCTGGGCGACGAAGTCGAGCAGGTTCCAGGAGTTGTCCAGCACCACCGAGCGCTTGACCGCGTCGATGAGGTCCGAGAGCTTCCCCGGGTCGGCCAGCGTGCCCGCCGAGAGCACCTGCCGCGCCAGCCCGGCGAGGAACACCTGCTGGCGCCGGACCCGGGCGAGGTCGGTGCCGGGGAGGCCGTCGCGCTGCCGGACGAAGGCGAGCGCGTCCGCCCCCGAGATGCGCTGCTGCCCGGCCGGGAAGTCCGCGCCCGAGTTCTGGTCCTTCGTGGCTTCCTTCAGGCAGACGTCGACGCCGCCGACGGCCTTGCTGATCTCGTAGAAGCTGAGCAGGTTGACCTCGGCGTAGTGGTCGATCTTGACGCCGGTGAGGTCTTCGACCGCCTGGCGCGTCGCCCGCCGCCCGGCCGTGAGCGCGCCCTGCTCGATCTTCGCCTTGTCCGTTTCCCCCGCGGTGCGCAGCCGCCTTGCCTCGGCGGCCTTCGCGCGCCCGAACGCGGAGTTGATCTTTCCCTTGCCGCCGGGCATCGAGACGTAGCTGTCCCGGGGGATGGAAAACGCTTTCACCTCTTTGGTGCCGTTCGGGATCCGCAGCACCATCAGGGTGTCGGTGAGGTCGTCGCCGTTGGCGCCGACCCGCAGTTCACGCAGCATGTCCGGCGCCAGCGGCTTGCCCTGCATGTCGCTCCGGGAATCCCGCCCGACGAGCAGGACGTCGAGCGAGCCGTCGGCGGGCTGCTCGCCCGGCTTCGTCTCACCCGGCCCGTCGATGACGTTGTCGCGCGGCACGTCGTCGAGGGAGCGGAGGTTCGCGTAGCCGTACGCCGTGCCGCCGAAAACGACCAGGGCGAGCCCGGCGACGACGATCTTCCCCAGTGGATGCACGCCCTGAAGACGCCCGGGCACCGGAGTCTGCTGCACGCGTGAGGCAGGTCACAGCGACCTCCGGCGCAACGCGCTGACCGGAACGGAGCAGCAGCCGTGATCATCCGGTGAACGCCCGGTGAAATCGATCTTGACCCCGGTTCCGCGGCGCCGCAACGTCCCTAGACTCGCCGCCACCGGATTCCGTTACCAGCACTGGGGGTTCTTCATGATTCGGTCAGCCAGGCTCGCCGCCGTCGCCGGAATCGCCGCGGCGGCTTCCCTCGCCGTCACCGGCCCCGCCGAAGCGGCGACCTACTCGAACATCCTCAACTACAACAGCGGGCTGTGCCTGTCGGTCGCGGGCGGCGGCAGCACGGCCAACGGCGCCAAGGCCATCCAGTGGACCTGCAACGGCGGCGGCGAGCAGGCGTGGGCGTGGTCCGGCCACCGGCTGGTCAACTACAAGAGCGGCAAGTGCCTCTCGGTCTCCGGCGGCGGCAGCACCGCCAACGGCGCCGAACTCGTCCAGTGGACCTGCAACGGCGGCGCGGAACAGGACTGGTACCCGAGCAGTTACCGCCTGGTCAACGGCAAGAGCGGCAAGGTCGCGTCGATCGAGGACGGCGGCAGCACCCGCGCCGGCGCGAACGTGATCCAGTGGTCCGACAACGGCGGGCCGGAGCAGTACTGGACCTTCCGCGACGCGATCATCGACGCCTGAGAGCCGGCGGCGCCCGGTGCTCGGAGCACCGGGCGCCCCCGCCCTAGCCGAAGAGCTGCACCAGCTTCAGGAACAGCTGGTAGACGCCGTAACCGAACGGCAGCACGACCCACGCCCACGCCAGCACCATCAGCGGCACGCGGTTCGGCCCGGTGGTTTCCTCCTCCGCCATCACGCCTCACTCCTCGCGGCCGCGCCCGCCGTGACGGGCTCGTGGAACTTCTCCTTGACCGGCCGGACCAGTTCGTTGGCCACGAAGCCGACGACGAGCAGGCCGATCATGATGTAGAACGACATCGTGTAGAGATCGGGGCCCGCCTTGCCCGCCGCCTTTTCGCCGTCGGCGATCCGGTTGACGATCAGCGGGCCGAGCACGCCGGCCACCGACCACGCGGTGAGCAGCCTGCCGTGGATCGCGCCCACCTGGTAGGTGCCGAAGAGGTCCTTGAGGTAGGCCGGGACCGTCGCGAACCCGCCGCCGTAGAACGAAAGGATCACCATCGCGCACAGGATGAACACGAGCTTCGACGAGTTCTGCGTCAGCGCGATCACCAGGTACAGCAGCGCGCCGGCGCCGAGGTAGGTGCGGTAGATGTTCTTGCGCCCCACCAGGTCCGAAGTGGACGACCAGACGAACCGGCCGAGCATGTTGCACAGCGACAGCAGTGCGACGAACCCCGCCGCCGCGGCGACGCCCACCGGCGTGGAGGTGCCCTTGAAGAAGTCCTGGATCATCGGCGACGCCTTCTCCAGGATGCCGATGCCCGCGGTCACGTTGAAGCACAGGACGACCCAGAGGCACCAGAACTGCGGGGTCTTGATCGCGTTGGCGGCCGAGACGTTCGCCGTGGTGATCATCGCGGCGCCGTGGTCGGTCTTCAGCTCCCAGCCCGCCGGCTTCCAGCCGTCGGCCGGGACCCGCACGAGCAGCCAGCCGAGCGACATGAACACCGCGTAGACGACGCCGTGGATCAGGAACGCCGTCGCGATGGTGCCCGTGTCCGGCGAGGTGCCGAGCATCGACGACGACCACGGCGACGCGATCAGCGCGCCGCCGCCGAAGCCCATGATCGCGATGCCGGTGGCCATGCCCGGCCGGTCCGGGAACCACTTGATCAGCGTCGACACCGGCGAGATGTAGCCGATGCCCAGGCCGATGCCGCCGACCCCGCCGTAGCCGAGCACGACGAGCCAGTACTGGCCGGTGGCCACGCCGAGCGCCGAGATCAGGAAGCCGGTGCTGAAGCAGCACATCGACACGAACATCGCCCAGCGGGGACCGTTGCGCTCGACGAGCGTGCCGCCGAAGGCCGCCGACAGCCCGAGCATCACGATGCCCAGCTGGAACGGCAGCGCGCTCTGCGTGCCGGTCAGGTGAAGCGTTTTCTCCAGCGGCGGCTTGAAGACGCTCCACGCGTAGGCCTGGCCGATCGACAGGTGCACCGAGAGGGCCGCCGGCGGCACGAGCCAGCGCGTCCAGCCTGGGGGTGCCACGGTCCGGGATCGGTCGAGGAAGCCGAGAGCCATCGAGTCCCCTCCGTACTCTGATGAGTGATGCAGGGAATGTATTACCAAAAACCCGATGTTGCACCATACGAGTGTCAAACTTTCGGGCAGTGAAGGGTGGGCCGATGGGCAGGGTGACCGTGCGCAGGCCGGTGCGGCGGATCTCCGCGACCGGGGACCGGCGCCGCCCCGACGCGCTCGCCGCCGAAGAGCCCCTGGAACTGCGCGTCGGCGGCAAGGCGCTGGCGGTCACCATGCGCACGCCCGGGCACGACGTCGAGCTGGCCCACGGCTTCCTGCTGTCCGAGGGCGTGATCGGCGGCCGTGAGGACATCGCGGTCGCCCGCTACTGCGACGGCGTCGACGACCAGGGCCGCAACACCTACAACGTGCTCGACATCGCGCTCGCCGACGGCGTGCCGCCGCCGGACACCGGCGTCGAGCGCAACTTCTACACCACCTCTTCGTGTGGCGTCTGCGGCAAGGCGGCGCTCGACGCGGTCAAGCTCCGCACCCGCTTCTCCCCGGCCGCGGCCGGGTTCTCGGTGAAGAGCGAAACCCTGTCCGGCCTCCCGGACGCGTTGCGCGCCCGGCAGAAGGTGTTCGCCAGCACCGGCGGCCTCCACGCGGCCGCGCTGTTCACCCCGGACGGTTCGCTCGATGTCGTCCGGGAGGACGTCGGGCGGCACAACGCGGTCGACAAGGTGCTCGGCTGGGCGGTCCTGGAAGGCCGGATCCCCGCGTCCGGCCACGGCCTGCTGGTGTCCGGGCGAGCGTCGTTCGAGCTGGTGCAGAAGGCGGCGATGGCCGGCATCGGGCTGCTGGCCGCGGTGTCGGCACCGTCGTCACTGGCGGTCGAGCTGGCGGAGGAGAACGGCATGACCCTGGTCGGCTTCCTGCGCGGCGACTCGATGAACCTCTACACCGGCGACCACCGCATCCTGACCTAGGCCGACGCAACCCAGTTGCCGTGGAAGCCGTTGGGCACACGGTCCGGCAGGTGGATCGCGGCCACGGTCTCCAGCGTCTCCGCGTCCAGCACCGTGAGGTCGCTGCGCTGCGTCGCCGGGTCGAAGACGAAGCCCAGCAACACGCCGTCGTCCTCGGCCGCCTCCTCGTGGCGGGGCACGAACACGAACTCGCCCGGCTGCCTTCCCCCGCCGAACGCGCGCTCGGCGCGTGAGCCGGTGTGGAAGTCGTGCTTGAACAGCGAGCCGCCCGGGTCCGCGCCGCCGTCGGCCGACATCGCGTAGCCGTAGCGGTGGCGGCGGCCCACCAGGCGCTCGTCGACGCGCGGGAACTCCTGGCCGCGGTCGTCCAGCCGCTCCTCCAGGACCTTGCCCGCGGCGAGGTCGACGGTCCAGCGATCCAGCGTCGGCCCACCCTCGTCCGGGCCGTGCAGCTGCGTGTCGAACATCTTCGGGTGGCGCACGACGTCGAGCACGACGCTGTCACCGTCGTCGTAGGCGTTGAGCGGGTGGAAGACGTAGCACGGCTCGACGTCGAACCAGCGGACGTCGCCGTTCCCGCCTTCGCGGGGCATCACGCCGATCCGCGCCGGGTACTTCGGGTTCCAGCGGTAGGGCAGGCCGCCGTTCGCGCCGATCTTGCGGGCCATCATCGCGGTTACCGGGTCCGGCACGCGGACCTTGCCGATCATCGCGGACATCACCAGCTTGGCCGGCGTCCGCAGCGCGCCCGGCACGCCGGCGGAGACCGCCATGTCGGCGTTGAACGTCACCGGCAGGTCGTAGAACACGACGTGGTTTTCGGTCAGGGAGAAGTCGTGCATCATCGGCGACCCGGTGACCTCGACGTCGACCGTCCGGCGGACGCGGCCGTGCGTGTCGATCACCGAGTACTGGACCTTGTTGCCCCCGCCGAAGAAGTACGAGACGGCGTGCAGCTCGCCGGTGCGCGGGTCGCGCTTGGGATGGGCGGTGTAGCCGCCCGGCAGCGTGCCGTCGAAGTCGCAGCGGCCGACGGTGTCGAGCTCGTCGGTCAGCTCGTAGATCGGCGCGCCCGCCTCGACCAGGGCGAGGGTCTTGCCCGCGTGGCCGATGACGTTGGTGTTGGCGCCGAGCGCGTCCAGCCCGCAGAACCGGCTCGCGTCCTCGCCGTTCAACGCCGCCGCGACGGCGGGGTTGCGCACCCACCGGTTCCGGTACCACTCGGCTTTCCCGTCGCGCAGGCGCACACCGTGGACCATGCCGTCGCCCATGAACCAGTGGTAGGCCGCCGGGTCCACTTCGGACAGCGGGTTGGGGCCGTTGCGCAGGTACCGGCCGTCGAGGAACTCGGGGATCCGCCCGGTGACGGCGAGCTCGGTGATCGTGTGCTCCCGGCTGACCGGGGCGAAGTTTCCTTCGAGGAACTTGTTGCCCATGATTTGACCCCTCGGCCGCTTCCATAACTCGGTTATGTCTCCAGGTATAACAGGGTTATGGGATACTGGCAAGCATGAGCCCGAAACCGCGCGCGACCGACGTCAAGGCCCGCCTGGTCGAGGCCGCCATCCGGCTGCTCGACGACGGCGGACCCGAAGCCCTGCAGGCCCGCAAGCTGGCGGCGGAGGTCGGCGTCTCGACGATGGCGGTGTACACGCACTTCGGCGGCATGGCCGCGCTGGTCGACGAGGTCGCGCGGGCCGGTTTCCTCCGGCTGTCCGAGTGCCTGGCCGAGGCCGGGGAGACCGACGACCCGGTGGCGGACATCTTCACCATGGCCCGCGCCTACCGGCAGGCGGTCGCGGAGCAGCCGCAGCTGTTCGCCGTGACGTTCGGCCAGACCGCGCCCGGCGGCAAGCGGGCGACGCTGTCCGACCTCACCACCGAAGAAGGCCGCGAAGCCGCCCAGGAGGGCTTGGAGGCGTTCGGCCACATCGTCCGGGCGACCGAGCGGGCCATCCAGGCCGGCCGGTTCCGGCCCGCGGACGAGTACCAGGCGGCCGCTCAGTTGTGGAGCGCCCTGCACGGCTTCGTCACGCTCGAGGCTTCCGGCCACTTCGGCCCCGGCGAACAGGGCATAGACCACATTTTGCTCCCCCTCGGGATCACCATGGCGGTGGGTCTCGGGGACACTGTGGACAGGGCCGGGCGCTCGGCCGAGGCCGCGAAGGCGGCTTGGCGGGCGAGAACCGGAAACACCGGGCATGTTGATAACGAATAACCCGGTGAACGGGGCGCGAGGGAACGCGGAGCGGGTGCGCGGCGTCCTTAGTGAGGGGCCAGGGGGACGGAGACAGGGTGAACGAGCAAAACGGGGACGCGGAGCCGGCCGGAGCGGTCGCCGAGGCGGTCCAGGGCGCCCGGCGGTGGCTCAGCCGCCGTTCGGTGCTGATCGCGGGCGCGTCCGGGCTGGCCGTGACCGGCCTCGCCGTCGGGACGGCGACCGGCACGCTGCCGTTCAGCCAGGCCCTGCAGCGGACGCTGGGCGTGACGTCGTCGAACCCGACGACGCAGCTGGGCAGCACCCGCGTCGAACGCGTCTACTCCGCGGCCCGCGGCCGCATGGTCGACCTGGTGTTCATCCTGCCGTCGAAGACCCCGCCGAAGGGGCTGCCGATGTCGCTGGCGCTGCACGGCCTGCACGGCAACGCCCGCAGCGCCGTACCCACCGGCACGCTCAAGCAGCTCGCCAGCGACGTCGCCCGCAAGGCCGTCCCGGCGTTCGGCTTCGTGGCCGTCGACGGCGGCGACAACTACTGGCACCAGGTCCACCCCGGCGACGACCCGATGGCGATGCTGCTGGAAGAGGTCCCGCAGTGGCTGCGCGCCCGCGGCTTCGCCGGCCCGACCGGCCAGCCGTTCGCCTGCATGGGCATGTCGATGGGCGGGTTCGGCGCGCTGGTGTACACCCGCCGCCGGGTCGAGCGGCGCCAGCCGCCGTCCGCCGTCGCGACGCTGGCCCCGGCGCTGATCACGTCGTGGGACGAGATGGCCAAGCGGCACATCTTCACCGGCATCCAGGACTGGACCTCGCTCGACCCGCTGCGGCACATCGACGAGACGAAGACCGTGCCCAACGGCATCTGGTGCGGCACGGAGGACTCGTTCATCACCGGCGTCCGCCGCTACATCGACGCGGCGCACCCGGCGGTGGCCCACACGGCCCACGGCAAGCACGGCGACCCGTTCAACCGGACGGTGGTGCCGAGCGTGATCAGCTTCCTCGGCAAGCACGTCCCCCGCACCGACTGAGCCAGCGGCATGCGCATCGGCGAGCTCGCCAAGGCCACCGGGGTCAGCACGCGTTCGCTGCGGTACTACGAGCAGCAGGGGCTGTTGCCGGCCGCGCGGCTCGCCAACGGATACCGCGAATACGATGAGCAGGCGGTGCGCCAGGTCGCCTTCATCCAGGACCTCTACCGGGCGGGCCTTCCGTCCGAGATCATCCGCGACATCATTCCGTGCACCGGGCCGAAGCCGCCCGAGGGCGACTGCGCGGCGCTCGTCGATCGCGTCCGGCGGGTTCGCGACCAGCTGGCCCATCAGGAGCGGCAGCTCGCCGAGCGACGCGAGATGCTCGAACGCTATCTTTCGGGCGCCGCGGTCCTGGCCGGCCTGGCCGTTCCCGACTCGCCGTGAGTGTTCAGCGGGAGAAGTGGACGCGGGTCGTCGTGCGGCCCGGGACCCAGTACGTGCGGACCAGGTCGGCGAGCCGGTTCACCAGCAGCAGGCCGCGGCCGCCGAGGGTGGTCGCCGAGGGCGGGACGCGGCCGGCCAGCGGCTCGGCGATCGTCCCGGCGTCGCTCACCTCGCCGACCACCTGCGACGGCTCCGACCACAGCCGCAGTACGCCGGTGCCACCGCCGTAGAGCACGCTGTTCGTCGTCAGCTCGGCGATGGCGAGGGCGAAGTCGTCCCGCCGCGGCCGGCGCAGGCCGTGCCGTGCGGCCCAGATCTCGGCGAAACCCCGCAACGACGCCAGCTGCCCCAGGTCGAACCGGCGTTCGACGACACCCGCGGGCGGATCGAGCGGCCGGGTGAAGTCCGCGCGCACGCCGTCGGGGTCGAAGCGCGCGCTGACGAACGGCCCGGCCACGCCCCACACCTCGGGGTGGGTGCGCTCGGCGTCGGCCAGGACCGGCGGCGGCAGCGCCCCGACGTCGTAGGGGCACAGCACGGCCAGGTCGCGGCCCGCGAAGGCGTTGTTGATGAGGGCTTCGTGCTCCACGCACGCGGGGTATTCGACGTCGGTGCGGCCTGCCCAGATCGGCTCCCCCACGATCCGCACCGGGCCCGGGTGCCGGCCGGCGAACGCGTGGAGCACCGACGGCAGGATGGCACCGGGGTTGCGGCCCGCCTGCCGCATGTCGATCAGCTTGACCTGGTCAGCCCGGTCTTCCAGGGCCTTCTCGATGAGCAGCAGGTTGCGCCCGGGAACGGCGGCGGCCACCGGCTCTCCGCGGTCGAGACCTTCGAGGAGGAACGGAACGACACCGTCGAGGTACTCGGTGTCACCGCGATAGAACAGCGCCGGATGCCGAAACGGCCTGAGGGCAGCTACCACGAAGTCGGCTTACCCCACCGCCCGCTGATCGAAACCCGGCCGGCGGACGGAATTTCACTCCACCCAACGGCCCACGACGGAGATCAGCCAGAAGCCGACCAAGGTCGCCAGGGCGAACAGCAGCACCCAGCTGAACAGCTGACGCCGGGTGGTCACCCCACGGGCCCGCCACAGGCCGTAGCCCCCGACGACGAACAACGGGACCGGGATCAGCGGCAACGGCGACAGCCGCGCCACGACGGCCACGACACACGTGCCGGTGAACACGGCCAGCATGCCCATCAGCACGCGGTTCAGCCAGGGGTACCGGTCGAAGACCGACGCGATCACGCGCTCGCTCAGCTCGCGGAACCCGAGCACCGTCCCGGCCGGGGCGTCCCCGGCGGGCACCGGGGCCGGTGGCGGCGGCGCCTGCACGCCGCCGCCGGAGGCGGTGCCCCCGGGACCCGGGAAAGAGTCAGCAGTCATTCAGCTTTCCTGTCGGGTCTCCGGGCCCGTGCGGCCCGGAGAGTGCGCTGGTGCATGGCGACGATCCGGCGAAGCCGACCACACCCGAACCCGGCCCGGCCGACCGGCCCCGCGATCGCGGCGCCGGAAGCGACGCGATCGCGGACGCGGGTTCGCCGACAGACACTGCGACGTCCCGTGTCAGGCCGACTTCTCGCCGCGCTCGCTGCGCGCGCGCCGCGTCGGCTGCCGGGCGACGATCGTCGGGTTCACGTTCTCCCGGACGGTCTGCTCGGTGATGACGACCTTCGCCACGTCGTCGCGGCTCGGGATGTCGTACATCACCGGCTGGAGCACCTCTTCCATGATGGCACGCAGGCCACGGGCACCGGTGCCGCGCAGGACCGCCTGGTCGGCGATGGCCTCGAGCGCGGTCTTGGTGAACTCGAGCTCGACGTTGTCCATCTCGAAGAGCTTCTTGTACTGCTTCACCAGGGCGTTGCGCGGCTGGGTGAGGATGCTGACCAGCGATTCCTTGTCCAGGTGGCTGACCGTCGCCACGACCGGGAGCCGGCCGATGAACTCCGGGATCAGCCCGAACTTGATCAGGTCCTCGGGCATCGTGTCGGAGAAGACGTCGCTCTCCTCGATCTCGGACTTCGTGCGGATCTCCGCGCCGAAGCCGAGGCCGCGCTTGCCGACCCGCTCGTTGATGATCTTCTCCAGCCCGGCGAACGCGCCGGCCACGATGAACAGCACGTTCGTCGTGTCGATCTGGATGAACTCCTGGTGCGGGTGCTTGCGGCCGCCCTGCGGCGGCACCGAGGCGGTGGTGCCCTCGAGGATCTTCAGCAGCGCCTGCTGGACGCCCTCGCCGGAGACGTCCCGGGTGATCGAGGGGTTCTCGCTCTTGCGGGCGATCTTGTCGACCTCGTCGATGTAGATGATCCCGGTCTCGGCCCGCTTGACGTCGTAGTCCGCCGCCTGGATGAGCTTGAGCAGGATGTTCTCGACGTCTTCGCCGACGTAACCGGCCTCCGTGAGCGCCGTGGCGTCCGCGATCGCGAACGGCACGTTCAGCAGCTTCGCCAGCGTCTGCGCGAGGTAGGTCTTCCCGCACCCGGTGGGGCCGAGCATCAGGATGTTCGACTTGGCGAGCTCGACCGACTCCTCCTTGGAGTCCTTCGGCCCGGCCTTGTCGTCCGCCTGGATCCGCTTGTAGTGGTTGTAGACCGCTACCGCGAGGGTCCGCTTGGCGTCTTCCTGGCCGATGATGTACTGCTCGAGGAACTCGTGGATGTCGGCGGGCTTGGGCAGCTCGTCGAGCTTGACGTCGCCGGCCTCGGCCAGCTCCTCCTCGATGATCTCATTGCAGAGGTCGATGCACTCATCGCAGATGTAGACCCCGGGGCCGGCAATGAGCTTCTTCACCTGCTTCTGGCTCTTCCCGCAGAAAGAACACTTCAGCAGGTCTCCGCCGTCACCGATCCGTGCCATGGCCGTTGACCTCGTCCCCTCCGGCGCGGGTTTCCACGCCTGACTGTGTTGCGACGGTGCGGCCCTGCCGCACGGTGGATGCGAGCGGAGCCTCACGCATTGCCACTGACGGTACCCGTCCGATGCCGTGAGCGGGAACACCCACGGGCTTCCGGGAGCACGTCAGAGGACGACCCTAAACCAGGATGCCGGTGTGTGTCGTCTTCTCGACACACACCGGCCCGGCGGATCGCTACAGCGCCGACGCCTTCCGGTAGGGCAGCACCTCGTCGATGATGCCGTACGCCTTGGCCTCCTCGGCCGTGAGGATCTTGTCGCGCTCGATGTCGGTCCGGATCTGGTCCGGGTCCTTGTTCGTGTGCTTGGCCAGGATGACCTCCATCTGGCGCCGCACCCGCTGGATCTCGTTCGCCTGGATCTCCAGGTCGGAGACCTGGCCGTAGGTGCCCTCGGTGGCCGGCTGGTGGATCAGCACGCGCGAGTTCGGCAGCGCGTAGCGCTTGCCCGGCGTGCCGGCCGACAGCAGCACCGCGGCGGCCGAAGCGGCCTGGCCGAGGCAGTACGTCTGGATGTCCGGGCGGACGAACTGCATGGTGTCGTAGATCGCCATCAGCGAGGTGAACGAGCCACCCGGCGAGTTGATGTAGACCAGGATGTCGCGGTCCGGGTCCTCGTGCTCGAGGTGCAGCAGCTGGGCCATCACGTCGTTGGCCGACGCGTCGTCCACCTGCACGCCGAGGAAGATGACCCGCTCTTCGTACAGCTTGTTGTACGGGTTCGACTCCTTGACGCCGTAGCTGGTGCGCTCGACGTACGACGGGAGGATGTACCTCGACTGGGGGATGTTCGGGGCCCGGAAGTCACCCGGGAGCCTGAAGTTGCTCATCGAAAGTCTCCTTGGTGCTTCGGGCTCAGCGGGAGCCCGGGCGGGCGATGTCGGCGGTCAGGACGTGGTCCACGAACCCGTAGTCCTTCGCCTCCTGCGCGGTGAACCAGCGGTCGCGGTCGCCGTCCTTGATGATCTGCTCGACGGTCTGCCCGGTCTGGTCCGCGGTGATCCGCGCCAGCTCCTGCTTCCACTTGTTGAACAGGTCCGCCTGGATCGCGATGTCCGACGCCGTGCCGCCCACACCGGCCGACGGCTGGTGCATCAGGATGCGCGCGTGCGGCAGCGCGTAGCGCTTGCCCCGCGTGCCCGAGGAGAGCAGGAACTGCCCCATCGAGGCCGCCATGCCCATCGCGTAGGTCGCGACGTCCGGGCGGATCAGCTGCATGGTGTCGTAGATGGCGAACCCGGCGGTGACCGAGCCACCCGGCGAGTTGATGTAGAAGCGGATGTCGGACTCGGCGTCGTCCGCGTCGAGCAGCAACAGCTGCGCGGTGATCCGGTTCGCGACCTCGTCGTTGACCTCGGAGCCGAGGACGACGATGCGCTCCTGGAGCAACCGCTCGAACACCGAGTCGGTGAGGTTGAGCCCTGCGGTGCCGGTCCGCGCCTCGGGCGTGTGCTGCGTCACGTCTGCCTGCCTTTTCGCCGGCGGCGGCCCGGTGCTGACGGCCACCGCTGTCGTTTCAGATGCTTGAGATCTTGTAACCGACCCTAACGAACTTGGGCGGCGCGGAATGCCCGACACCGCCCAAGTTCGCTCACAGCTTCACTCCGCCGGAGTCTTGGCCGTTTCGTCGGTGACCTGCGTCTCCTCGGCTGCCGCGTCGGCGGCCGGCTCGTCGGCGCCGAACAGCTCCGAGAGGTCGACCTCGGCGCCGGAGCCGTCGGTCACGGTGGTCTTGCGGACCACGGACGCGAGGGCCTTGCCGCGCCGGACGTCGGCGTAGATCGCGGTCAGCTGGCCCGACTGCTGGGCCCGCTGGACGTACTCGTCGGGGCTGATCCCGAAGCGCTGGGCCTGGTAGATGATCCGCTCGGTGAGCTCGCCGTCGTTGACCGACACCTCTTCCTTGTCGGCGATGGTGTCCAGCAGCAGCTGCGTGCGGACGGCCTTCTCCGACTCGGTGCGGGTCTCCGCGTCGAACTCTTCGAGCGTGCGGCCTTCGGCCTCGAGGGCCTTCGCGAACTGGGCCTCGTCGTGGTCGAACGGGTGGATCGCGTCGTGCTTGCGGTTCTCGATCTCGGCGTCGAGGACCTTCTCCGGGATCGGGACCTCGGTGCGCTCGAGGAGCTGGTCGAGGACCTTGTCACGGGCCTGGACGCCCTGCTGCATCTTCTTGACGCGGCCGAGGCGCTCGCGCAGGTCGTTCTTGAGCTCTTCGATCGTGTCGAACTCGCTCGCCATCTGGGCGAACTCGTCGTCCGCCTCCGGCAGCTCGCGCTGCTTGACCGACTGGACGGTGACGGTCACCTCGGCGTCCTTGCCGGCGTGCTCCCCGGCGACGAGCTGCGTGGTGAAGGTCTTCGTGTCGCCGGCGTTCGCGCCGATGATCGCCTCGTCGATGCCGTCGACGAGCTGGCCGGAGCCGATCTCGTAGGACAGCCCCGAGGTGGCGGCCTCCTCGACGGCCTCGCCGTCGACGGTCGCGGCCAGGTCGATGGAGACGAAGTCGCCGTTCTCGGCCGGGCGGTCGACGCCGGTCAGCGTGCCGAAGCGGGCGCGCAGCTCGTCGAGCTGCTCGTCGACCTCGGCGTCGGTCAGCTCGACGTCGTCGACGGTGATCGCGAAGCCCTCCAGGTCGGGCAGCTCGATCTCCGGGCGCACGTCGACCTCGGCGGTGAACTCCAGGACGTCGCGGTCCTCGAGCTTGGTGACGTCGAACTCGGGGTTGCCGAGCGTGCGCACCTCGTTCGCCCGGACGGCCTCGATGTACTTCGCCGGGATGGCCTCGTTGACGACCTCGTCGAGCACCGGGCCGCGCCCGATCCGGCTTTCCAGGACGCGAGCGGGCGCCTTGCCGGGCCGGAAGCCCGGGATGCGCACCTGCTGGGCGATCTTGCGGTAGGCGCGGTCGAAGTTCGGCTGAAGCTCGTCGAACGGCACCTCGACATTGATCTTCACTCGCGTCGGGCTGAGCTGCTCGACGGTGCTCTTCAAGGTCTTCTCCTCGAGCGGTAACGATTGTGTTGGACAATCCTGCGGAAACGGCCCCTGGTCAACCTGCAGGCCGGGACGTCCGAGTCTAGGCCAGTGGCCTCGGCCGCCGGGGCGGGGGCTACCTGCAGCGTCAGGCGCCGAGCATCCGGCCGATCACCCAGCGCATCTGCCCGGTCGCGTGCTCGACCGACCCGCTGGGCTGCACCAGGTGGGACAGCAGCAGCCGGACGATGGCTTCGACGGCGACCGTCCATTCCGACGGGCTCAGCCGCACCTCCGGGTAGCACCGCGCGAAGAGCGCCGCCAAGGTGTCGACGGACCGTTCGAGCACCCCCTCGGACCGGGTGGTGAGCAGCGGGAGGAAGTCGTCGCGGCCGCCCTTCGGGCAGCCGAGCGCGACCACCAGGAGCGGGTTTCCCCGGGCGGCTTCGAGGGTCTGGCGGAACGCCGCGGTGATGCCGTCGACGGGGCGGCCGGGGTAGGCGGCGACGACCTCGGTCACGCGCTCGGTGAAGCGGCCGGTCTCCCGCAGCACCAGCGCCTCGGCGAGCTCGGCCTTGGAGCCGAGTTCGTTGTAGACGGTCTGCCTGCTGACGCCGACGTGCGCGGCCAGCTTGCCCATCGTCACGGCGGCCCAGCCTTCCGCGGCGATGAGGTCGGACGCCGCGGCCAGCAGCCGTTCCCGGGTGCGCACGGGGGCGGGAGGGGTGACGACGTTCACAAGGGAAGCTTACCCGGCGCTTGCATTCGGGCTGGCGGACACCTTTTTTCGAAGCCTGCCCGAACGTTTACAAACAACTCGGGGTTGTCTACGGTGACTCCCGCCTCGCCAGGAGCTTCTCGACCGAGGAGACCGCTCGATGCCCGTCGTCGATACCCCGCCGCGTGACTCCGGGACGTCCCCGGTGCCCGCGGCCGGTGTGCCGGCCTCCCCCGCGGTGCCTTCGCCGCGCATCCCGCTGCCCCGCGTATCGGTGCCGACGCTCCTGCTGTTCGCCGGCGGTGTCGCCCTGTGGGTCACCGCGACCTGGCTGCTGCTCACCGGGGTGGCGCCCGGCGTGTTCACCGTTCCCCTGCACGCGATCGTCACCTTCACGATGTTCACCGTGGTGCACGAATCGGTGCACCACGCCGCAGGAAAGCTGACGTGGGTCAACGAGACGCTCGGCAGGCTCGCGATGCCGTTCGTCGCCGTCTACGCGTCGTTCCCGCTGCTCCGGTTCATCCACAGTGAACACCACCGCAACACGAACGCGGACTCGCACACCGACCCGGACGCGTGGACGTCGCAGGGATCCTGGTGGTCATTGCCGTTCCGCTGGCTGACGATCGACTTCTGGTACGCCCGCTTCTACACCGCACGCGTGCGCGGCCGCCCGGCACCGGAACGGGCGGAGACGATCTTGGTGCTGTCTCTGGCATTCGCGGCGGCCGCGGTGCTGATCGCCTGCGGCCACGGCCGGGAGCTGCTGCTGGCATACGTGCTCCCGCAGCGGATCGGGCTGGCCGTGCTGGCCTGGTGGTTCGACTGGCTGCCGCACCACGGCCTGCCCGCCGCGAAGCCGCGCGACAAGTTCGGCACCACGCGGGTGCGGGTGGGGCTGGAGTGGCTGATGACGCCGATGATGCTGTTCCAGAACTACCACCTGGTGCACCACCTCCACCCCGCCGTGCCGTTCTACCGCTACCTGCGGGCGTGGAAGGACAACCGCGAGGCCTACCTGGCCCGCGACGTCCCGATCATCACGGCGTGGGGCCGCGAGCTGACGCCGTCGGAGTACCGCGCGTGGCGGCGGCTGACCGACGACCTCGGCTGCCCCGAAACCGCTCCCGAGCCGCCGCCGACGGGACCCAGCCGGTTCCACCGGCTGCGCGTGCGGCGGGTGCGGCCGCTGACCGCGGACGCCGTCGAGATCACCTTCGAGGTGCCGGAGCGGCTGGCGCCGGAGTTCCGGTTCCGGCCCGGCCAGCACGTGGCGGTCCGCGCGGTGCTCGACGGCAGCCCCGTGCGGCGGACGTACTCGATCTGCGCGCAGGCGGGTTCGGGCGAGCTGCGGATCGCGGTGAAGCGGCGTCCCGGCGGCGCGTTCTCCGGCTTCGCGACCACGACGCTGGCCGCGGGCGACCACCTCGACGTGCTGCCGCCGTCCGGCGCGTTCACGTTCACCCCGGACCCCGCGCGGACCGCGCACTACGTCGCCCTGGCCGCGGGCAGCGGCATCACGCCGGTCCTGTCCATCCTGGTCAGCGCGCTGACCGAGGAGCCGCACAGCCGGGCGACGCTGCTGTACGTCAACACCTCGGGCGCCACGACGCTGTTCGCTTCGGAGCTGAGCGCGCTCGCGGAGAGGTTCGGCGGGCGGCTCCACGTCGTCCACTACCGCACCGACGAGCGCGACCCCGACCTGCACACCCACCGGCCCCGGCACTTCGACACGATCGGCGAGGCGCTCGCCATCTCGCACGAGCGGTACCAGCGCGGCCGGCTCGACGGGACGCGGCTGCGCGCGCTGCTGCAGAACCGGCTGCACCCGGCGAAGGTCGACGAGTGGTTCCTGTGCGCCCCGCGCGGCCTGGTGGACCTGGCCCGGCGCACCCTGGCCGACGCGGACGTCCCGGAGGAGAACGTCCACTTCGAACTGTTCCGCGGCGCGGCGCCCCCGAGCGACCCGGCGGGCACGGCGGCCCGGGTGGCGGTGACGCTGGGCGGGACGACGACGTGCGTCCCGGCTTTCGCCGGGGAAACGGTCCTGGACGCGGCCCTGCGGGCGGGCTTCGAGGTGCCGTACTCGTGCACGGGCGGCGCGTGCGGCACCTGCCTGGCGACGCTGCGGCACGGCCAGGTGGACATGGACGTCCGCTACGCGCTGACCGAGGACGACGTCGCGGCGGGCCGGATCCTGACGTGCCGCTCCCGCGCGACGACCCCGGAGGTCACGGTCGACTACGACCGCCGCTGACCCCGCCAGAACACCCCAATGTGGCGTTGGTTGCGTCCAACGCACCCAATGTGGCGTTCGGTGCGTCCAACGCACCCAACGCCACATTGGGGTGCTTGGGGCCGGGCTCAGCCGGTGCGGGTGGGTGCGCCCGAGGGCGGCGTGCCCTGGCCGCCGCCCGGCCCTCCCGCCTCGCCGTCGGTCACCGAGGTCGCCGTCGCCGTGCTACCGGATTCCGTGGCCACCACCGTGACGGTGTCGCCGGTCGCCAGGCCCGTCGCCTGATCCGACGTGATCGTGTACGTCTTCGAGAACCCGTCGTCGCTCTTCGCGGTCAGCGACGTCGCGCTCAGCGCCGTCACCTCGCCCGTCTGCATGATCTTCGTGACGTAGCCGCCGTTGCCGTCGGACGCCACGTACTCCCCGTGCAGGGCCGCGCCCAGGCCGCCGCCGCGCGGGCCGCCGGTCATGCCGCCCGGCCCCGCCTGGGTATCCGTCGCGGCCGACGACGACGAAGCGGCCCAGACCGCCGCTCCCCCGCCGGCCACGATCACCGCCGCGACGGCGCCCGCGGCGATCTTCCGGCCCGGCGACCAGCCCGGCCGCGGGGGCGTGCCCGGCGCGGGCGCCGCGCCCCACGTCTGTTCCGGAGTGGACGGTGCCTGCGGTGTGGTCATCTGGTGCTCCTCAACGAGATCGTTCGGTGCGATCCACGGTGGGGTCACCGGCTGTGCGCGCACTGTGCCTGCCGTCAGCCGTTCCTGTGACCGGAAATATCGGGCACCGGCCGGCACCACACAGCGGCCTCACAGGCAGCGCACAAGCCGCACACACGGCACGGACCGACGCTGGCTCCATGGCCGCGCGAACCATCCCGCCACGCCCCCGCCGGGGGCGGCTTTCGCTGCGCGCGAAACTGACCGGCTCGGTGGTCGTGCTGCTCACCCTGGTGTGCCTGATCGTCGGGGTGGTCAGCGAGTTCGCGCTCGATCTGTTCCTGACCCGCCAGATCGACCAGCAGCTGTCGGCCGCGGCGAACCGCTCACTGGTCTTCGCGAGCAACGCCCGGCCACCGGACGGCGGCCCGCCGCCGGACCGGAAGGGCCAGCACCCGCTCGGGCAGAACGTCGGCACGGTGAGCGCCACCTTCTCGGGACAGCTGCTCGTCCGCGACGACAGCATCTCCGAGCACGGCGGCCCGCTGAACCTGACCGCGGCCCAGCAGGCCGTCATGCTGTCGGTGCCCGCCGACGGCAAGCCGCACACGATGTCCTTCGACAACCTCGGCGAGTACCGGCTGATGGCGCTGCCGGTCGCCGGGACGTCCGAGGTCGTGGTGACCGGCCTGCCGATGAAGCCGGTCACCGACACGCTGCTCACGGTCGGGCTGATCCTGTTCGGGGTGGCCGCCGCGGGCGTGCTCGGCGCGGCCTTCCTGGGCGCGTTCGCGGTCCGCCGCACGCTGCGCCCGCTCGACCGCGTCGCGGCCACCGCCGGGCGCGTCACCGAGCTGCCGCTCGACCGCGGCCAGGTCGCGCTGTCCATCCGCGTCCCCGAGGCCGACACCGACCCGCGGACGGAGGTCGGCCAGGTCGGCTCGGCGCTGAACCTGATGCTCGGGCACGTCGCCCAAGCCCTCGAAGCACGCCACGACAGCGAAATCCGCGTCCGCCAGTTCGTCGCGGACGCCAGCCACGAGCTGCGCACGCCGCTGGCCGCGATCCGCGGGTACGCCGAGCTGGCCGCCCGGGGCAGCGCGCTGGTGCCGCCGGACGTCGCGCACTCGATGGGCCGGATCCAGTCCGAGGCCGTCCGGATGACGGCGCTCGTCGAGGACCTGCTGTTACTGGCGCGGCTCGACGCGGGCCGCCCGCTCGACGTGCGCGAGGTCGACCTCACCCGGCTCGTCGCGGACGCGGTCGGCGACGCCCGGGTCGCCGGGCGCGAGCACCGGTGGCTGCTGGAGCTGCCCCCGGAGCCGGTGCTCGTGCTCGGCGACGTCCAGCGCCTGCACCAGGTGCTGGCGAACCTCCTTGCCAACGCCCGCACGCACACCCCGCCCGGCACGACGGTGGTGACGGCGCTGACGCGCTCGGCCGACGGCAACAGCGTGCTCACGGTGACCGACAACGGCCCCGGCATCCCGCCGGACCTGCTGCCGGACGTGTTCGAGCGGTTCGCCCGCGGCGACTCCTCGCGGTCCCGTACCGCCGGCAGCACCGGGCTGGGCCTGGCGATCGCGTCCGCGGTCGTCGTCGCCCACCACGGCACGATCGAGGTGCACAGCCGTCCGGGCCGGACGGAGTTCGCGGTGCGCCTCCCCGTGGCCGTCCCCGCACAGCGGGTGCACAGCGTCGGCACAACCCGGCCCCAGCTCGGCACCGGAAGCTGATCTCATGACCGCTCTCGCCTCGCGCGAAACCGTTGTGACCCCATCTCCGCTTGCCGGCGCTTCGTGGCACCGCCCCGCCCTGGCCGTCCTGCTGCTGGGCACGGCCGTGCTCTACCTGTGGGGCCTCGGAGCGTCGGGCTGGGCCAACGGGTTCTACTCGGCGGCGGCCCAGGCGGGCTCGCAGAGCTGGAAGGCACTGTTCTTCGGCTCGAGCGACGCGGCGAACGCGATCACGGTCGACAAGACCCCGGCGGCGCTGTGGGTGATGGGGTTGTCGGCCCGGCTGTTCGGGGTCAACGCGTGGAGCATCCTGGTCCCGCAGGCGCTGATGGGCGTGGGTTCGGTCTGGCTGCTGTACGCGACGGTCCGCCGCACGTCCGGGCCAGCCGCGGGACTGGTCGCCGGCTTGGTGCTGGCCCTGACGCCCGCCGCCGCGCTGATGTTCCGGTTCAACAACCCGGACGCGCTGCTGGTGCTGCTCCTGGTGGCGGGCGCGTACTGCGTGGTCCGTTCTCTGGAAAAGGCGAGCCCGCGCTGGCTCGCACTGGCCGGCGTCGCGGTCGGCTTCGCTTTCCTGGCCAAGATGCTGCAGGCGTTCCTGGTGCTGCCGGCGTTCGCTCTCGCTTACGTGGTCGCCGCGCCGGTCTCGCTGGGCAAGCGGCTGCTGCACCTGCTGGGTGCGCTTGTTGCGACGTTGCTGGCGGCGGGCTGGTACCTGCTGGTCGTCGCGCTGTGGCCGGCGGCTTCGCGCCCGTACATCGGCGGCTCCCAGACGAACTCCCTGTGGGAGTTGATCTTCGGCTACAACGGCTTCGGCCGCATCACGGGCGACGAGGTAGGCAGCGTGGGCGGCGGCGCCGGCCGAGGCTGGGGCTCGACGGGCCTGACCAGGCTGTTCGGGAGCGAGATGGCGGGCGGAATCGCCTGGCTGCTGCCCGCGGCCGTGCTGGCACTGGCAGCAGGCCTGTGGTTCACCCGCTCGGCCCCGCGCACGGACCGTTCGCGGGCAACCCTCCTGCTGTGGGGCGGCTGGCTCCTGGTGACGGCGTTGGTGTTCAGCTATATGGGCGGAATCATCCACCCGTATTACACGGTGGCGCTGGCCCCGGCGGTGGGAGCGTTGGTGGGAACGGCGGCGGCCCAGCTGTGGCGCCTCCGCTCGCACGCCTCGGCATCGGGCTTGCTCAGCGGCGGAGTGGCGCTGACGGCGTTGACGGCGTACCTGGTGCTGTCGGGATCGTCGTGGCAGCCGTGGCTGGCCCCGACGGTGCTGGTGGGCGGCCTGCTGGCGGCAGTGGCGCTGTTCTTCGCAGCACACCTGACCCGCTGGGCGGCCGGTTTCGTGGCGGCGTTTTCACTGGTGGTCCTGCTGGCCGGCACGGGCGCGTACACACTGGCAACGGCGGCGACCACCCACAGCGGCGCAATCCCCTCGGCCGGGCCGTCTTCGGGCTTCGGCGGCCGTTTCGGTGGTCCTGGCGGCCCGGGCGGCTTCCGCGGCGGCCCTGGTTCTCTGCTTTCGACGACGTTGCCGGGCGCTTCGCTCACTGCGTTGCTCCAGCAGGACGCTTCCCACTACACCTGGACAGCGGCAACGGTCCTGTCGAACGCGGCGGCGGGCTACCAGCTGGCGAGCGGCGCCCCGGTGATGGCCGTGGGCGGGTTCAACGGGACGGATCCGTATCCGACGTTGGAGCAGTTCCAGCAGTACGTGGCGGCCGGGCAGATCCACTACTTCCTGGGCGAGGGCATGGCGATGCAGGGCAACAGCGGCTCGGACGCGGCCCAGCAGATCGCGGAGTGGGTGGCCGCGCACTTCCAGTCGTCTACTGTGGACGGGGTAACGGTCTACAACCTCACTACGACCGGCTGACCGACGAAAGCTCCCTGGTCAAAGAGCTGTCGCGTCCGGCAAAATGATGGGGCCCCGGCGAACAGGAGTACCTGCCGTGACCGAGCCCGACTTCAGGCCGGCCCGCGCAGATGACGTGTTTCCGTTCGCAAGAGCCTTGGGTGACCACGGATTCTTCATCGACCGGCTACGCCGCCAGCGAAACGGCCGGGGCGCCCTGTTCGTCGCTTGGCTGGGCGACCGCCCGGCCGGCGACGTCTACCTGTGGCTGGAACGGGCGGAGGAGAAGCCGATCCAGTGGCATCTGCCCGGAGTACCGCTGTTGACCCATCTGGAGGTACACAGCGAGCTGCGTAACCGCGGCATTGGGAGCGCACTGGTCGGTACGGTCGAGCGGTACCTGATGGAAGAAGGGTACGAGCGGGTCGCGTTGGCGGTCCGCACCGACAACACCCGAGCAAGGGAGCTGTATCGACGGCTGGGTTATGTGGACTGGGGTCACGGCGAGGTCGTCTGCTACGCGCGGACGACCTCGCCGGACGGCCGGATCCAAGAGGAGGCCGAGCTGTGTCACGTCTTGGTCAAGGATCTCCTGCCGGTCATACCCGCGCAAAAGATTCGTTCGAACGGCACTACACGCCGATAGCGGCACCGCGATGGACGCGGGTGTGGTCGATACCGAGGCTCTCGAGCGCAGCGTCGACGCTCGAACCGTCTCGACGCGATCCCAACATGTCATCACGCCAGCGATCGCTGTCATCCTGCCAGGCGCGCAGATAGCCAACGCATAGCTCCGGGGTGATGAGGTGGCTTCGCCCGATCGCCGCCTTGAGCGCGACGATCATCCGCTCTTTCTGGGCTGGTTCGATCGCCGACGACTCCACGCGTTCGATGGTGCGGCGAATGATGCGCCGTCGGCTGGGCAGGAAAGCGCTCCAGTACTTCTCGTCAGCGTCCGAGAGAGCGAAACCGCTGTCCAGCAGGCCGAACACTCCTTCGGCAAGGGTGTCCCCCAGCTCTTCGCCACGGGCACGCCGGGCGTCACGGTAAGGATCGTAGGGTTGCTGGATCGCCAGGCCCATGGCCGCCGAACGCCGCAGCCCCACCCCATCGAGCAGAAAGAACCAGTCTTCGTTGTAGATGTTGGGAAAGAACGAATCGAACGCGGCCTCGCCCACGACGAGCGCGCCACCACCGATGAACGTGGCTTGGGCGACACCAACGTCCCTTAGTGCGTGGCACACCACGGAGTTGTCTGGCATACCGCCGTTTCTCAGCCCGACGACCGAATGTTGGCCGAGCATTCCGGCCGCTGCTTCGAGATCATCCAGGTCGGGTAACACGATATCGTCGTCCAGGAAGAGGATCCGTCTCCAGCCCGTGAGTGCCGCGACGGACAGGCCAAGGTTCCGTTTGAGGCTGGTGTCGACGTTCCGGCGGAACCGAGTGGACTGAAGCAGCCGATCCGTATCGAACTTGAATATGCCCCATTCAGCCAACCCTCGGACATCGATCGCTGTGACCCGGACGCCGGCACGGCTAGCATAAGCCGCAGCCCGTGTAGCATCGGCCCGCAGACTGCACAGCAGCAACAGGTGCGCATCAAGTTGTCTTGCCGCGTCGATGGCTTGCCTCAGGTACGGCGATGTGCGGCCATTGGGCACGATGATCGCGTCCAGCTTTGCTCGCAAAGCGCTATTGCCGTCCGGGTGAGTCAGCAGCCCCTGATGCGAGGGATGCTGCCGCTCGTCCTCGCTCATGCGCCGGCCTCGGGCCACTCGTGCAACCTGTTCTCCTCGACAGTCCAGTCCGGGGTGAGCCCCTGCCCGCCGACGACGGGCACACGGCTGATCACGCTGAAGGTTTTGGCGTCACCGAAGCGACCCTGCAGGTATTCCCAATTCCGATCACGAAAGCGTGCGTCGGTGAGCGCCCGGACTGCGCCAAGCGTGCCGCGGCCGTACATGCCGTTGCACACCGTAACGGTGCGCTCTCGATTGAACGGACTGACGCTTCTGTAGAAGTGCGCTACGTCTTCCAGTAGATGCCCGTCAGCGTCAAGCCGCGGTGCGAACAGGCGGCTGTGACCACCCTGTTCCACCCGGAAACCACCGTGCTCGGCTTCGTCCTCGCGAGCGACCTGCTGCACCGGTAGCTTGGCCCGATCGATCACATTCCTGGTCACGGTGTTCCAGTCCACTCCGCCGAGCAGGACCAGGTGTGCCGTGTAGTCGTCGGCCTTCAGCTCCCCGACGGTCAGGAACTTGACGTGGTTGTCGGGATTGCGTGACCGGATGTGACCGAACAGCTCGATCAACGCGTCCGGGTCGGCGTAGGTGTACAGCAAGACGTAGTCGGCGTTCTCGGGGTCCGCGTAGGTGAGATTCCGCCGGTACTCCTCCGGGAGTTGGGCGCAGACGATGGTGATGTCCTCGTCTTCCCCGAACTGCCAGAAGTCGGTCTGAGCGGGAAGCGGCGCGGTGAACTCTCGTTCGTCGCGCAACCAGAGCAACTCGTCCAGCAGGTCCTTACGGCGTACTTGTTCCACGTCCGTCAGCTGTCCGACAGGCAGAACAACGTCACCGTTCATCTTCAGCGGGCTCGCGAACAGTGTTGCGTAGGCGTTCAACCGATGTACCGGCGGGGTGACCGGCTTCTCGGTGTTCTCCCAAGACGAGATGAGCGAGATGCTGAGCGGCTTCCCCTCGCCGAGAGCCTGGGCGAGCTGAGCCTGGGTGATCCCTGCATCCTCTCTCAGCGCGCGCAGGCGGCGCGCAAGCGCAGGCCGCGGCTTCGCTGAGGACATGACCAGCCACCCTTCAGGGAAGTTCAGTGTAGTTCAGTAGAGGTAGGTAAGGGCAAGAACTTTACGCTTGCCTACCTGGGCCTCCGCGAGTGCCCACGCCGAAGCCGACGCTGAACCGTACCCGAAGGGGGGATACCCTAGGCACCGAACCGATAACAACCCGCATAGCCGCCGTTGTCCGTGGGCATTACAGAGTCCTACAGTCAAGTTGACTGAACTTCAGTTCTAACCTGAAGGCAGGAGCGGATCATGGACATCTCGGCTGATTTACCCCGGCACCGGGCCATCATGGCGGTCGACATCGCACATTCGACCGACCGGACGAACTCGGTGCGTTCCCAGCTCCGGATCGTCCTCTACGAGCTGCTCGACGAAGCGCTCGCCGCCGGCGGGATCGGCCGGAAGCACCGGGATCCGTTCGTCGACCGGGGGGATGGGGCTCTCTGCCTCATCCGGCCGCATGATCAGCTCCCCAAGACGCTCTTGCTCACCAACGTCGTTCCGGCGCTGGCCGGACTGCTCGCCGAGCACGCCGAAAGCCGGCCCGAGCTGGCCTTCCAGCTGCGCGTCGCCGTTCATGCCGGTGAGGTGCACCGCGACTCGCGGGCCTCCTACGGCGAGGACGTCGACATCGCCTGCCGCCTGGTCGACTCCCCCGAGCTCAAACGCCGACTGCGCGAGACCGCCCGGCCGCTCGCCTTGGTGGTGTCCCAAGAGATCCACCGATCCGTTGTGCGGCACGGCTATCCCGGGATCGACCGCAGCTCCTTCACGCTGGCCGTCCACTTCAAGCTCGGCAAAGAACGGCTTCGCGGCTGGCTCTACACGCCCGAGGCGGCAGCACCACTGGCAGGCATGACCGCGTAGCCGGGCCTCAGGGGAGGTGACGCCGCAATGCGAAGCGATGGATTCCGGGCCATCCTCGGCGATGACGGCCGCCGGGCGCTGGACGCGCTGGCCACGCCGCGGAGTTTCCGCCGCGCCGACCGGCTCTGCCGTGAAGGCGACTCGTCGAGGAATGTGCTGGTGTTGCTGTCCGGGCACGTTCGGATCATGAGCGTGACCCCTGACGGACGAGAGGTCATGGTGGGCGTCCGCGGGGCGGGCGACATCGTCGGCGAGCTCGCCGCGATCGATGACCGGTCGCGGTCGGCGACGGTCGAGGCGCTGGGGGATGTCGAAGCACTCGAAGTGCCCGGCAGCCGGTTCGTGGCACTGTGCCAGCGGGATGCGCGCGTCTCCTGGGCGCTCGTGGTGGTGTTGAGCGCACGTCTGCGGGGCGTCGGCCGCCTTTGGCTGGAAATGACCGGCGGCGCCGCGATCCGGCGGGTCGCGGCGCAGCTGATGCTGCTCGCGGTGCAGCTGGGTGTGTACCACGACGGGACGGTCGAAATCACGATTCCCGCTACCCAGGCGGAACTCGCGATGACTGCGGCACTGTCCCGCGGGTCCTGGGCCCGCGCGACACGAGAACTCCGGCAGCGGGGGGTCATCAGCACCGGCCGGGGACGGGTGACGATCCACCGCCCGGCTGAACTTCGGCAACTGGCGCACTGAATCCGGGGGTATGTGCCGCCTGACACAAAGCCGGACGCCGACCGGAGGTTTGCTGGAACCGCTGAGAAGGAGGGGCACTCATGATCTCCGACACGACTTCGCCACACGAGAGCCGCTGGCGCCGGGGCGTCTACGCGGCCGGGCTCGTCATTCCGTTCACCGCTTCCCAGCTGTGGGCATTGCTGGTGCTGCTGCGCCTGGCACCGCTCGGCGGCCTGGTGGGTCAGGCGTTCGTCCTGCTGCTGCTGGGTTCCTGCGTCGCGATCTGGGCAGGCTGGCGCTGGACCTGGCAGCTAGGCCGGGACCGGGATCACCAGCCCACCTCCAAAACGCGGGTTCCGACATGACCCCCGGCCTGGCGGTCGTCGCAGCCCTCGTCGTCGGTGCCGGCACCGCACGACTCCTGCGTCACACAGGCGGCGTTCTCCGCCGCCGGTTCACCGGAAGGAGCACCGAAATGACTCGTCGGCAGGCGTCGTTCGCCGTCCGGCTCTACCACTGGCGCTGGGAAATCCTGGCGGTGACGTTGGCCCCTTGGTCCTTGGTGGTGTTCGCGAGCTGGGCCGGTCCACTGTGGACTTCGGCGGGACTTGCCGTCGCGCTCGGGCTGGCGGCGTTGCGGCGTCGTCAGGTACGTGCCCGGATCCGGGCAGTCCGGTTGCAGCACCGGTTGCGGGCGGTGTTCCCGCTGCTGCGCCTGCCGGGCGGCCGCTGCCCGGTGATCCTTTGGTCACGGCCGCGCGGTGGGGACATCGTGGTGTCGCTGTTCGGTCGTGACGCGTTCGAGCATCTGCACCGCCGCCGGATGGTGCTCGCGGTGGCCTGCTCGGTGCCCGAGGTGTACGTGGACCGGCACCCGCGGTACGCGAGCCTCGTCACGCTGACCATCAGCCCGACCGACGCACCGCGTGAACCCCGGACAGCCTTGCCGAGCAACGTGGTTCCGCTGCGCGTTCACAGCTGAGCCGGGCCGCCGAGGACGTCGGTGATCAATGTGGTCAGTTCGCCGCCGTGCCAGCTCGTCGCCGAAAACCTTTCCTGGGCGATTCCGCGCCACGGACCGGTCCCCGCCGTGAGCTCGCCGTCCGGGGTGAACGTGCCGATCTGCTGTGCCGCCACGCCTTCCGCGCGCAGCGTCTTCGTGACCAGCTTGACGTCCTCGGCCTGGACTGCGACAACCAGTCCCCAGTCGCCCCAGGTCTGGGCGAGGGCGAACGGTTTCAGCCCGGACTGCGCGGCCACCGACGCCGGTGGTCCGTCGAGGGCGAACTCGCCCGTCACCGCTGCGCCGAGGCCGTTCGCCTCGCACAGCGTGCGGACCGTCGCGAACAGGCCGTCGGAGACGTCCATCGCCGCACGCGCGAGCCCGTGAGCGGCCAGTACTTGGCCCGCCTTCAGCTGGGCCGTCGGCCGGCAGGCACGCTGCCAGACTTCCTCGCGGACCGGCTCCGGAAGTGTCGCCTCTCCGGTCTCCAGCAGCGCCGCGGCCCAGAGGTAGCCGGGGGATCCGACCAGCAGCAGGCTGTCGCCGGCGCGGGCGCCGGTCCGCCGCAGCCTGCTGCCCGGAGCGCACCGGCCGATCGCGGTGGCCGTCAGCTGCGTCGCCGCGCCATCCCGGATGTCACCGCCGGCGACCTTGGTGCCGTGGGCCGCGCAGCAGTCGTCGACGCCGTCCAGGAGCCGCTCGAACTCCCGTACCGTCGTGACCTTCGGCAACGTGTAGTTGACGACGAGCCCCAGCGGGACGGCTCCGGCGGCCGCCAGGTCGGACAGGTTGATCGTGGCCAGCAGCCAGCCCGCGTGGTAGAGGTCCGGTTCGCGCAGCAGGTTGACCAGCGGCGTCGGGCAGCTGTCGGTCGTCGCGACGAGTTCGCTGCCCGCACTCACCGCGCCGAGCAGGGCGCTGTCGTCGCCGAACCCTTCGGTGCCGCCGTAGCGCGGCCGCAGAACTCGTTCCTGGATGCCGCGCTCACCCAGGTCACCCAGGCACAGCTCAGTGGTACCGGACATGATCCGCCAATCGGGATGCGACGACCGCGTGGTCACTCGAATAGTTGTGCGGCATGGTGCCGTAGGACTGTTCGCTCCCTGAGGAAGCGAACAGCATCAAGTTGCAGATCCGGGCGCCCGGATACAACAGCACCGGGTGCCGGAGGTGGTTGACGATTTCCAGGGTGAGCACGGCGCCCGTCTCGTGGCCGAAGCCGGGGCTGACCTGCCCGCACAGCACGACGCCGATCCCGAGCCGCGCGTAATCGCTGGTGCCGTCGACGAGTCCGGCCAGATTCGCCGAAAGGCCGATCTTCTCGTACGTAGGGGCGAGCACGACCTCGCCGGGTTCGACGGTCAGCCGCCCGTTGGCGTCCGGCTCCTTCGCCACGAGCTCGGGGTGGGTCGAGCGGTCCGCGACGTCCACCGGCCCCGTCGTGACCAGGGTGAATGCCTCATGGCCGAGCCGCAGGCTCAGCGCGGCCGGGCGCACGAGCGCGGGATCGAACGGGTCCACCCGCAGCTCGCCGGCGGCGAGGGCGCGCCGGATGGCCCGGTCGGTGAGCACACCCGGCCTGCTGCGCTTCCTCACCTGGTCCCGTGGTTCCACGAACGTCATCGTGCGGCCTCGTTCTGGAGACTCGCCAGTACGGCGGTCACGAGTTCGTGGAAGTCCGCTTCGGTGAGCTCGAAGTTGGGCTGGTCGTCGCTTTCTCCCGGCTCGCAGTAGACGACCGTGGTGGGGGTTCGCCGCGGGCCCTGGACGACGACCGTCGCGGTGAGCCCGGCGTCGATCGGCCGCACCGTGTGGACGACCGCGGTATCGCACGTATAGACGTCGCCGCCCTGGACGTGCGGCACCGCCCGGCGCTTGAGCCGTGCCTCGCCGTCGGCGGCCAGTGCCGCCGGGTTCGCGGGGTCGGTGCCGTAGCGGTACCGGCGGAACGGTTTGCCGCCTTCGGTGGTCTCCGCGAACTCCACCATGTGCATCCCGGTTCCGGCCAGCACGTGGGAGGCGAACTCCCAGCGGTGGCTGTGCGGGTTGGATTCGCCGCGAGACGGCGTTTCGCTTCGCGGCCAGACGTGCAGGCGGACGCGGAACTCCGGTTCGATGCCGGTGTGCAGGACGATCTTCGCGAAGCCGTTGGGATGCCAGTACGAGCGTTTCGCGATTTCGGCGACCGCCGCGTCGTCGGCGGTCAGGTCCCGCAGCCAGGCCGTGAACGCGCCGCGGGTGGCGCCGACGTGCTCGGCCGCCGCCGCGAGCTCGGCCAGCCCAGGTGGGGATCCGGTGCCGCGCAGGGTTTCCGCGAGCTGTCGCAGGAAGGCGTGGTCGTCGGCGGAGACGACCCTCGGTGTCGTGCTCATCGTGGGAGGGGCTTCTCTATTCAGCGGCCGCAGGCGGAAGGAACGGAGGTGCCGCGAAGGCCAGCGCAGCCGAGCGCAGGGCCGTGACGGCGTCGAGGGTCATCCAGATGGGGAGGTCGCCACTGCCCCAGGCCCACAGGCCGACACCGGCTTCGTAGCGTTCCCACAAGGAGCCGAGCGCGCGGCTCAGCCGGACCGCGGGCACCTGAGGTGCCTCGGCCAGGGCCTGGACGACCCATGCGGAGGTGAAGTGCTTGATGTTCACCCGGACGGCTTCCCGGCCGCCGGGTTGCGGGAGGGCGAGGTCTTCCATGATCCCGTCGTCCGGGTGGATGCGGTCGACGAGCCATTTCGTACCGATCTCGACGGCGTCCCGGACGTCGGCGCGGTCGGCGCCAGCTCGCAGGAGCGCTCGTAGAGCCACGACGGCCCGGGCGGTGTGCGCCGGGGACGGTTCGGGCGCCACCAGCCGGGGCTCCTTCTTCTCGCCCCAGAGCGGGATGCCGTCGAAGTCGAGCCGGGCCGCGAGGAGGTCGTCCGTCAGGCGCCGGGTCAGCGGGGCGTCCGGCGCGAGCCGGACCGAAGTGCGCAACGCGACGGAGAGCAGAAAGGGCCGAGTCCGGCTGTAGTCGTCGAGCGAGTGCTCGAGGTGTTCCAGCCCTTCCTCGGCCGTGAGGATGGTGCTGGTCTGGGACAGCGCGTCCACGACCGCCGCCGTGACCTCGGGACGGCGCCCCGCCGACCGGCCCTGCCAGCCGAACTCGGAGCGCTTCTCGTAGAGGTCGCGGACGACCGCATGTAGGTCGATGTAGGGTTCGCCCAACACGACCATGGCGCTGATCCCGTAGGCCGTGGCGAGCGTCGTGTGCTCGCCCCGCTTCTGGAGGTTGTGCCGCCAGCCGACCGCCCGGCCGTCCTCGTCACGGATGAGCTCGTGGGCGAGGCCGGCACCGGCCCGCCGGAAGACTTCGAGCAGGGAGCCGCCCGTCGCGAGGGCACCGCCGGCGGCCTGGCCGGGCGATCGGGCCGCTTCGGCCAGCTCCACCAGCGCGTTCGCCGCCCGGAAGTGGTCGTCGAGCAGCCGGGCGTTCTCCACCGATGGCAGGTAACGGCCGGTCTCCCACTGGGTCAGGTTGGCGCGGCTGACCCCGACGATGCGGGCCACGTCCGCCTGGGTCTGGCCGGCCGCTTTGCGCAGCCGCCGCAACTCGGCGCCGACGTCCTCGGCAGTCACCGTTACCACATCAGTACCTATCGGCCGCGACGCGGTCGACCTAGAATGTAGGTAGGCACTATGCACCAGCCTTACCTACTCAGGTAGGCGAACGTAGGGAGGTGACAATATGTGGACACAGAGCGCACTTTATCCCATCCCTGACTCTTCGTTGGTGCCGACTCGACGTGACTCGCCCGAATGGGTTGCATCCCCAGCTCGCGGGCCACCCGTTTCGCCGCATCGGTCGCGACCGCGCGCAGCTGGGGCACTACCGACAGTGCCCGGCGGCCTCCCCGAGCCGCCCGTGGGCGACCCTACCGGGTCGGCGTTCCGAATCCGTGCGTTCTCTCCGGGGGTGTCACGATGCAAGACCACGACCTACCTACGTCCCGCCAACGTGGTTGGTTCGACCGCCTGCTGGACCGCCTCGGCGCCTGGCTGTTCGCCACCGAGGAAGACGCCCGCGCCGAAAAGCGCGGCTGGGAGGTTCACCGCGGGCCCGGGGGAACCCGCGTCTACCGCGATCCCCGCTGGGACACCGTGCACGCCTGCAGTTCCTGCGGCGGCCACGGGCTCAGCCTCACCGACGGCGCGGCTTGCCCGGCCTGCGCCGGTACCGGAGTCGTCCGCCGGGCGCCCGCGACCGCCGCCCCGGTCGCCGACGGCTGCGAAGGAGCACGGTCATGACCCACGGCAACCACGTCCCCGAACTGGCCCGGCAGCTGGCCCCCGTGAAACGGCCCAACCCGCTGCTGTGGCTCTACCACTGGCGCTACGAGATCCTCGCCGTCACGCTCCTGCCCTACGCACTGGTCAACCTCGTGCTCTGGCTCGGGCCGGTCTGGTCGGCGGTCGCTCTCGTGGTGGCGTTCAACTGGGTCTTCTACTGGCGCGCCGCCCGCCGCCACCTGCGGGGCCGGCTTCGCGCGATCGTCGTGCAGCACCGGCTCCGCTCCGCCTTCGCGGGTGCCCGGATCTGCACGGTGGACGGCCGCCGCCCGGCGATCCTCTGGACCCGCCCGGTCGACGGCGACGTCGTGGTCTCGCTGTTCTGCCCGGCGGGCATCGGGTTCGACCAGATCCACTCCCGGCGCGACGTCCTGGCGGACGCCTGCTTCGCCCAGGAGATCTACGTCGACCGGCACCCGAAGTACGGCGCACTGGTCACGCTGACGATCTGCACCACCACGCTCCGGCAGGAGTCCGGCCGGGCCGTGTCGCCCGGTGAGGTCGTGCCCCTGCGCGCCCACAGCTGAGCTGTGCGGTGCCCGGTCAGCCGGGCACCGCACAGCAACCGCACAGAGAGATCACACGGTCACCAAAGCGGCACCCGCGACCGTGGAGCGCATGACAGCCACCGCACCCGCATCGCGGCCCGGGACCGTCCCGGTCGATCTGACCGGTCCGCAGCCGGTTCTCGACGTCGTCATCCCCGTCTACAACGAAGAGGCCGACCTCGAACCGTGCATCCGACGGCTGCACGACCACCTGACCGAGCACGTCTCCTACCCGTACCGGATCACCATCGCCGACAACGCGAGCACCGACGCGACGCTGCGAGTGGCCGAAAGACTCGCCCGGGAGTTCCCGGAGGTGGCCGTCCACCACCTCGACGAGAAGGGCCGCGGCCGCGCGCTCAACGCCGTGTGGCAGGCCTCCGACGCCGCCGTCCTCGCCTACATGGACGTCGACCTCTCCACCGATCTCGCCGCGCTCGGGCCGCTCGTCGCGCCGCTGCTGTCCGGGCACTCCGATCTCGCCATCGGCAGCAGGCTCGCCCGGGGGGCGCGAGTGGTGCGGGGCCCGAAGCGCGAGTTCATTTCCCGCTGCTACAACCTGATCCTCCGCTCCACCCTCGCCGCGAAATTCAGTGACGCGCAGTGTGGCTTCAAGGCCATCCGCGCCGACGTCGCTCGTGAGCTGCTTCCGCACGTCGAGGACACCGGGTGGTTCTTCGACACCGAGCTGCTCGTCCTGGCCCAACGCGCCGGGCTGCGGATCCACGAAGTGCCCGTCGACTGGGTCGACGACCCGAACTCGTCGGTCAACATCGTCAAGACGGCCACCGCGGACCTCAGGGGCATCGCCCGCGTCACGAAAGCCACCTTCACCGGGGAGATCCCGGTCAGCAGGCTGCGCGAACAGCTCGGCCGGCAGCCGATCGGCGTCGACGCGCCGGGCGTGCCGCCGCGGCTCGTCACGCAGCTCGTGCGGTTCGCCGCCATCGGCGTCAGCAGCACGCTCGCCTACCTCGTGCTGTTCCTGCTGCTGCGGACCGTCGTCGGCGCGCAGGCGGCGAACTTCGCCTCGCTGCTGGTGACGGCGGTCGGGAACACCGCGCTGAACCGGCGGCTGACGTTCGGCATCCGCGGCCGCGCCGGCGCCGGGCGGCACCAGTTCGAAGGGCTGCTCGTCTTCGGCCTCGGGCTCGCGCTCACCAGCGGGTCGCTGGCCCTGCTCAACGGATCCACCACCCCCGGCCTTGTTCTGGAGATCACCGTGCTGGTGCTGGCGAACCTCGCCGCCACGGTGCTCCGGTTCCTGCTCCTGCGCGGCTGGGTGTTCAACCCGCGCCGCCAGGCCACCACCCAGAAGGAGTACTGATGACCGCCGTCCTGCCCGCCCCGGTTTCCGAACCCCGGCACCGCAAGGAGTCCGGCGCGCACGCGCCACCGCGCTGGGTCCGCCCGGCCGCGTTCGGGCTGCTGGCCGCGACCGCCGTGCTGTACTTCTGGGACCTCACCGCGTCCGGCTACGGCAACTCGTTCTACGCCGCCGCCGTGCAGTCCGGCACGCAGAGCTGGAAGGCCTGGCTGTTCGGGTCGCTCGACTCGGGGAACGTGCTGACCGTCGACAAGCCGCCCGCGGCGCTGTGGGTGGGCACGGCCTTCGCGCGGATCTTCGGCTTCTCCAGCTTCACCGTGCTGGCGCCGCAGGCGCTGATGGGCGTGGCATCCGTCGGGATCCTGTATCTCACGGTCAAGCGGACGGCCGGCCCGGTCGCCGGTCTGCTGGCGGGCGCGATGCTCGCCGTGACGCCGGTCGCCGCGCTGATGTTCCGGTTCAACAACCCGGACGCGCTGCTCGTGCTGCTCATGGTCGCGGGTGCCTACTTCGTCGTGCGCGCCACGGAAAAGGCGAGCCCGCGCTGGCTGGCGCTGGCCGGCGTCGCGATCGGGTTCGGCTTCCTGACGAAGATGATGCAGGCGTTCCTGGTGCTGCCCGCGTTCGGTCTGGTGTACCTGATCGCCGCGCCGACGTCGCCGGCCAAGCGGCTGCTGCACCTCGGCGGCGCGGTCGTCGCGCTGGTCGTCTCGGCCGGTTGGTACATCGCGCTGGTCGACCTGTGGCCGACGTCGTCGCGGCCGTACATCGGCGGGTCCGAAGGGGACAGTCTGCTCGAACTCGCCTTGGGCTACAACGGCTTGGGCCGCATCTTCGGCGGCGAGGGCAACGGCGGCATGGGTGGCGGCGGTATGGGCGGCAACACCGGGTTCGGCGGCTCCACGGGGTTGTTCCGGATGTTCGGCGCCAGCTTCGGCACGGAGATCTCGTGGCTGCTGCCCGCCGCGTTGATCGGCTTGGTCGCCGGGCTCTGGTTCACCCGCCGCGCGCCACGCACCGACCGGACGCGGGCGGCGCTGGTGCTGTGGGGCGGCTGGCTGGTCGTGACGGCGCTGGTGTTCAGCTTCATGAGCGGCACCGTGCACCCGTACTACTCGGTCGCGCTGGCTCCGGCGATCGCGGCGCTGGTGGCGATTTCGGGCCGCGCGCTCTGGCAGGGCCGGGCGCACGTCGCGCCGCGGGCCGCGCTGGCCGGGATGGTCGTGGTGACGGCGGTGTGGTCGTTCATCCTGCTCGACCGGACACCGGAGTGGTTCCCGGCGCTGCGCTGGATCGTCGCGGTGCTCGGCGTGCTGGTCGGCACGGTGCTGGTGATGGGCGTCCCTTCGCCGCGCCGCGCCGCGGCGGTCGTGGCGGCGGCGCTGGTTCTGACTCTGGGTGTCTCGACGGCGGCGTACGGCGTCGAGACGGCTTCGGTGGCGCACAGCGGGTCTATCCCGTCTTCGGGACCGACGTCGAGCGCCATGGGCGGCTTCGGTGGCTTCGATGACTCTTCGAGCGCAGTCGGTGCGTTGCTGGCCAAGACGACGACGAAGTGGGCGGCGGCGACGACGGGTTCGCAGAGCGCGGCCTCGCTGGAACTGGCGAGCGGCAAGGCGGTGATCGGCATCGGCGGCTGGAGCGGCTCCGACCCGGCACCGACGCTGGACGAGTTCAAGGCGTACGTCGCGGCGGGCGAGGTCAAGTACTTCATCGACGGCGGCCGGGGAGGTGGGCCGGGTGGCGGCTCGTCGGAGATCACCGAGTGGGTGACGGCGAACTTCACCGCCACGACGGTCGACGGCTACACGGTCTATGACCTGCTGAGCTGACGCACGATGCCCGGGTCCCGCGGGACCCGGGCATCACTCTGCCGGCGACCGCCGGATTTCGCGGGTATCACGGACCTTCGTGTTGTAATGCGCGCCCCGCACGACCGTCGTCTCGACGAGGACCTCGAAGTGCCGGAATCGCTTCAGTTTCTGCAGGAACTTCTGGTCGCTCAGTTTTTCGGCCGCGGCGACGGTCCCGTACCCCGAGCACCCGGCGAGAATGACGATCTCCGCTTTTTCCGGGGCGAGCGGGTTCGCCGAACGGATGATCAGGCCGTAGTCGTTGGTCGGATCCCCGGAATCGTCATACTCCGGGGTGATTTCCCGGCTGGATCGCTTGTCGTACACCGCGCCGGGCTCAGGCCCGAGGTCCTTCGCGAACCCGTAGGAAACCGCCTGGTCGAGTTTTCCCAGCATGGTCGCGGTCACGGAGTTCCCGTCCGGCCCGCCGATGAGCACCAGGTCGGATTCCAGGTCCCGGGCCGTCAGCTCCTTCGACTCGACGATCCGCCCGGAGAAGCCCAGCCGGCGCAGCTGGGCTTCGACCTCCATCAGCGCGAGAATGTCGCCTTTGCCGACCATCCCGGTCTTTTCCCAGCTGCTCAGTGGTTCGAGATCCGGTGCACCGAGCACGAGGAACGGATGCCGGCTCCCGATCGTCTTCCAGAACCGGCGGGCTCGGTGCAACCGCAGATGCCGCTCCGTCCTGATCACGAGCCAGACGACGAACCCCCCGGCAATCGCGGCGGCCAGCAGCTTCGACCATTCGGGGAGTACGTCGGAAAACCAGCCGCCGACATCTGCCTCGGCCAGAGTCACCACGGCCACCTCCCGCCCGCTCGGCCGACGCCATGAGCCATCGCCGGCCCACGGCGTCCCAGCGAGACAACCTTACCCTCCGGGAGGATCGTTCTCTCGCCGGTCGAGATCAGTTTCGGCGCCGCAGGTGGTGGCTGACGTCGCCGACGAGGTCCACCGTCGCCCGGCGTTCGGTGAACCGCCAACGGCCGTCGACACAGGTGAACCGGTCTTCGTACCGGCCCGCCGCGATCGTCTGCAGCGGGAAGCCTGGAAGCGCCTGCAGCACCGTGAAGTAAGCGCGCCCCCACGCCGTCGAGCCGGTCACCTCGAGTGCCACATTCGTCGTCACGTGTTTCGTGCGCGGGGTCCCGTCTTCGTACACGATCACCGACTCGCGCAGCATTCGCTCGACCTCTTCGGCGCCTCGCACCACGCCGCCGCTGCCCACGAACGCCCCCGCCGTGAAAAGCGCGCCCACTCCGGCGAAGTCTCCCGCGTCGACCAGTGCCGCGTACGAAGCGATCAAGTTCTCCAGTGCGCGGCTGTCTTCCACGGAAACGATCTTACAGAAAAAGTATGGAAATCTTCCGTACCTTGGCGGCGGACGGCGGCAGGGGGCCGCCGCGTCAGGGGGTACTCATGTCACTCGATCGCCGTAGCCTGCTCAAAGTGGGGGCCGCCGCCGTGGCCGGGGTGGCGCTCATGGGAGCCGGCACCGGAGTCGCCGCCGCCGACGACGGCGGGTTGCCGCCCGTGCCCGGGATGCTCGGGGACCGCCGGGCCAACGAACTCTGGTACCAGCTCGACGAAATCGCGCTGTACCACCCGTCGCAGGAAGTCCAGGACGCCTACGCCGTGTTCTTCCCCTTCATCCAGCAGAACGCTCCGGAAGGCCTGTACGAGAAGTGGCGCGAACTGAGCCGGGAACCGGCTTATCCGAAGAACTACGCCGAGTTCGTCAAGCCGGTGGAAGGGCCGCTGAAGACCCTTTCGACGCTGCAGCTCGACAACTTCGACCGCTTCTACCGAGGTGACGAAGCCGGCTTGGTCAAGGCCTTCGCCGCTTTCGGGCAGGGCGTCCTCTTCGACCCGCGGCGGGCTCCGGAGGAGTCGGAAGTGCACACCATGAACGGGAACCCGCCGAACGGCTACCACTTCTGGCACTCCGTCCTGCGCGCGCAGATGGTCCTCGGCATCGACCGGCACCGGTGGGCGCGGATCGACCCGATGATCGGCTTCGGCTGGGCACTGCAGTCCATCGCGAAACCCGATCACCGCCACGTCAACCCCGGCCTGCCGCGGGAACAGGTCCACACACTGGCCCGGTACTGGCTGCCGCGCTCGCCCGCCGAGCTCGACCGCGACTTCCAGTCGGCGCCCTACCCCGCCTGAGCGTCCAGCACCCGCTGGTACGCCGCCCGCAGCGTCGGGCCCGGGGCGATCCCGAGCCGCTCGTCGAGGAGCCGGCGGCCCCGGTGGTACACCGCCACCGCGTCCGCCGGCCGGCCGCTCGCGCAGAGCCCGGCCATGAGCAGGGCCCGCGCGCGCTCCCGCAGCGGGTGATCCAGGACGAGCGAGGTCGCGTCCGGCACTGCCCGCAGGTGGTCGCCCGACGCGATCTCCGCTTCGAGCCGGCCCTCCAGTGCCGTCAGCCGCAGCTCGTCGAACCGCGCCGCCTCGCCCGCGCGGAGCGGTTCGGCGACGCCCGCCAGCACCGGACCGCGCCACAGCTCCAGTGCGGCGCGGAACCGCTCCGCCGCACGGGCCGGGCGGCCCGCGTGCAGCTCGTCGTGGCCGGAGGAGGCCAGCCGCTCGAACTCCTCGGCGTCGACGGTCCCACCCGGCGTCAGCAGGTAGCCGCCACTGCTCCGGACGAGCCGCGCCGGGCGGCCCAGGGCCTTGCGCAGCCGGGAGACGTACGTGCACACCTGCGCGTCGACCGTCGAGGGCCGTTCGCCGTCCCACAGCAGTGAAATCAGGCGTTCGTCGGGCACCACGCGCCCGCGGGCCAGCAGCAACGCCGCCAGCAGCGTCCGCGGCTTCCGCCCGCCGAGCGCGGCCGGGCGGCCGTCGGCGCGCGACACCGCCAGCGGCCCGAGAATCCGGAACTCCATCCCCACCCCCTTCCCACGGTACACGGCAAAGTCTCAGCCGGTCCTCAGATTCGGCGCGGATCATGGAGGTCAGAGGGGACGAGGAGGCCGCGATGATCACCACACGTCCGGGTTACCCGCGGTGGCACACCGCGAGCGCGCAGGGGCCGCGCTCACTCAACGCCGACGCCGTCGGCGCGTACGCCGCCGCCGGCGGGCCAGGTGTCGTGTTCGCTCTCGCCGACGGGGTCGGGGATGATCCCGCCGCCGCGCGGGCCGCCCGGACCGCCGCCGCGGCCGCCGCGCGCACGGCCGTCCACAAAGGACCCGTCGAGGCCGTTCTCGCCGCGCAGCGGGCCGTTCGCGAGCTGGGCGGCGGGGACGCCGTGCTCGTCGTCGCCATGCCCGCCGAGCACGGCGGGTACCGCATCGCCTGGGTCGGCGACGCCCGCGCATACGCCTGGGACGGCACCGCGCTGACCCTCCTGACCACCGACCACACGCTCGCCGAGTACTTCCGCGCCCGCCACCAGCCGGTGACGCCGCGGATGGAGCACGTCGTCACGACCAGCGTGCGCACCACCGAACCGCACGAGATCGGCACGGTCGCGACCCCGAGCGCGGGGCTGCTGCTGACCAGCGACGGCGTCCACAAACCGCTCGCCGGCGGCGGGATCCGCGCCGTGCTGGCGCAGCCCGGCACCGGCGCCGCCGAGCTCGTCGACGCCGCGCTCGCCCGCGGCGGCTCGGACAACGCGACCGCCATCTACGTCGAACCCCTGGAGGCGGCCGACAGCACGACGGTCCGATTTCCCGTCGCCGCGTAGACCTACCCGGCCCGCTTCAGCTGACGGTACTCGCGCAGCACGAGAACGATGATCACGACGTCGAGCGCGGCGAAGAACGGCAACGCGATCGAGTGGGTGTGCACGGCCCGGAAGATCTCGTAGACCACGAACGCGGCGAGGATCAGCGCCGCGACGGGGTAGGCGCGGACGATCTTCCGGGCCAGCGCCCACACCAGGCCGAGCTTGATCAGCCCGTGAGCCAGCAGGTACGCGACGGCGAAGGTCTTCGTGTCGCCGTGGAGGAAGTTCTCCGTGGCCGACTCGAGGTGGCGCGCCAGCGTGCCGGACGGGTCGCCGAGCAGGTCGCGGGTGATCACGGCGTGGGTGAACCCGCTGACGGCCGCCGCCGGGACGAACGCGAGGATCAGCGCCCCGACGACCTGCAGGGCGCCGTCGAGGCCTTTGATCGCGATCGCGACCCGGAAGAACTTCTCGGTCGCCGTCGTCTTCGTGTCGGACATGCCTCCAGCTCAGCAGAAATAGGGGCGCACCGCACGTGGAGGCACTTTTCGCACCGTTCGTACCGGGCTGTCCGGGTCCGCTACATCGCGGGTGGCGCCCAGTGCGTCCCCCACGCTGTGGGGATGTCACCCAAGGAGAAGTGGATCTTGCCCGCGCGGAGCAGGTCCGCGTGCGAGATCCAGCCGCGGTCGTAACCGCGCTGTCCGATCCGGACGTCCTTTGTGTACTGGAGCTTGGCCGCGCTCGCGCCGGGCGCCTCGATCTCGATCTTCCGGCCACCGTCCGGGCGGATTTCGACCTTCTCGAACATCGGCGTGCTGAGCAGGTACGTCCCGGAGCCCGGCTGGGCTTCGAAGATCCCGGCCATGCCGAAGACGAGCCACGACGAGATGGTGCCGAGGTCGTCGTTGCCCGGCATGCCGTACGGCGTGTCGGTGAACAACGTCCGCGCCGCGCGCAGCACCGCCGACGTCTTCCACGGCGCGCCCGTCCAGCTGTACATCCACGGCGCGTGCAGGTCGGGCTCGTTGTTCGGGTTGAAGGCGAAGTTGTTGTGGTAGTCGTACGCGCCGTGGACCCACGAGTCCTTGGCCGCCTTCGCCGGGTCGGTGAGCAGCAGCGGCATGTCGAAGAAGGTGTCGAGCCGCTTCTCCGCCTGCGCCGGGCCGCCCATCAGGCCGAACAGCTTCGCCGTGTCCTGCTGGGCCAGCCACTGGTACTGCCACGGCGTGCCCTCGTGGAACCCGGTGGACTTCGCCGGGTCGGGGTCGCCGACGCCGGTACCGTCCGCCGCCTTCGTGCGCGGGAACCCGGTGAAGCCGTGGGATTCGACGCTCGTGTCCCACAGTTTCGCGAAGTTTCCGCAGCGCGCCCGCAGCGTCGCCGCCTTGTCGCGGTAGCCCAGGCCGGAAGCCATTGTGGACAGCGCGCAGTCGGCGAGGGCGTACTCGAGGGTCGCCGACCCGGCCTGACGCGTGTCGCCGTAGGTGTAGCCGGGCAGGTCCTGGTAGCCGATCCAGCCGTTCTTCACGTACGTCGGGTTGCCGTCGCGGCCGCGGAAGATCGACTGGTCCTTCGGCACTTCGTTGGCGTTGCGCCACAACGCGTCGAACAGCTGACGCGCGGTCCGGTCGTCGAGGAGGCCGCGGCGGTAGTTGTCGACCACCCACGGCGTGACGGGGTCGCCGCTCATCACGTTCGTCTCGCCGCTCGCCAGCGCCCAGCGCGGGACCCAGCCGCCGTCCCGGTAGATCTTGAGGACGGACTTGGTCATGTCCGCGGCCTTGTCCGGGTGCAGGAGCGCGACCAGCTGGTTCTGCGAGCGGTAGGTGTCCCACAGCGAAAACATCTGGTAGTAGGTGTCGCGGCCGCGGTGGACGACGTCGTCGAAGCCGCGGTACGAACCGTCCACATCGGACCCGACGGACGGGTGCAGCAACGACCGGTAGAGCGCGCTGTAGTAGGTCCGCTGGTCGGCCGTCGTCCCGCCGGCGACGCGCAGGCGGTTCAGCTCGTCCTGCCAGGTGTCGTGGGCGGCCTTGCGCGCCTTGTCGAACGACTTCGGCTGCTCGGCCGCGCGGTTCAGGCGGGCGCCGTCGATGGAGGTGTAGGAGAGCCCGACGGAGGCGCCGACCTGGTTCTTGTCGGTGCCGAAGGTGAGCCAGGCGCCGGTGCGCTGACTGCCGAGCTTCGCGTCACGCTGGTTCGGTGTCAGCTTGGTGTCGGTCCAGGTGCCGAAACTCGTGAACTCGCGGTCGAACTTGGCGCTGAAGAAGACCTTGTAGCGCTCTTTCTGCGTCTCCCAGCAGAAGTTGCCGCCCTGCAGCCAGCCCTCGACCGTGTCGTCGCCGACGACGTGGACCTCGCCGGCGTAGGTGTAGCCGTTGCTTTCGCCGACCTCGATGAGCACGTTCTCGCTCGTTCCGCCCGGAAACGTGAAGCGGTGCTGGCCGGTGCGCTGGGTGGCGGTCAGTTCGGCGTCGACGCCGTTGCCGAGCTTGACGCCGTAGTACCCCGGCTGCCGGGTTTCGTCGGCGTGGCTGAACTTGGCGCCGTACCGCGCGGGGTCGCTGCTGGTGACGGCGCCCGTGGTGGGCATGAACCGGAAGTTGCCCATGGTCTGGCAGCCGACGCCGGAGAGGTGGGTGTGGCTGAAGCCGAGGGTGGTGTCCTGCGCGTAGTCGTAGGACGCGTACTTCTTGAGCTGGGTGTCCGGGCTGAGCTGGACCATCCCGAACGGCGTGGTGGCACCGGGGAAGGTGGTGCCGTCGCCGTTGTTGCCGATCGAGGTGTCGACGAGGGTGGTGGGGTCGTCGGCGAACCGGGGACCGGCTTCGGCGGGAACGGCGAGAGCCATCGTCGTGGCTCCGGCGAGCAGGGTGGCCAGGACGCGCGTCCGGGTCCTCGGCGACAACGTTGTCACATGCACGGTGGGATCTTTTCCGTTGTCCGGTGGACAACGCAAGACCCTGACTCAAACCTGGTGCGTGACGTGCCCGTCGACGATCGTCGCCGTCACCGGGAGACCGCGCAGGTCCGCCGGCGACAGCACCGACGGGTCCGCCGCCGTCAGCACCAGGTCCGCGACGTCGCCCACCGCCACCCCGCGACGGCCGCCGGAGGACGCCGCCAAGGCGTCGGGGAGGGAGAGCGCCTGCTCCGGGTGCCACGGTGGGCGGTCGTCGTCCGTGCGGGAGATCGCCGAGGTGATGCCGTCCCACGGGTCCAGCGGGGCGACCGGGGCGTCCGAGCCGAACTCCAGGCGCGCGCCCGATTCCAGCAGCGAACGGTACGGGAACGCCCGCTCGGTGCGGCCGTGCCAGTGGCGGTCGGCGACGTCACGGTCGTCGGGCTGGTGGGCCGGCTGGACCGCCGCGATCACCCCCAGCGAAGCGAACCGGGGGACGTCCGACGCCGCGAGCAGCTGCGCGTGCTCGATGCGGCCGGGGCAGCCGACCTCCTCGAACGCGTCCAGCGCGATCGTGTTCGCGCGGTCGCCGATCGCGTGCACCGCCGGGAGCAGGCCGTGGTCGAACGCCCGCCGCATCAACGGAACCAGTTCGTCAGGCGGCAGTTCCAGCGAGCCCGGCGAATCGCCACCGGGATAGGGGTCGTGGCAATAGGCCGTGCGCGTGTTGAGGGACCCGTCCACGAAGAGCTTGAACGGCCCGACCGTCAGCAGCCCGTCCGAACCCGGCAGGACGTCGCCGGTGCGGTGGCCGCGCTCGATGGTCCGGTCCAGGAGGTGCTTCGCGATGACGCACGAGATGCGGGCCGCCGGAGCCCCGCGGCGGGTCCAGTCCGCCACCGTGTCCGCGTACTCGTAGTCGACGATCCGCGTCACGCCGCGCGCGGCCGCCGCGGAAACCGCTTCCGCCACCCACCGGTCCTGGACGTCGATCGCCGCCGTCGGGAGCTGGGCCGTCGCGGTCATGCAGTCGCCCTCCAGCAGCACGCCGGTCGGGTGGTCGCGGCCGATCAGCTTCAGCGCCGCCGGGCTCAGCCACAGCGTGTGCAGGTCCGCGCTGAACAACGCGACCGCGCGGCCGGGCAGCGCCCGCTGCAGCAGGTCCTTGTGCGGCTTGTCCGGCCACAGCCCGTCGCGGAACCCCGCGCCGACGACGAGCTCCGTCTGCGGCGCCGGCGTCGCCAGCAGGTGCGCGAGCAGCAGCTCGATCGCCTCCCCCGCCGAACGGGCCGCGTGCAAGGGGATCCGGCGCCGGAACGTCGCCCACTGCAGGAGGTGGACGTGCGCGTCGACCAGCCCCGGCAGCAGCGTCCCGCCGTGCCCGTCGACCACGCGCGCCGCGAACCCCTCGGACCCCGGCCCGGTGATCGACGTGACCCGGCCGTCGTTCACCCGGACGTCCGCGAGGTCGCCCCCGAGACCCACGCGGACGCGGCGCAGCAGGAGATCATCCATGCGGACCACTGTGCCAGCCCGACCCATCCGGGTGAAACACGCATAAGTCGTGAAATATCCGGGTACCTCCAAGCGTTGTCACCACTGGCAGCCGTCGCCCGCCGAAGGGTCAGGGCCGGTCCATGGGCGCCGCCTTCACAAGCCGCGCAGGGTTCGACTCCCTCGGTTGCCGCCAAGTCATCCCACCGGCATGTCACGGCGGCGCAACGCCGCCAGGCCGCCCGCGCCCGAAACCAAAGCGATCGCCAGCAACCACAGAACCGGCGCGAGACTGAACGTCCCTCCCGGCAGCCTCGCCATGTGCGAAAACGGCGAGAGTCCCAGCACCACGTCGTTCCACCGCAGTGCCGAACCGACCAGCGACAGCAGCAGGAACGCCGCCAGCAGCCCCCACGCCGCCGCGGCGAAGCGCGGGAAGAAGCCGATCAGCGCCGCCGCCAGTCCCGCCGGCACCCACACCGCCGGCAGCTGGGCCAATGCCGCCGGGACCAGCGGGACGCCGGACGTCAAGCCGGTCGCGAAGCCCGTCACCGCCAGCACGAACGCCGAGCCCGCCAAGGCGAACGTCAGGTGCGCGAGAGCCCAGCCGAGGCGGCCGACCGCCGTCGCCAGGACCGGTTCCGCCCGGCCCGCCGCCTCTTCCGCCCGCAGCTTCAGCGTCGCCTGCACCGCGTAACCCGCGGCCGCGAGCCCGAACAACGTCATCGTCCCGGCCAGGTACGCGTCCGTCACCGCGCCTCCGCCACCCAGCCGGGAGAACACCTCCCCGACCGCCTTGTTGTCCCGCATCATCTCCGCGACGTTCTTCGCGCCCCCGCCCATCAGCAGGCCGACGAGCCCGAGGCACCCGGTCCAGACCAGCAGCGTCCCCCGCTGCAGCCGCCAGGCCAGCGCCAGCGGCGACCGCAGTGACGGCTTCGCGCCGGAACGCCCGAGCCGGGCCGGGAGCAGCGCCGCGCCGAGGTCCCGGCGCGCGGACAACGCGACCGCCGAGACGACCAGCAGGCCGGTCGCGACGACAGCCAGGGCGAGCACCCACCACTGCTCCCCCGCGAACGGGCGGAGCCGGTGCGCCCAGCCGATCGGCGACAGCCACGCGAGCCAGCCGGCCGACGCGCTGCTGTCGCCCGCCGCGCGCAGCAGGAAGGCCAGGACCAGCGCGCCGATCCCGAGCCCCCGCGCTCCGCCCGCACCCCAGGTGAGCTGGGCGGCGACCGCGCCGACGCCGGCGAACACCCAGCCCGCCAAGGAAAACCCGAGACCCAGCGCGAACGCCCCCGCCGCCGGGACGCCCTGGGCCGCCAGACCGAATCCCACCAGCAGCCCGTGGACCAGGCACGCGCCACAGGCGGCGATCACGGCCGCCGCGAGTCCCGCGTGCCGTCCGACGACCGTCGCGCCGGTGAGCTCGCGGCGGCCCGCCTCCTCCTCGGTCCGGGTGTGCCGGACCACGGTGAGCAGCGCGATCAGGCCGACGACGACCGGCACGAACCCGCACTGCCACGCCAGAAGGTTCCCCACGGAAGAGCCGTACAGCGGGCCGTTGCGGACCACGAAGGTGGCGCTCGAAGCGTTGAGGTCGTAGAAGTGCTGCCGCGACACGGCATCCGGGTAAGCCGCCTTGATCGACGATAGGTACCCGATCGGCGCCAGCGTGAGACCGAGGATCCACACCGGCATGAGCAGGCGGTCCCGCCGCAGCACCAGCCGCAGCAGCGCCCAGGTCCCGGTCATCGTCCCGCTCCGACCGGCTCGTCGTGGCGGTAGTGCCGCAGGAACAGCTCTTCCAGGGTCGGCGGACGGCTCACCAGGCTCCGCAGCCCGGCCCCGGCGAGGTGCCGCATCACGTCGTCCAGCGATGTCTGGTCGACGGACAGGTGGACGTGCGAGCCGTACGTGCTCAGGTCGTGGACCCCGGGCAGTGACGCCAGATCCGCCGGTACCCGCGCGAGCGACGCGTCGATGGTGATCCGGCCCAGGTGCCGCAGCTCGTCCAGGGTCCCCGACTCGACGGTCCGGCCGCTCCGGATGATCGTGACGCGGTCGCACAGCGCCTCGACCTCGGAGAGGATGTGCGAGGACAGCAGCACCGTCCGGTCGCCGCGTTCCCGTTCCTCCGCGACGACCTGCCGGAACACCTCCTCCATCAGCGGGTCGAGCCCGGACGTCGGCTCGTCGAGGACCAGCAGTTCCACATCGGACGCCAGTGCGGCGACGAGCGCGACCTTCTGCCGGTTGCCCTTCGAGTACGTCCGGCCCTTCTTGCGCGGGTCGAGGTCGAAGCGCTCGATCAGCTCCGCGCGGCGGGCGGTGTCGAGGCCGCCGCGCAGCCGGCCGAGCAGGTCGATGACCTCGCCGCCGGTGAGGTTGGGCCAGAGCGTGACGTCGCCCGGCACGTACGCGAGCCGCCGGTGCAGCTCGGTGGCGTCGGTCCAGGGGTCGCCGCCGAGCAGGGTGGCGCGGCCGCCGTCGGCCCGCATCAGCCCCAGCAGGACGCGGATCGTGGTGGTCTTGCCGGCGCCGTTGGGCCCGAGGAAGCCGTGCACCTCGCCGGTGTGGACGGTCAGGTCGAGCCCGTCGAGGGCTTTCGTCCGGCCGAACGCCTTGGTGAGGCCGTCGGCGGTGATCGCTTCGGCCATCGTCATTCCTTTCGTTTCGCGCTTCCCCTGGCCAGCACTTCGCGGGCCTTGTCGAGCAGTTCGGAACCGGCGAGCGGGTGGGTGAAGATGTACCCGGCCGCGGTCATCATGCGGAGCATCGCTTCGTGCGTGCCCGGCTCTTCGCCGAGCGCCCGCGCCACGTGGTCCTGCAGGATCATCAGCCCGCCGGTCATCGCGGCCAGTGCGGCGCCGACCGCGCGGGGGTCCGGCATGTCGAGCCCCGCCTCGGTGAAGTAGCGCTCGGTGCCGTCGACGATGTCGACGAACTGCGCCGCCGCCGCTTCGGAGCCGTCGATCATCGCGCGCCCCATGTAGCGGCGGAACAGCAGCTGGCGGGCGTCGAACGTCGGGATGAAACCCGGGTCCGCGTGCCCTTTTTCCAGCGCCTCTTCCTTGAAGCGCACCAGCTCGTCGAAGACGTAGGTGTCGCACGCCTCGCGCAGGCCGTCCTTGGAACCGAAGTGGTGGCGGATCAGGCCGCCCGACACCCCGGCTTCCCCGGCGATGTCGAGGATCGACGTCTTCTCCATGCCCCGCTCGGTGAAGAGCTTGATGGCGGCGTCACGGATCCGGGCCCGTGCGGTGAGGTCTTCGGTACTCATCAGTGGTCCTATACGTGCATGTAGTCGACTACACGTGAATATAGCCCGCTATACGCACATGTAGCAAGGCGGAGCTTTCACGTGAAAGCTCCGCTCCGGGTGGCCGCCTAACCGCCGAGCCGGTTACGCCATTCGGCTCGCAACCAATTGCGGTCTATGGGCTAACTGTCTGATTGCTGACGAAGATCCCACCCTGTGTACTGCTCGGATGACACAGCACAGATCGCGCTGGAGACGGCGGGCCGGGATCACCGTCCTCGCCACCGCACTCGGCGCCTCCGTCCTCGGCGTCGCCGTTCCGGTGGCCTCCGCCCAGCAGGCCCCGCCTTCCAACGGCGCGGCCGACGGCAAGACCCTCGACGAGCACGACCGCGCGCTCGTCGCCGAAGCCGAGAAGGCCGGGAAGCCGGACGTCACGCTGCTGATCGCCGCCGAGAAGGGCCAGACCGGCGCCGCCGTGAACGAGCTCAAGGCGCTCGGCGGGGTCGTCCAGTCCACCGACGCGAAGCTCGACTACGTCAAGGTCAGCATCCCGCCGGACAAGGCCGAGAAGGCCGCGAAGCTCAAGTCGGTGAACGCCGTCGACGTCGACGGCCTCATCCAGCGCGACGACCCGAAGCCCGACGGCGCGACCACCCCGCTGCCGCAGCCGGCCCCGGGCAAGAACACCCCTCGCGTCAACCCGTACCTGCCTACTGGGGACACGTACGCGGCGCAGTTCGGCCAGGTCCTGCCCAACTGGGACGGCAAGGACACCACGGTCGCGGTGCTCGACTCCGGCGTCGACCTCGACTCCCCCGCGCTGGCCACCACCAGCCACGGCGAACGCAAGATCGTCGACTGGTACAACGCCAACGCCACCAACTCCGGTGACGGCACCTGGGTCAAGCAGTCCACCCAGACCTACACCGGCACCTTCACCGCCAACGGCAAGACCTGGACGGCCCCGGCGACCGGCGGCCCGTACACGTTCGGCCTCTTCGGCGAGACCGCGGGCGACCTGGGCGCCGCGGACAGCGAAACCGGCGGCGACGTCAACCGCGACGGCGACCGCGCCGACTCCTGGGGTGTGCTGCTCGACAGCGCGACCAAGGAGGTCCGGGTCGACCTCAACGGCAACGGCGACTTCACCGACGAGAAGCCGATGACCGACTACAACAAGAAGTACGACGTCGGTTTCTTCGGCACGGACAACCCGGCGACCGACATCGCCGAGCGGATGGCCTTCGTGGTCCAGACCGACAAGCCGGGCTATGTCGGCATCGGCATCGCCGGCGCCGAGCACGGCTCGCACGTCGCCGGCATCGCCACCGGCAACGACCTGTTCGGCGGCAAGATGGACGGCGCGGCCCCGGGCGCGAAGGTCCTCGCGGTCAAGGTCTGCCTCACCGGCAGCGCCTGCACCTCCTCGGGCCTGATCGACGGCGTCGTCTACGCCGCCAGCCACGGCGCCGACGTCATCAACATCTCGATCGGCGGCCTGCCGGCCCTCAACGACGGCAACAACGCCCGCGCGGAGCTCTACAACCGCACGATCGCCGAGTACAACGTCCAGATCTTCATCTCGGCGGGCAACAGCGGCGCCGGGGCGAACACCGTCGGCGACCCGTCGGTGGCCACGGACGCGATTTCGGTCGGCTCGTACATCACCAAGGAGACCTGGCTGTCGAACTACGGCTCGGTCACGAAGAACCCCGAGTCGATGCACCCGTTCTCCTCGCGCGGCCCGCGTGAGGACGGCGGCTTCAAGCCGGACATCATCGCGCCCGGCGCGGCGATCTCGACCACCCCGCGGTGGGAAGCGCCGAGCCCGGTTCCCGGCACGTACACCTTGCCGGCCGGTTACGCGATGCTGCAGGGCACGTCGATGGCCGCGCCGCAGGCGACCGGCGCGGCGGCACTGCTGGTGAGCGCGTACAAGGCGACGCACAACGGCCAGCGGCCGCCGGTCGCGCAGCTGCGGGCGGCGATCAAGTCGACCGCGCGGTTCGTGCCGGGCATCGGCGCGTACGCCCAGGGCGCGGGCCTGTTCAACGTCCCGGCCGCGTTCGTCGCGCTTTCGCTCAACCCGAAGCCGGACGCCGTCTCGACGTCGGTCGAGGTGCACACCGCGCTGTCGGGCCTGCTGGCCAAGCCGAACACGGGCGTGGGCATCCACGACCGCGAAGGCGTGACCACCGGCAAGGCGTACACCCGGACCTACACGATCACCCGCACCACGGGCTCGGCGCACCCGGTGCCGTACTTCGTGCGGTGGGTCGGCAACGACGGCACGTTCTCCTCGGGGTCCACAGTGGTCCTGCCGCTGAACACCCCGGTGAAGTTCGACGTCAAGGTCAACCCGAAGAACGCCGGTGTCCACTCGGCCCTGCTGTACCTGGACAACCCGCTGACGATCGGCATCGACGTGCAGACCCTCAACACGGTCTTCGCGCCGCAGGAGTTCGTCGCCGGCAAGGGCTTCCAGGTCGACGTCTCGGGCAAGATCGCCCGCAACCAGGCGACCAGCTACTTCGTGCGGGTGCCGCAGGGCGCCAGCGCGCTGAAGGTCGACCTGGACGCCGGCGGCGGCGCCCCGGGCAAGGGCCAGGTGCGGTTCCTGCGGTACGACCCGACCGGTGTCCCGGCCGAGGCCAGCACCGCCACGACCGCGTGCTACCTGCCCGACGCGGGCGCGGGCTGTGCCGGCGGCACGCCGACCAGCCGGACCGTCGCCAACCCGCTGCCGGGCGTGTGGGAGATCGTCGTCGAGGCGCGGCGGACGTCCGATGTGGACGAAGCGGCGTACAAGCTGTCGGCGACGGTGCTGGGCACGGCGATCTCGCCGAACCCGGACACGATCGCCTCGGCCGCGCTGAACACGCCGATCGCGCGGTCCTACACCGTGCAGAACTCGCTCGGCGCGTTCACCGGCAAGCTGAACGGCGCCACACTGGGCAGCGCCAAGGTGCAGCGGCCGTCGATCGCCGAGGGCACGCAGCAGCAGTACCAGATCGCGGTGACGCCGGGCTCGACGTCGCTGACCGCCACGATCGGCAGCCCCGCCGTCGTGGGCACGGACCTCGACCTGGTGCTGTACAACTGCACGATCGGCTCCTGCGTGCAGGCGGGGGTCAGCGCGGACGGTGACTCCGAGGAGTCGGTGACCATCCCCAACCCGGCACCCGGCGTGTGGGTGGCGCTCGTCGACGGGTACGCGGTGCCCGGCGGCACCACCGCCTACGACTACCTCGACGTGTTCACCAACCCGGCGTTCGGTTCGGTCGCGGTGACCGACGCGAACGCGCCGCGGGCGTCGGGGAGCTCGTGGACGGTGCCGGCGACGGTGACCGTCACCTCGGCCCCGGCGGCGGGCCGGACCCTGCGTGGCCAGCTGGCCGTGCAGACCGACACCGGCGTCACGGTCGGCACCTCGCTGGTGCAGATCACCGCGGTGAGCTAGGCCGAAGTCCGTGAAGGCCTCCTTCCCGGCCATAAGAGCCGGGAAGGAGGCCTTCACGGCTTTTGGTCAGG